>NZ_JBEXEX010000051.1:0-54442 GCF_040606445.1 Streptomyces sp. NPDC005408 | reverse complement strand
GAAGGAGCCGACGCGGAGCGTCGGCGACTGACGACAACGCAGCGAGGTGCCGTGCCAGGGCACGCGAGCCCGGCAAGATCGGCCGGACAGGGCCTAGGGGGCAAGATCCGAAGGACACCCCCTGGATCAGCAGGCCTGCCTCGAGACTTGGGCTCTAACACTCGAGCGAGGTGGCAGATGCGCGTACTGACGTGGAACGTGTGGTGGCGGTTCGGGCCCTGGGAGCAGCGGCAGAAGGCGATCCTCAGTGTGCTGCGCGATCTGCAACCCGATGTGATCGGTCTGCAGGAGGTGTGGGCCGCCGGCGGGGAGAACCTGGCGCAGTGGCTCGCGCACGAACTCGGCATGCAGTGGACCTGGGCACCCTCCCAGGCGCCCGAGCGGTGGCGGCAGCGACTCGGGGACCCGGCCGTCGACATCGGCAACGCCGTACTGAGCCGCTGGCCGATTCTGGACCGGGCGGTGCTGCGGCTGCCCGCCCCCGAACGTAATGACGACGGCCGGCTGGCACTGTACGCACGGCTGGACGCGCCCACCCACCCCGTACCGTTCTTCACCGCGCATTTGGCCTCCGCGACTGACGCCTCGGCCGTGCGCTGCCAACAGGTCACGGCGCTCGTCGAATTCATCGCGGCGCACCGCGGCGGCACCCTCTTTCCACCAGTGGTCACCGGGGATTTCAACGCGTGGCCGGACTCCGACGAGATCCGCTTGCTCGGCGGCTACAAGACGGCCCCTGCCGTCCCCGGCCACGTCCTCTTCGATGCCTGGGAGTACGCCGCCCCGGCGACGCCGTCGGCCACGTGGGATGCGGAAAACCCCTTCGTCGCGGCGACGTTCAGCCCGAGCGTCCGGATCGACTACATCCACATCGGGCCGCCCGGGCCCGGTGGCATCGGCGGCGTCCGCTCGATTCGCCGAGCGGGTGACGGCCCGGTCGACGGCGTCTGGCCGTCCGATCACGCCGCGGTCGTCGCCGACCTGGCAGTCGCCCGGCCCAGCAAGGCGAGTTGAGGCAAGGCCAGCACCCCATCCGGTCCGGCGAACTCCGTGCTGATCGAGTCGTAGTGACGCTTGATCTCCGCGACGACCTCGGCGGGCTGACTCACCACCACCTGCCCGACCGTCGCCACCCCTGTCGCCGGACCGCTCCACCACTCCTCGGCGGTTGCGAGGTGGTCCCAGGCGAGCGTCCGGCAGGAAGGGTCCGCGAACCCCGCTTCACCGAGCAGGCCGGTCAGCCCCTGGACTGTCCGTGCGAAGTCGTCCTCGGGGGCCAGAACGGGCAGATGAGCGGGCCGTGAGACTCCCGCCGCCTGAAGGGCACGCCCGAACAGGGCCTGCCCGGCGGCGGTGGGAGCTGTCCAGATCGTCAGCGCGATCCGCCCTCCCGGACGCGTCACCCTGAGCAGCTCGGCCAGCGCCACGCGTGGCTGTCCCACATGGTTGAGCACGAAGTTGCCCACCACGGCGTCGAACTCCGCGTCGGCGAAGGGGAGGTCAGGCAGCGCTGCCACGCGTACATCCGCGCCCGGAGCGGCCTGCGCGGCCAGAGCGACCATGCCCGGCTCGGCGTCCACGGCCGTCACCTTCGCACCGCGTTCACAGGCAGCTTCGGCGACGGCGCCGGTGCCCGTCCCGACATCGAGCAGACGGGTCCCCGGCCGCACGTCCGCGGCATCGAGCACCATCGGCACCGGGTAGGCGCAGAGCTTGGCGAAACTGGCCTCGTACGCCTCGGCCCGTCCCGCCCAGGTCCGGCGCTCCGAATCATCGAACACGGTCATGGCCTTGATCCTATGGTGAGCGCCATGAGTGAGATCATCTTGATGTCGGACCCGAAGATCGAGGCTCTGTCTGTCGAGGAGTGCGGCGAGCGCCTGGTGGACGTCCGCAGCGATGGTTCCCTGCTGGTCGATGCACGCAAAGAGGATCCGGCGGGCGCCTTCGCCCAACTGCGGGAGGGTGTCTTCGATCGCCTCCTCAAGGCGCAGACACTGCTTCCGCCGGGACTGCGGCTGCTGTTCGTCGAGGGCTACCGGCCGCTGTCGCTGCAGCGCCGGTACTTCGAGGAGTACGCCGACGAGTTGCGAGCCGACCATCCCGACTGGCCCGAGGAGCAGGTCCGTTCGGCGGCGAGCCGCTATGTGTCGCCGCCCGAGATCGCCCCGCACAGCGCCGGAGCGGCCGTCGACCTGACGCTTGCGCAGGCCGACGGCCGTGAACTGGATCTCGGCACCAGGATGAACGCGAGCCCGGAAGAGAGCGACGGCGCCTGTTACACCGGTGCCGCCCATATCAGTGACGACGCGCGTGCCAACCGGGTCATCCTCGGTGCCGCACTGACGGCCGCGGGCCTGGTCAACTACCCCACGGAGTGGTGGCACTGGTCGTTCGGCGACCGTTACTGGGCCCTGGCCACCGGGGCCGCTGCCGCCCACTACGGGCCACGCGACCTGGACTGAGGCCCGGGCGCTGCGCGCCTCAGCGCGAGACGCGGGCCAGTAGTCCCGAGAGCAGTACTTCGAGCACCTCACGGAGCGTTGAGGTGAAGTCGAGCCGCATGGACGCCAGCGAGGGGTCCGCCTCGTAGGCGGCCAGCATCGCGGCCGACGGCTGCGCGTGCGTCCAGATGGCGCCGGTCACCATGACGGCGGCGCCGGCGAACCGCATCGCGTCGTGCTCGCCGAGTTCGGGCATCTGGGTGCCCACCAGCCGGGCCAGCTCGCCGACGTTCGTGATGGCGGCGCGCTTGTACTCCGCGGCAACCTGCGGGGAGACGTTGCGTTCGAGCACTGCGGCCTGGGCGCTGATCAGGTCGCACAGCACCGGGCGGGCCGCCAGCGAGGTCGCGAGCGTGGCGGCCACCTGGTCGCCCCGTTCCGACGGTGCCGCTCCGGTGTCGACCGCGGCGGCGAGTTCCCGCTCCAGGTCCTCCAGCCACTCCCGCAGCGCGGTGTCGAGCAGTTCGAGCAGCACGGCCTCGCGGGACTCGAAATAGCGCAGGACGTTCGACTTCGCCAGGCCGACCCGGCGGCTCAGTTCGTTGAGGCTCACCTGTGCCACGGGCATCTCGGCCAGCATCGCGGCCGCGGTGCCCAGGATCGCTTGTCGGCGCACGGCGCGCTGTTCCTCGCTGCGGGCGCGCTGGAAGGGCGTAGTCATGCCCCAAGACTACAGACCCCCGGTCTATTGTTATCGGACCACCGGTCTGCTAACGTTTTTCACAACAGACCGCTGGTCTACTACTAAGGAGCAATCATGTACGCCGTCCCCGACCAGACCGGGAAGTTCGCCGTCGTCACCGGCGCCAACAGCGGCACCGGCAAGGAAACCGTCCGTCGCCTCGCCGCCGCCGGCGCCCGCGTCGTGATGGCCGTACGTACGGTTGCCAAGGGCGAACAGGCCCGCGCCGAGATCCTGGCCCAGCACCCGTACGCACAGCTCGAGGTGCGCCGGATCGACCTGGCGGACCTTGCCTCGGTGAAGGAGTTCGCCGACGGGATCATCGCCGCCGGCACACCCCTCGACCTGCTGGTCAACAACGCCGGGGTGATGGCACCGCCGACCCGCATGACCACGTCCGACGGCTTCGAGCTGCAGATGGGCAGCAACTTCCTCGGCCCCTTCGCCCTCACCGTCCAGATCCTGCCCGCGCTCCTCGCCGCCCCGGCACCGCGCGTGGCCACCATGAGCAGCGGCACGGCCAACTACGGCCGGATCAACTTCCAGGACCTCCAGTGGGAGCGCCGCCGCTACAGCCCCAATCTCTCCTACGCCCAGTCCAAGCTCGCCGACCTCATGCTGACCCGGCACCTGGCGGCGGTCGCCGCCGAGCGCGGCTGGCAGCTGATGAGCACCGGCGCCCACCCCGGCTACACCCGCACGAACCTCCAGACGGCAGGGGCGAGCCTCGGACGCGACAAGCCGAAGCGCTCACTGCTCAACGGGCTCGACTTCCTGCCCTCCCAGGGTGTCGAGCAGGGCGCCGAACCGCTCCTGTACGCCGCGACCAGCCCCGACGCCGTCGCCGGCGGCTACTACGGCCCGGGCGGACGATTCGGCCTGGTCGGCCCCACCGCCACCGCACGTGTGACCCGGCGGGCCCTCGACACCACCATCAATGCGCGCCTGTGGGCCGAGGCCGAGGGACTGACCGGCGTCGCCCTGCCCACGTCCGTCGCCTGACCGGGACGCACGAGGCGCCCCACCGCGGGCACTGTACGGACCATCATTCCTCCGAGGGGAACGCCTGTTCCGTCCAGATGGTCTTCCCGGACTGCGTGTAGCGCGTACCCCATCGGTGCACCAGTTGCGCGACGATGAACAGACCACGCCCGCCCTCGTCGTCCTCCTCGCTGTGCCGCAGATGCGGTGAGGTGTGGCCGGCGTCCGCGACCTCGCACAGGAGCGTGCGGTCACGGATGAGGCGCAGGTGCAACGGCCCCTCGGCGTGCCGGATCGCGTTGGTGACCAGCTCGCTCACGACGAGCTCGGTCGAGAACGACAGCTCCTCCAGGCCCCATTCGTGAAGCTGTCCGGTGGCAAGTTCCCGGGCATGGCTCACCGCGACGGGCTCGGCGGGCAGTTCCCAGTCGACGACCTGTCCGGCGCCGAGTTCCCGGGTGCGTACGAGCAGCAGTGCCGTGTCGTCGGCCGTCGTGCCGCCCGGCAGGAGCTCCGACAGAGCGCGGTCGCACAGCTCTTCCAGGGAC
Organism: Streptomyces sp. NPDC005408; assembly: GCF_040606445.1. Taxonomy (NCBI): domain Bacteria; kingdom Bacillati; phylum Actinomycetota; class Actinomycetes; order Kitasatosporales; family Streptomycetaceae; genus Streptomyces; species Streptomyces sp. NPDC005408. The sequence continues at coordinate 49,727 of NZ_JBEXEX010000051.1, read as the reverse complement.
CCGCCTCCGCCGGTGAGCACCCGCCCCAGGATGTCGAGACCCTGATCGACGTCACGGTCACGGGCTTCGACCAGGCCGTCGGTGAACAGCGCCATCAGGCTTCCCACCGGCAGCTCGATCTCCATGGACTCGAACGGCAGGCCGCCGAGACCCAGCGGCGGCCCGGCCGGGAGGTCGGGGAAGGACAACCGTCCCTCGGGGTCCACGATCGCCGGTGGCAGGTGCCCCGCCCGGGCCATGGTGCAGCGACGCGAGACCGGATCGTAGACGGCGTAGAGACAGGTCGCCCCGATGGCGTCGTCCTCGTGGGGCTCGGTGGGCGGTCCCACCGCCTGCGCCTGTTCCTCGGCCGACTGGCCCACCAGATCGTCGAGTCGTTTCAGCAACTCGTCCGGGGACAGGTCCAGTTGGGCGAGCGCGCGTACGGTCGTGCGCAACCGGCCCATGGTGGCCGCCGCCTGAAGGCCGTGGCCGACCACATCTCCCACGACGAGCCCGACCCGGGTTCCGGACAGCGGGATGACGTCGAACCAGTCGCCGCCCACCCCCGTCACATCGTCCGTGGGCAGATAGCGGTAGGCCATGTCGACCGCAGTCTGCTCCGGCAGGTTGCGCGGCAGCAGTTGGCGCTGAAGGGCGAGTGAGGCCGAACGTTCGCGGGCGAAGCGTCGCGCGTTGTCGATGGACACTGCCGTACGGGCCGCCAGCTCGTCGGCGAGTGCTATCTCGCCCTTGTCGAAGGTGGCCGACGGTGCGCGCCGGAAAGTGACCAGTCCCAGCGTGCTGCCCCCGGCCCGCAGGGGCACGACCAAGGTGTCGTCCGCGAGCACGAGTCCGCCCGAGGAGAGACTGCGGAGCTGGGGCGATCCCGGCGGATAGTCGACGGGAAAAGGCTCATTCGGCTTCCCCTGCTCGCCCGCCTCCCACCACCCGTTCGTCTGGGCCGATCGCGAAGCGACCCGCACGAGAGCACCCGCTGCCGGGCGGCCGGCGCCCAGCGACTCGCCCTCCAGCACACCCTCGGCGAGGTCGACCGTCACGGCGTCGGCGAATTCCGGGACCGCGACCTCGGTGACCTCCTCCGCGGTGACGATCACGTCCAGGACCGTGCCGATTCCACGCCCGGCCTCGACGAGGAGTGCCAGCCGCCTCTGCGCCTCGTAGCGATCGGTGATGTCGAACGCGTCCTCGCACACCCCGAAGACATGCCCGTCCGCGTCCTGCAGCCGGTAGTAGGAGCACGACCAGAGGTGGTCGATTCCCGGATCGCTGGGCGGCCGGCCGCGGAAGTGCAGGTCGAGGATCGGTTCTCCGGTATCGAGTACGTAGTTCATGACCGCGTCGAGAGTGTGGGGGTAACCCTCGGTCACAAAGCGGCCCTCAGAGTACAGCTCATCGGCCCGCAGACCGCGGAACTCGGCGAACGGCAGCCCGATCTCCTGTTCGTACGCGGCGTTGCACCACGTCAGACGCAGTTCGGTGTCATAGATGGCCAGGCCGACGGGCGACTGGGTGGCCAGCCCCTGCAGCAGGGCAAGCCGGGACTCCCACAGCCGCAGACGCTCCAGCTCCGTCGCGACGAGGACACGGGCCGCCGTGCCAGTGCCGGGCAGCGAGCTCACCGCGGTCGCGACGAGCAGCGAGCGGCCGTCCCGGTGCCGGGCGACCCGGATCTCGCTTCCGCTCAACGGCGTACCCAGGACCGTGGACTCCTGGGCCCGGGCGAGACCGGAGGACTGCCGGGGCGCCAGGAACGTGTCCAGGGGCTTCCCGATCATCTCGTCCTGCGGATAGCCGAAGAGTTCCTCGGCTGTGCGGCTCCACCCGATGACCGTGTCCTGGGCATCAAGAACCGCCGTGGCCGCCCTGGTGACGTCGAGCGGACCACGGAAGTCGGCACCATTCGCCGCGCCCCATGCGCTCACGGCGCACCACCAGCCCGGTTCATTGCCTCCAGAATCTGCCCGTCCCGGGACCGGCACAAGCGCAATGGGCTCTGTCGCACCCATGAGATGCGGGCGGTCACGGCGCGTCCGCGGCTCGCAGTGGCTCGCCGGGGGCGACCACCGACTGGGTCAGCGGGATCCGCGAGAGCGCGAAAACACCTGTGGCGATCATGGCCACGCCGATCATTTGCGGCAGCAGCCACCAGCCGGATCGCACGTGTTCCTCGTAGACGATGATGCCCAGGGCCAGACTCACCGTCGCGTCGCCGAGGGTGAGCGCGGGCTGGGAGGCGACGAGCGGGCCCGCCTGCATCGCGTTCTCCAGCAGGAAGAGCGCTCCAGCGCCGACCGCCGCGAAGGTGTACGTCTGCCAGGCGGTGAAGAACGCCACGACCCCGTCGTCGTCCAGGATGTGCACCGCCGCCTTCATCAGCGCCGCGGTCACCGCGTAGCTGATCGCGGTCGCCGCGCCGAAACAGGCGGCGCGGGCCCGGCCCTCGGGCCGCCGGATCGCCACCAGCACGAGCACGACGACCGCTCCCGCGCACGCCGCGAGCGCGGGAATCCAGCGGTCCAGCGGTACGTGTGTGAGGTTGCCCGTGGGGGACGCGGCGGCGAGGGCGACGCCCAGACCCGCCACCACACCGGCCACGGCCACCCAGCCGGCGCGCGGGAGATGCCGGTGCATCACGAGTGAGGCGACGATCAGGGTGAGCGGCAGTTCGAGGACGAACAGCGGCTGAACGATCGTCAGCGGCCCGGTCGCCAGGGCCACCGCCTGGCAGACGGCGGCAGCGACGACGGCGAGGATTCCGGCGAGCCAGACGGGGCGCTTCAGCAGATCGAGCATCAGCCCCGCACGCAGGCCCTCGGAGCGGGGCACGCTGAGGACCGCCTTGCGCTGGAGCACGGTGGCGACCGCGTTGCTGAGTGCCGCGCAGATGGCGAAGAGGACCGGCAGCAGGGTGTGCACTGTAGTCGGCCTCCCGCTCTCAGGGGTCGTCGAGGTTCAGACCGGCGGACGGCTGCGAGAACAGCCGCCGGGCGTTCTCGTCGAGGGCGGCGAAGCCTTCGACGAGTTGCGACGCGACGCGCCAGCCGCTGTCCGATACACCGTCCGACGGCTCGTCACCCGGTGGGTCGACGAGCGTGCGCGAGGGGGCGAACTCCCAGACGTGGAAGGCCTTTCCGGTGAAAGTGTCGCTCACGGGCGATCCTTCGAGCCGCAGCCTGAGGAAGAACTCCAGCCGGGTGTGGGCGCGCCAGTTTCCGCTGGGCAGCCGCTCGGGCCGGGACAACTGCTCCACGACATGGGATTCGTCGAAGAACTCGGCGCGGGCTTCGAGAAAGTCCCGCAGTCCCTGCTCGCCCTCCCACATCAGCCCGTTGACGAGGCCCGTACGGAAGTCGTCGGTGAGGATTTCCTCCCGCATCCGCTCCGCCGGGACATGGGCCTGGAGCAGAGCGAAGTACCGCTCGATCGTGTCCCAGATCAGCGGGGCAGCGCGCTCGGAAGACATGCGACCTCCCACGTTCCGCAGGGGTGCGGCGTCCGCTGACGCGGCTGGCCGGGTTCGTGCACTCCCTGCCATGGTGGCCCCGGCCCGGTCTCCCCCGCGATCCGGCCCGTCCTCCGCCGCGTACGGAACGGCGGCCCGGGTATGGACCGGTGCAGGGGCAGGGGACGGGCGGCCGGGCTGCGGACCTGCGGCCGCGAGCCGACAATGGCACGAGGGACAAGGGCGACGCCCGACCCCACTCGCGACGTTGCGACAGCGTCGCCCGAGAGGAACGTGCCCATGCGCGCAGAGTCGTCATCGGCCGCGCGGACGGGGGCCTTCATCGCCGTCGCGGTCGCACTGTTCTGCATTCAGGTCGACTTCTTCGCCCTCAACCTGGCCATCCCGGGAATCGCGGAAGAGCTCGATGTCACGGCCTCGGCCGCCCAGTGGACCCTCTCCACGTACATGCTCGCCGTCGGCTGCTTCTTCATCGTGGGCGGAAGGCTGGGAGACGTCTTCGGCCGCCGGGGCACCCTGCTCGTCGGTCTCGCGCTGTTCGCGGCCGGTTCTGTGGGGTGTGCGCTCGCGCCGGGACTGTGGCAGCTGGTGGGCGCCCGGATCGTTCAGGGCGTCGGCGCGGGCTTCGTCTTCCCGGTGTCGGTCGCCGTGATCAGCAATGCCTTCCCGGACGAGACCCGGGCCCGCGCGCTGGGCGCGGCGTTCGGAGTCGCCAACATCGGAACCGCGCTGGGCCCGTTCGTGGGCGGCGGCTTCACCGAAGGGCCCGGCTGGCGCTGGATCTTCTGGCTGCTCGCCCCGCTCAGCACGCTGGCCCTGCTCGTCGCGATCGCGTACGTCCCCGACTCACGCGACACCTCCGCGCCCCGCCAGCTCGATCTGACCGCCTGCTTCACCCTCGTGTGCTCGCTGGCCGCCCTCACACTGGCCGTGGAACGCGGCAGCGCCTGGGGCTGGGACCACGCCCGCGCGCTCACGCTCTTCGGCGTTGCGGTGCTGATGGGCTGGCTGTTCCTGGTGCGGGAGCGGCTGGCCAGTCATCCGCTGGTCGATCTGCGCCCGTTCCGCAACGTCCCGTACGTCCTGGTGACCGACATGGGCTCCGTCGCCAACATGGGCTACGGCGTGACCGTCTTCGTGGCGACGCTCTATCTCCAGGGCGTACGCGGTCTGTCCCCGCTGATGGCGGGCATCGTGTTCCTGGCTCCCGCCCTGCTCGTGGCCCTGTCCGGGCCGCTGGGGGCGCGGCTGGCAACGCGGATGCGGCCCACCGCGGTGATGGCCCTCGCAGGAGGGATCGCCGGTACGGGAATGATCGCGCTCAGCCATGTCACGGCCTGGTGGCTCTACGTGCCGGTCTTCGCCTGGTGCGGGCTCGGCCTCGGTCTCGGCTGGACCTTCTCCAGCGTCGCCACCCAGCAGGTCGTGCCGCCCGCGAGGGCGGGTGAGGCGTCCGGCGTCCTGCTGACCTTCCTGGTCACCCTTGGCGCCATCGCCCTCGCCGGTGCGGCGGCCACGATCACCGCGATGACCCCGCAGCGGCCGGCCGAGGACGCCTACGACGCGATCCTGCGCTTCGGCGGGGCCGTGATCCTGCTCGCGTCGGTCGTCGTCATGGCCGTACGCCACCGGCTCGTCGTCCACGGCAAGGCACCACCGCTGTCCATGTACGCGCCCTGGCCGCCCGCGGACGTGGGCGGCGGCAACCGTGAGACCCGGCCGTGAGCCGGGCACGCCCCGCCGAAGAGCGCCCGCGGCGCCATCGCGCCCGCGCGCGGCGGCCGGACCGTACCGCGATCGTGCACCGGGCTGTCCGGGTGACCACGGCCGCCTGCGCCGGGTTCTATCCGTTCGTCTACGCGGCGGATCAGCCGGAGACGGCCCTGTACGCCCTGTTCGGTCCTGTGGCGCTCGGGATGCTGTCATCGATCCCCGGCTCCGGGCGGCAGCGGGCCGCCGTGATGCTGCGCGCGCTGCCGGTGGGCCTGGTGCTCGTCGCTCTGGGAACGGTGCTGGCCGTCCACACGTGGACGGCGGTTCTCGGGATGCTGGTCGTCGGATTCGCCCTCGCCTTCGCGGCGGTCGCGGGGCCCCGTCCGGCCAGTGCGGCGCCCGGGCTTCAGCTCTTCTACATCCTGGCCTGCTTTCCGCCCTACGCGCCGGAGGCCCTGGGGGCACGGCTGGCCGGGCTCACTCTGGGGGTGCTGCTGCTCGCCGCGTGCGAGGTCTTCCTGCTGCCCGCGCCGCCGGCCACCACGTACCGGGAGAGCCTGGCGGAGGCCGTCACGATCGCGGGTCGTGCGGCCGAGGCGGCGGCCGCCGGGGCCGAAGGAGTCGAAGGGGCCGAAGGATCCGCCGACTCGGCAGAACGGCTGCGGGCGGCCGGTGCGCAGCTGCGGCTCTCCCGCCTTCCGCCCGCCGAACGGCCCGCCGGGGCCGGTCGCTCGGACCGGGCCCTGGCCCAGGCAGGTGCCGCGGCCCGCAGACTGCTGGACCAACTGGCGCAGCTGGGTGACACGCCGCGGACCGGCCGGAACGAGGAGGCGGAGGCGGACGCAGACCGGCACGCGGCCGCAGGCCCGGACCGGGACGCCGGCGCGGAGGCGCAAGCGGACGCCGCGTCGGCCGGTCTCCTCGGCCGTATCGCGGAGCACTGCGCCACCACCGCACACGCCCTGCGCACCGGGCACCCTCCCCCGCGGTCGGGGCCTCCCGCCCTGGAAATGGCGATACGAAACTTCCAGGCCCTGCGTATCGCGCAGTCGACGGGACCACTCGAAGCCGCCCCGCCCGTCGCGGCGTTGCGCCGCCAGGCCGCGGTTCTGGCCATGGCCGAGTCGACCCGGAGCCTTCAGACCTCCGTACGCGTCGGCCTGCACGGGAGGCGCACACGGCCGATCCAGCCGCAGGCACTCTTCTGGTACGCCGACGCTCGCACCCCGCGCCTGTGGTGGCGTCGGCTCGTCGGCCATACGACGCTGCGTTCGGTCCAGTTCCAGAACGCCACCCGGACCGCACTCGGGCTCGGCGCCGCCCGTCTCGTCGCCGGATCGCTGGACCTGTCCCACGGATTCTGGGTGCTGCTCGCCGTGCTGACACTCGGCCGCACCACCGCGGGGGCAACCTGGACGGCGGTGCGTTCGGCACTGGCCGGCACGCTCGCCGGCGCCATCGCCGCGGGCACACTGCTGGTCGTCGTCGGGCAGCACCCCGATGCGTACGCGGGGGTGCTGGCGCCCGCCATGTTGGCCGCCTTCGCCCTCGGCCCGCTGCTCGGCATCGCCTGGGCGCAGGCCCTGTTCACGCTCGTGGTGTCGGACGCGTTCGCCCAGATCGCCCCCGCCTCCTGGCAGTTGGCCGAGGCCAGGATCGTGGACGTGGTCACGGGCAGCGCGATCGGTCTGCTGTGCGGTCTGCTCGCCTGGCCTGCCGGGGCGCGGCGCGAGGTCCAAAGGAACATGTCCGACCTGCTGCGCTCGTGCGGCCCGCTGATCACCGGAACCGTCAGGGTGCTCCTCACCACCCCACCTGGTTCAGCGCCCCTGCCGGCCACGCCCCCCGTCGTCCACCGCCTCCGCCTCGCCGAGGCCGCGTACCTCCAGCACCGATCCGAACCGGGCGAGCCGTCGGCCGAGTTCATGGACTGGCATGCCGTGCTGATCACGGCCAACCACGTGCTGCTCGGCGCCCATTGGCTGCCCCGCTTCGACCTGCCCGGGACCGCTGTCCCCCCGGACGCCGCCGCATGGGCCCGCACGACAGCCGACCGACTGGCCCTGGCCACGGACGGGGTCGCCGCGCTCTGCTCCGAGGAGAGCGCACCCCTGCGACCGCCGGCCCTCCCGGGGCACGACGCGCCTCCTGAGCTGCGGGGCTCTGCTTCCCTGCCCACGCTGATCGACCTTGAGCAATGGCTCAACAGCCTCGCGGCACAACTCGCGCGTATTGAGGGCTCGGTGCCGGCCGGCAGGTGATCGACTCGCACCGCACAGTGGCTCCGACCGTTAAGCACCCGGTCGCTGAGCACCCGGTTCCCGGTCGACCGGGCGCAGGATTCCCAGCAGCAACTGCACCAGCTCGTCCACGACCTGATCGAGCGTCGCGTCCACCCAGCCCGCCTTCCAGTCGTGCAGGAGGCCGTTCACGCTTCCGATGAAGGCCGCCGCCGCGATGCGGTAGTCCCGCGGCGCCGCCTCGCCGCGTTCGACCGCCGCTGCCGCCTCGGCGCAGATCAGGTCCACCCAGCGCGAGCGCCGGGCCAGACGCTGTTCCTCCAGCCGGGGGCTGACGCCGATGATTTCGACGAACGTGATGCGTATACGACGCGGGTCACCGGTCACGTTGGCTGCGTACGCGCGGAAGGTGGCCGCGGCGCGACGTGCGATCGGGAGGCCGTCGGCATCCGCGAGGGCGGCCAGCGCTGCTCCCTCCGCCCAGTCGTTGACCTGGAGATGCAGCGCGGCGAGTACGTCTTCGAGGGTGCGGAACTCCTCGTAGAACTGACGGGTGGACAGTCCCGCCGCCTCGCTCAGTGCCGCGACGGTCGTGGCCCGGTAGCCGGGACTGTCGCCGAAGAGCTGGAGTGCGGCGTCGAGGAACCGCCCACGCCGCTCGGCCTGCCGTTCCTCGGCGGACCTGCCCGCGTAGCGGCCAGTCGGTTGTCTGAGCCTGCCGGCCACTCGCCCCTCCTTCGTCGGTCCGGACCATTTTCTCGTGTCGCGAGTCTTGTGGAGCGCGCCGCCTGTCGTTACTTTCCAGTAGCCCAATCTGAACCGGCCCGTATTCAGATTGGCCCTGCCGCAGCTCCTGGCACTAGCCCGTCCGGTCGCGCCCCCACGGAAGGAACGACGACGATGTCTCTGCCCGCAAGCCGGCGTCCACGGCGGATCACCCGGCGTGCGTTCGGCGCACTCGCCGCAGCCGTCGCCCTGGCCGTCACCGGTTCCACGACGACCGCCCTCGCCTCATCCACCGCACCCGCCGAACCCACCTCAACGCTTGGCGCCGCCGCCGGTCTCAAGGAGGTGATGTTCGTGGGCAACAACTGGGACGGCACGGCCGACGTCATCAACTCCCGCGGCGACTTCGCCAGGATCGGCCGCATCAACGTCATACCGGACAAGGACCAGCGGCTCACCGAGATCTACCTCAACCCCGTCAAGCTCGTCTACTTCCTCGGCATCCGCAACGGCCCCGGCGAAGGACACGACCAGTTCGTCGACGACATGTACTCCACGCCCGACGGCACGGCCATGGTCGTCTCACGCCCGAGCTTCGCCGACGTCGTGTCGATCGACCTCGCCACCGGCCGGATCAACTGGCGTTTCCCTGTGTCCGGTTACCGCTCCGACCACATGACCGTCTCTCCCGACGGCAGCCGTGTCGCGGTGTCGGCCTCGACGTCCAACACCGTGCATGTACTGGACATCCGGACCGGCAAGCAGCTCGGGTCGTTCAAGACCGGCGACAAGCCCCACGAGAATGTCTTCACCGGCGGCGGCAAGTATCTGTGGAACATGTCGATCGGCGAGGTCAACACCGCCCTCGACGATCCTTCGATGGACTGGACGAAGGGCGACCGGCGCATCACCGTCGTCGACGCCGGCACCTTCAAAGAGGTCAGGGTCATCGACATGCGCCAGCGGCTCGACGCCTTCGGCCGCCAGGACCTGTCGGACGCCGTACGGCCCGTCGCCTTCACCCCCGACGAGTCGAAGCTCTACTTCCAGGTCTCCTTCTTCAACGGCTTCCTGGAGTACGACGTCGCCTCCGACAAGATCACCCGGGCGAAGACGCTGCCGAAGAATCCCGCGACCAGCGAGGACCGCACCACCTGGGTCAACGACTCGCGCCACCACGGAATGTCGATGAACGCAGCGGGCGACAAGCTGTGCATCGCCGGGACCATGGACGACTACGCGACGATCGTCGACAGGGCATCGCTCCAGGAGGGGCCGCTGGTGGCGGCCTCCAAGCCGTACTGGGCGACCGTGAGCGGCGACGGCGAATCCTGCGTCATCTCCGAGAGCGGTGCCGATCGCGTCACCGCGATCGACTTCGCCACCGGCAGGAAGGTCGCGTCCGTGGCAGTCGGCGACCACCCGCAGCGTGTACGCATCGCCCATGTGGCAGCCGACTGGACGGGGCCCGCCGCGCGCTGAGGGTTGAAACCCGAACAGCCGGACAGGAACCCCGACCCGATGGCCAGCCACGGCGACCGCCGTGCCTGGCCACGCAGCTACCGGACCCGCCGGTAGCTGCTGCCGTCCTTCGTCCGGTCCAGCAGGCTCGCCACGACCAGATAGCGGCGCAGCGCCGAATAGTCTTCATGCACCGTGAGCAGTGCGTCGTTGACCTCGCGCTCGCTGTAGGCGCGGTCGTGCTCGAAGAGCGTCTCCGTGAGGTGTACGAGCAACTGCTCGCGGCGGGCCGGCTTGCGTGGGATCGCCGTCAGCCGCCCGTGCGAGAAGAGGGCGCCTACACCGTGCGAACTGCTGGTTCTGTTCTCGGACATGGCCGGAAGCCTCTCAGTGGGCAGGCCACCCGGCAACGCATTTTCACCGCTCGGGACCGCTGCCCGGAACGTGAGAAAGACGGGCAGGAAGGCGAGGGCCAGACAGCAGCCGCCCACCCACAGCGCGGTGCGCACTCCGGCGAACTCGCCGATCAGTCCTGCCGTCGCGGAGCCGATGGCGACCGCACCGGTGAGCATGAAGCGGAACGTGGCGTTCATGCGGCCGAGGAGCGGGTCGGGAGTCAGATGCTGGCGCAGGCTGACGCCGAGTACGTTCTTGAGGCCCATCTGGAACGTGACCAGCAGCCATCCGGACCCGGCCAGCCAGATCCAGGGGCCTCGGTCGATGAGCGGGATGACCAGCCCGGTCGGCGCCGCGCAGAGTCCGCCGAGGGCGAGGGTGCGGCCGTAACCCAGGCGCCGGGCCAGGGGGCGCGCGCAGCGCGCACCGAGGAAGATGCCGATGCCGCCCACCGCCCAGTACAGGCCCAGCACGCCTGCGGACAGCCCGAGTTCGCGTGCGAACAGCACCGGCAGCAGGGTGTTGATGATCTGCGCGCCGAGATTGCTGAGGGACGCAGTGAACGCGAGGGCCCGCAGTTGCCTGTTGCCGAGTACATGGCGCAGCCCCTCGGCTATCTGTGCGGTGAGGCGGGTCGCCGGCTGCCGCCCGGGATCGGCTGACGGGGTCGGCGTCGGCCGGATCTTCATCAGACGGAGCACCGATGCGAGATACAGCACTGCCGTGCCCACCACCGCCATCGGCGCCGTCAGCAGCATCACGAGCCCGCCTCCGGCGCCCCTGCCCGCGACATTGCCTGCGGCCTGGAGGCTCACGACCGCCGCATTCGCCTGCACCAGACCTTCGCGGCCGACCAGTTGCGGCAGATAACTCTGCGAGCCCACGTCGAAGAAGACGGTGGCGCAGCCGTTCAGCAGGACGACCGCACAGAGCTGCCCGAGTGTGAGGGCGTCCAGCGACCAGGCCAGCGGCACCGAGGCGAACAGGGCGGCCCGTGCCAGATCCGCGCCGATCAGGACCCTGCGATGGCGCATCCGGTCCACCCATGCCCCAGCGGGCAGGCCGATGAGGAGAAAGGCGGCGGTACTCAGGGTGGCGAGGAGGCCGACCTGGCCGGGGCTCGCGTCGAGTGCCGTGACCGCGATGAGCGGGACGGCGACATAGCCGATGTTGGTGCCCAGTTGGCTGAGCGCGGAGGCCGTGAAGAGCGTGCGGAAGTCGGGTATCCGCCAGGGGGTCTGGGTGGGCATGATCGGTACGGTGCCGGGGGCCCCGCTCCCGTACCAATGATTTAGCCTCAGCAGAATGGTGCATCAGCTGCAGGCCCGGGGCGGATTGCTGGAGGTCGAGTTCTCGGCCGAGGACGTGGCCCGTACGCGCTTCGCCGTCTCTCCGCTGTGGGAGGTGGTGGCCAGTGTGCGGGTGCTCAAGGGCGCCGACGAGCAGGGCATGCACCGGTGGTGGGCAGAGAGGGTGCGCGTACAGCTCGCGGCCGCGAAACTGGGCCTCGCGCCGCTGTCCTCCTTGATCACCGTGCCCACCGTCGGCATCCCCGGCTTCCTGGTGCCACCGCCCACCACCCCACAGCCCTCGCTCGACGTGGAGCTGGCGGCGCTGCGGTCCACGGCGTTCGCATTGCTGCGTACGACATCGCCGGGAGCACAGGCGGGTGTGGCCGCCCTCCGCGAGGACCCGGAGCGCGGCCTTTCCCGGCTGGCGGACGTGATCGCCGCTTACTGGGAAGTGGCGCTCGCGCCGTACTGGCCGCGGATCCTCACCCTGCTCGAGGGCGACATCATGTACCGGGCCAAGCGCTTCGCCGAGGGCGGCACCCGGCGGCTCTTCGACGATCTCGACCCCCAGCTCACCTGGGAGTCGGGCACTTTGCAGATGGAGCACCGCTGCACCCGCGGGGTGCGGCAGCTGGACGGCCGGGGGCTGCTGCTCGTCCCCTCGGCGTTCACCTGGCCGCGGATCTTCTCCACGCTCGGCAGCGAGGACTGGCAGCCGACACTGCGCTATCCGCCACGGGGCATCGGCACTCTGTGGGAGCAGCGCCCCCAGCCCTGCTCGAACGCCCTGGCCGGCGTTCTCGGCCGCACCCGCGCCCTGCTCCTGGCCGAACTGGCCGCACCAGCCTCCACCACGGATCTGGCCCGCCGCATCGCCATTTCGGCGGGCGGCGTCTCGCAGCATCTGACGGCGCTGCGCGAGGCGGGTCTGGTGAGCGCGCACCGTACGGGGCGGGTGGTGCTCTATGCGCGGACGAGCGTGGGCGAGGCGCTGATGGGCGCCGCGCGCTCTACCTAGCATGCATACATTCCCTTCAACGCCCAAAATGGTGCATTGTCGTCCGCATGGAACAGGCTGAACAGCCATGCGTGTTGGAGCTGAGGGTCCACGGCGTTTCCGGTACGCCACCGGACAAGACCCTGAATGTGCCCCTCGTCGAGCCCGTGGCCGGAGACAAACAGGCGGGCTTCTACCGTGAGTACCACCGCCTGCGGCCACCCGGTTCACCTCGCCAGGTCCAACTGGAGGCCTACTCCTGGGGCAACCTCACATCCGGTGGCGCCACACGGGCCTTATGGCTGCTGCTGCTGCCCTTCATGCTGGTGAACATCGCCATCTGGGCGCGTCCTCGCCGCGCCGGTTCCGAGGCGGGCGGGCCCGGATGGGGTGAACGCGCCTACGGCAAGGCGGTCCGGCTGCTCGCCATGGGGCTGACGATCACCCTGGCGCTCTCCGCGGTCGGGGCAAGCATGGACCTCATCGGCTGGCAGTGCACCGGCGACGGCAACAGATGCGGCAAGGACCGCAGTTGGCTCAGCTTCCTGACCGTCCCCGACGGATCCTGGTGGGAGCAGCCCGGTCGGCGGCTCGTCGTGACCTCACTGGTGCCGATCGCCGTCATCGCCCTGATCTGGTTCCTGTCACGTCAGACATGGCGGAACTACGAGTCGTACGCCCCGGAGGTGGCGAGGCTGCACCCCGACCACCCCATGGCCGGGCAGGAGTTCTGGGACGGCAGGGAACGGGTGGGCAGGCTGCGCTCCCTCCATGTCGCCGTCGCCCTGTCGTCGGTGACCGCCTCTCTCGTCGCCCCGGCGCTTCAGGCCGATCAGGGGCGGGACTCGTTCCTTCCCTACGCGGGCTGGGTTCTGCTCTCCCTGGCGGGTCTTGTCGTCGTGGCGGCGCTGCTTCTGCTGTTGTGCGAGGAGAAGCCGGGTGCCGGGCAGTGGTGGCACGTCCTGCCTTCGTGGGTCAGATATACGGCCCTTGCGACGCTCGGGCTCGCCCTGGTCTATACGCCCTGGTCCCGTCAGGGGTGGGATGCCGAGGGCGGGCTGCCGTACTTCGCCGCGACCGTGAACGGCGTGTTCCTCGCCCAGCTCGGGGTCTGGACGGTTCTTGCCGTCATCGCCACGGTTCTCCGGCTCAGGAACGGTGACGGTGGCCGGCGTGCCGGGTTCAGCGCGGGAGGGCCGCTCCTGGCACTGTTCGGACTTCTGCTGGGCAGCGCGTTCGCCGCCGGTGTCGCCTTCCGGGTCGCGGACTGGCTCGACTGCAAGGGCACACCGGTGGAGGAGTCGGCGCAGGCATGCACCAAGCTCACTCCCCCGCCGACCTATGCGTGGGCTGCCGTCGGCTTCGGGGTCGAGTCCGCCTTCATGGTGCTCGCCCTGATCGCGCTCTGGTGCGTGTACATCGCACGCAGGCGGAAGCAACGCCCGCGCGTGGAGGCGTACTACCGCCTGCTCCCGAAGGACCGGAACTCCGGCCGGACACAGCAGATCGCGGGTGCGCGTGCGTCCGCGTCGCTCACCGATCTGGCTCCGTATGTTCTCGTGGGGCTCACGATTCCGGCTCTGCTGCTCATCGTCGCCTTCGGATGTGTCGCGGCGGGAGAGGGTGAATTCATCACTCCCGCGCAAGCGGCAGACGAACTCGGCATGGGGAAGTCCGCAGTGAACTTCCTTTTGATGTACGGGAGTTGGTGTGTCGTCGGCTTCCTCGTGGCCATCGTGGCTCTCGGCAGAGCGGCGTACGCCAACCAGCAGATCCGCCGAGTCGTGGGAATCCTCTGGGACGTCGGGACCTTCTGGCCCCGCGCCGCGCACCCGCTGGGACCGCCGTGTTACGCCGAGCGCGCCGTACCTGAGCTCGTACTGCGGATCAGATACTGGTGCGGCCTGAGCGAGAATCACCGAGTGATCCTCTCCGCTCATTCGCAGGGATCGATCCTTGCCGCTGCAGCGATCTGGCAGTTGCCGGGCCATTTCCGCGAACGGGTCTGTCTGATCAGCTACGGATCTCCTCTGTCACGGCTGTACGCACGCTACTTCCCGGCCTGGTTCAACGCGAAGTCCCTCACGGGACTTGCGAGTCGGGTCAAGGAATGGCGCAACCTGTGGCACGAGACCGATCCCGTCGGAGCGGCCGTTCGGGTCGACCGGCCCGACGGGCGGCCCGGAGACACCGAGATTCCGGCGACTCCCCGGACCAATCCCCTGCCTGATCCCATCGAGTACAGCCGGCAGCCGGGCAATACGGTCGAGCCGCCCGTGACCGGCCACGGTCAGACCGGCTATACCGGCGACGCCGCCTACGCGGAGATCCTGGCCGCGGCGGTGACATCACTGACCACGGCCGAATAGCCCGTGGCGTCAGCGGCGCCGCAGGGACGAGTCGGAGAGCGCGGGCGGCGTGTAGTAGAAATCGTCCCTGTTCAGATCCGTGCCCGGAGGGACGATGTCGTCGATCCGGTCCAGGATGTCCGCGCTCAGCTCGACATCCACGCCATCCAGTAGGTCCTCCAGATGCTCACTCGTCCGCGGGCCGATGATCACCGAGGTGACGGCCGGGTGGGCGCGTACGAATGCGATCGCCATGTGCGGGAGGTTCAGGCCCGCCTCGTCGGCCAGCTTCGTCAGTTCGGCGACGGCCTCCAGCTTGCGGGCGTTGCCCGGCACCGACGGGTCGAACTTGTGCCGCTCAAGGGCCGCCCGGCCGCTCCCCGCCTCGAGGTTGATGTCAGTCGGCCTCGCGTACTTGCCGGAGAGCCAGCCCGCGCTGAGCGGGCCCCAGGTCAGTACACCCATGCCATAACGCTGGGCCGTCGGCAGTACCGCCGCCTCGACACCCCGGGCCAGGATCGAGTACGGCGGCTGCTCGGTACGGAACCGGATGTGGCCGCGCCGCTCGGCCGTCCACTGGGCCTCGACGATCTGTTCCGCCGGGAAGGTGGAGTGGCCGATCGCGCGCACCTTGCCCGCGCGTACGAGATCGGACAGGACGGACAGGGTCTCGTCGATATCGGTGTCCGCGTCGGGGCGGTGGACCTGGTAGAGGTCGATATGGTCGGTGCCCAGGCGGCGAAGGCTGTTCTCCACGGCGCGAGTGAGCCAACGCCGGGAGTTTCCTCTGTTGTTGGGATCGTCACCCATCGAGCTGCTGCCTTTGGTGGCGAGCACGACCTCGTCCCGGCGGCCCTTCAGCGCCTTGCCGACGATCTCCTCCGACTCGCCCAGGCTGTAGACATCGGCCGTGTCCACCACGTTGATCCCCGCGTCCAGCGCCTGGTGGATCATACGGACCGACTCGTGCTGATCGGCGTTGCCCCAGGCGCCGAACATCATCGTGCCCAGTGCGTATTCACTGACCGAGATGCCCGTGCCACCGAGAATCCTGCGCTTCATGAGAGCCATCCCTTTCGTCGGTCGCCGGTACGCCGTCCGTCAGGCGACGGTGATGACGACCTTGCCGCGGATGTGCTTCCCGGCGAAGTCGGCGACCGCCTGTGCGGCGTCCTCCAACGGGTAGCGCGCGCCGAGCTCCACCCGCAGCCTCCCGTCCGCCGCCCGGGCCGCCAGGTCGTCGAGATCGCCCGGCAGGGCCTGGAAACGGCCGATGTAGACCGGTGAGACGTCGCGCTCCAGCTCGGCGGGCCCGAAGAGCGGTGACACAAGGCGGCCGCCCGGGCGGGCCGCACGCGCGGTGTCCGTGACCCGTTCGCCCGCGTTGACCAGATCGACGACGGCATCGACGCCGCCGGGGACCAGGCGCAAGGTCTGCTCGACCACATCGGCCTTCTTGTAGTCGACGGTATCTGCGGCGCCGAGACCTCGCAGATACTCCTCGTCCGCCTCGGTCGCCGTGGCGATCACCCGGGCACCGAGCGCGTCGGCCAGCTGTACCGCGTACAGCCCGATGCCGCCGGTGGCCCCGACCACCAGCACGCTCTCGCCCGCCGCGAGCGCGACCGCGCGCAGCAGGCAGACCGCGGTGAGCCCCGATTCGGGGATGGCAGCCGCGTGCAGGCTGTCCAGGCCGGTGGGCCGCCGGGCCAGCAGGGGCCCGGGCGACGCCACCGTGTACTCGGCCACGGCGCCTGCCTGTCCGGTGAAGGCGACCACTGGATCGCCGGGCGCGTATCCGGAAACGCCCTCCCCCACCTCGGCCACGGTGCCGGCCGCGTCCATGCCGACCACCAGAGGGTGCTGGGCCGGATAGAGCTCCTTGGCCGCGCCGGTGATCAGCATCAGGTCGAGCGGATTGAGCGCCGCGGCCTCGACCTTGATCAGCACCTGCCCCGGTCCGGGGGCGGGAGTGGGGTGATCGGTGACGGCGATCCGGTCCAGCGGCATGTAGTCGGAGGCGACGAGGGCTTTCACGGGCGGCTCCCTGAGTGGTATGCGTCCCTACCTTCTACGGGGTGGGACCCGCCCGTGCGAGGAGCCGGACCGTGCGAGCCGCCGAACGAGGTGCGATGCCCCCGGCTTCAGCTGATCTCGATGAGCAGGTCGCCCGCCTCGACCTGCTGGATCTTGCCGATCGCGAGCCGGCCGACGGTACCGCCGCGCTGCGCCGTAATGGACGCCTCCATCTTCATCGCCTCGATGGTGGCCACCGTCTGGCCCGCGGACACCGAATCGCCCTCCTCCACCTGAAGCGTGACCACTCCGGCGAACGGTGCGGCGACATGGCGTTCATTGCCGCGCTCGGCCTTCTCCGCGGCCTTGACCTCCGTGGCGATGGACTTGTCCCGCACGGACACCGGTCGCAGCTGCCCGTTCAGCGTGGCCATCACCGTGCGGAAACCCCGCTCGTCGGCCTCGGAGATGGCCTCCAGCTCGATGAGCAGCGTGACGCCCGGCTCAAGGGTGACCATGTGCTCGGTGTCCGGTTCCAGGCCGTAGAAGAAGGACTGTGTGGGCAGTACGGAGGTGTCTCCGTAGGCTTCCCGGTGGGCTTCGAACTCCTTGGTCGGGCCCGGGAACAACAGCCGGTTCAGCGTCGCCCGGCGCGTCTCGCGCAGACCTCGCAGGTCCTCGTCCGACAGCGTGGGCGCCTCGGTCTTCTGGGGACGGCCCTGAAGGGCCCGGGTGCGGAACGGCTCGGGCCAGCCACCGGGCGGGTCGCCCAACTCGCCGCGCAGGAACCCGATCACCGAGTCCGGCACGTCGAACTTGGCCGGGTCGGACTCGAAGTCCGCGGCCTCCACCCCGGCGCCGACCAGATGCAGCGCGAGGTCGCCCACCACCTTCGACGACGGAGTCACCTTCACCAGGCGGCCCAGCATCCGGTCCGCCGCCGCGTAGCAGTCCTCGATCAGCTCGAAGCGGTCGCCGAGGCCGAGCGCGATGGCCTGCTGGCGCAGGTTCGACAGCTGACCGCCGGGGATCTCGTGGTGGTAGACCCGCCCGGTGGGCGAGGCAAGACCGGACTCGAACGGCGCGTAGACCTTCCGCATGGCCTCCCAGTACGGCTCCAGATCGCCGACGGCCTGCAGCGAGAGCCCGGTCGCCCGCTCCGTGTGGTCGGTGGCCGCGACCAGCGCCGACAGCGACGGCTGGCTGGTGGTTCCCGCCATCGAAGCGACCGCGGCGTCAACGGCGTCGACCCCCGCGTCGATCGCGGCGATCAGCGTCGCCAGCTGTCCGCCCGCCGTGTCGTGGGTGTGCAGATGCACCGGAAGGTCGAACCGCTCGCGCAGCGCTGTCACCAAGGTCCGGGCGGCGGGCGGGCGCAGCAGCCCGGCCATGTCCTTGATGGCGAGCACATGGGCGCCCGCCTCGACGATCTGCTCGGCCAGCCGCAGGTAGTAGTCGAGCGTGTAGAGCTTCTCGCCGGGGTCGGACAGGTCCGCGGTATAGCAGAGCGCGACCTCGGCCAGTGCCGTGCCCGTGGAGCGCACCGCATCGATCGCCGGGCGCATCTGGGAGACGTCGTTGAGCGCGTCGAAGATCCGGAAGATGTCCATGCCCGTGGCCGCTGCCTCGGCGACGAACGCTTCCGTCACCTCGGTCGGATAGGGCGTGTATCCAACGGTGTTGCGCCCGCGCAGCAGCATCTGCGTACAGACGTTGGGCACCGCCTCGCGCAGCGCCGCGAGCCGCTCCCAGGGGTCTTCGGCAAGGAAGCGCAGGGCCACGTCGTAGGTCGCGCCGCCCCAGCACTCCAGGCTCAGCAGCTCGGGCGCCGTACGCGCGACGTGCGGGGCCACGGCCAGCAGATCGCGGGTCCGCACACGGGTGGCGAGCAGCGACTGGTGGGCATCACGGAACGTGGTGTCCGTGACGGCGACGGCCGACTGACGGCGCAGCTGCGCCGCGAAGGCCTCCGGCCCCAGGGCGGCGAGGCGCTGCCGCGAGCCGTCGGCCGGCGGCTCACCGAGCGAGGTGGCGGGCAGTTTGTCGATGGGGTCGATGACGCTCGGACGCGGACCGTGCGGCCGGTTGACGGTCGTCTCGGCAAGGTAGCTGAGCATGCGGCTGCCGCGGTCGGCCGACGGGCGAGCTCTTATCAACTCCGGGTGCTCGTCGATGAAGCTGGTCGTGATCCGGCCCGCCCGGAACTCGGGGTGGTCGAGTACCGCACCGAGGAAGGGCAGGTTGGTGGCCACTCCGCGGATACGGAACTCGGCAATCGCCCGGCGCGCGCGACGGGAGGCGTTGGCGAAGTCGTGCCCGTGGCAGGTGAGCTTGACCAGCATCGAGTCGAAATGCGCCGACACCTCGGCGCCGGTGTGGACCGTGCCGCCGTCGAGCCGGACGCCGGGTCCGCCCGGAGAGCGGTAGGCGGAGATGGTGCCCACGTCGGGCCGGAAGCCGTTGGCGGGGTCCTCGGTGGTGATACGGCACTGCAGGGCGGCGCCGTTCAGGACGATGTCGTCCTGCGTCAGGCGCAGTTCGGGCAGGGACCTGCCGGCGGCGATGCGCAGCTGCCCGATCACCAGGTCCCGGCCGGTGACCTGCTCGGTGACCGTGTGCTCGACCTGGATACGCGGGTTCATCTCGATGAAGACGTGGTTGCCGCGCTCGTCGACGAGGAACTCGACGGTGCCCGCGTTCACGTATCCGATGTGGCGGGCGAACGCGACGGCGTCGGCGCAGATCCGCTCGCGCAGCGCCGGGTCCAGGTTCGGGGCGGGCGCGATCTCGACGACCTTCTGGTGGCGCCGCTGCACCGAACAGTCCCGCTCGTAGAGGTGCACGACATTGCCGTGCGCGTCGGCGAGGATCTGCACTTCGATGTGGCGGGGGTTGATGACCGCCTGCTCCAGGAAGACCGTCGCGTCGCCGAACGCGGACTGCGCCTCGCGCATCGCCGCGTCGATCGACTCGCGCAGCTCGCCGGGTTCGGCCACCCGGCGCATGCCCCGGCCGCCGCCACCGGCCACGGCCTTGACGAACACCGGGAAACCGATGTCGTCGGCGGCCGCGAGCAGCGCATCGACGTCCGTGGACGGCTGCGACGACTTGAGTACCGGTACTCCGGCCTCCCGTGCCGCGGCGACCGCGCGGGACTTGTTCCCCGTCAGATGCAGTACGGACGAGGGCGGTCCGACGAAGGTGATCCCCGCCTCCGCACAGGCCGCGGCAAGGTCCGGGTTCTCCGACAGGAAGCCGTAGCCGGGGTAGATCGCGTCGGCCCCGGCCTTGCGCGCGGCCTTGATCACCTCGTCGACGGACAGATACGCCCGTACGGGATGGCCGGGTTCACCGATCTGGTACGCCTCGTCCGCTTTGGCGCGGTGCAATGAGTTGCGGTCCTCGTAAGGGAACACCGCCACCGTGGAGATGCCGAGTTCGAACGCTGCGCGGAATGCGCGGATCGCGATCTCACCACGGTTGGCGACCAATACCTTGCGGAACATCAAACTCCCCTGTCGTGTCGCGGGGCGGACGGCCTCAGGTCTTCGATGAGTGTGCAGGTCAGTGCGGAGCGTTGGTCACCGTACCGGAGGACTTCGGGCAGATCGCGAGCGAAGACGATGAGTTATGTCACGCCCGGCGGCCGGATCGTCAAACGGCGTAACGGCAGTTCACAAGCGCAACGCTCAGAGCGTTTCGGCCAGCGAATCCGCCAGTCGGCGGCGGGCCGTCCGGGCCGCCGGTACCGCCGCCGCCGCGACAGCGCCGAGCACGGCGCCGACGACGACCGAAGCCAGCAACAGCGCGGGCGGGACATGGGCGATGCCGGCGCCCATTCCACTCGAGCGGCCCTGGGTGTCCACCAGCCAGCTGCCGGACAGCACCCCGAGCCCCGTGCCGAGCACAGCGGCCACCAGTGCCGTGAAGCCCGCGGCCGCGACGATCGCCGAACTGATCTGGCGAGGTGTCAGGCCGATCGCCTTGAGCGCGAGCAGATCGCGGCCGCGGTCGCGGACGCCGGTGCCGATCAGCGTCAGCAGTTCGGTGAGCCCGATGAGGGCCAACACCCCGATCAGGGCGGCGATCACGCCGCGCGCCGGTTCCAGCCGGTCCCCGGGGTTGGCTGTCTCACGGATCTCCAGGGCCCCTCCGGCCGCTGCCGCGAGATCGCTGCTCACCGCCCGGGGATCCGCGCCCGGCCGCAGCACGAGATGGTAGAAGTCCGGCCGCAGAGCGGGGTCGCGTTCTTCGAGTGTGTCGACCGTTGTCGAGATCACCCGGCCGCCGGCTTCGGGTTCGATGCTGCGGCCGACGATGTGCAGGATCTGCGGCCGTCCTTCCACCGTCATCCGCACCCAGTCGCCGACCCGTACGTCCAGCAGATCGAGCAGCCCCTGGCCTGCGACCGCCTCGTCGGGGCCGTCGGCGGGACGCCCCTCTACCACGGTGAAGGGATAGGGAGCGCCTGCGGTGCCCAGCCCGCGCAGCGTGATGGTGCCGGTCTGCCCGGGCACCAGTGCCGCGACCTCCACGCCCGGATGGACGGCAGCGACGTCCCGGGGCGCGGTCAGCGCGCGCTGAAGCTCCTGGCCGCTGAGGCTCCCGGGCTGTTCGGCCCGTACGGTCAGTGCCGCGGGCACTCCCATCTCGGCGGGGCGGCTGCGGAACATGTCCAGCGTCGACCAGGCGACGAGCGCAACCGTGATCATGAGGAGCGGCAGCGCGAGCCGGGCCACCGTGATCAGGGTGCGCGGACGCCGGGGGAACGCCGCCCGCCAGCCGAGGACCAGCGCGGGCGGTACCCGCATACCGAGCGCCCGGCGCCCCAGACCTGTCATCGGGGCGGCCGAGGGAAGTGCCGCCCGGGCGACGGGCACGGGCGGGACACGGCCGGCCCGCCAGGCGGCGAGTCCGGTGGCGGAAGCGATCAGCAGCACGGCCCCGCTCGGGACACCGATCATCAGGGCCGTGTTCCCGGGCAGGTCCTGCCACACCCCGGCAGCCTCCCCGATCCGGCCGGGTATCCGGGCGCCGAGGAGCGCGATCGCGGCCGTGCCCAGGGTGACCCCGAGCAGCGCGAAGGCGAGGTGCTGGGCGAGGAAGCCGCGTACCACCTGGCCCGGCGTGAACCCGATCGCCTTGAGGATGGAGATGTCCCTCAGCTGTCCGCGGATCCGGGCGCTGATCGCTCCGGAAGCGGCCAGCGCGGCGGCCAGCAGGGCACCAAGACCGAAGACGGCGAAGAGCTGCCCGAGCAGCCGGTCGTCGCTGCCCGCCTCGGCACGCGCCTGCTGCCATTTGGTCACCTGGGCGACCCGGTCGGCGCCGAGCAGGGTGACGGCCTGCTGGACGGTGAAGTCGAGATCGGCCGGATCCTTGAGACGCAGCCCCACGCTCCGTCCGGTGCTGCCCGGTGCGACCCGGTCGAGCGTGCTGGGCAGCACCCAGCCGATGCCGGGCTCGCCGCCCGGCCGGTAGCGGGGTTCGGCGGCTTCCGCGACACCGGACACGCGCAGGGTGCGCGCGGTGCCGTCCGCTGCCACCACGGTCAGGGTGTCGCCGGGCTCCGCCCAGAGCACGCGCGCGAGGGAGCTCTCCAGTACGACTCCCCCGGCCTGCCTGTCGAGCCAGTGGCCGGCGGTGACCAGCGGACGGGCGATCTCCGGCGGCTCGGTGCCCGCCGCGCGCAGGGACACGCCCGCCCTCGCCCCGCGGGACTCCAGGGTGACCTGACCGGTGCGGTACGGCCCCGAGACTCCGGCGATGCCGTCAAGACCGGACAGCGCGCCCGTCTCCGCGGGGACACGTGTGTGGAGCCAGACATGGGCACCCTGGGACTGGGTGAAGATCCGCTGCCAGGGGTTGGCGGCGTAGCTGAACAGGGCCACGGCCAGCAGCAGGGAGGCGATGATGCCGGCGCTGGCCAGGACGACGAAGACCGACTGTCCGCGGTGTGCCCGAAGGTCGGCGTGCGCCCAGCGCAGAGTGGCCCGCACGCTCACTCCTTCAGTTCGAGTACGCCGGAGACTCCGCGGCCGGTGCTGCGGTGACCCGCGTCGAGTGCCGCGTCGTCGGCTATGCGCCCGTCGAAGAAGCTGATGACCCGGTCCGCCGCGCTGGCCATCCGTGCGTCATGGGTGACCAGCAGGATCGTCTGGCCGCGCTGGTGGAAACGGGAGAGCAGCCGGAGCACTTCCCGGGTGCCCTTGCTGTCGAGGCTTCCCGCAGGCTCGTCCGCGAGGAGCAGCGCGGGGTGGTTCACCAGGGCCCTGGCCAGGGCGACCCGCTGCTGTTCACCGCCGGAGAGTTCGCCGGGCATGGAGCGTTCCCTGCCTTCGAGGCCGAGTTCGGCGAGCAGTTCGGCCCGACTGTCGCGGGCCGCCTTGGGCGACGCGCCCGCGAGCAGCGCGGGCAGTTCGACGTTGTCGGCGACGGTGAGGTCGGAGACGAGGTTGAAGAACTGGAAGACGATGCCGATGCTCTTGCGGCGCAGCACCGCCCAGCGGGCCTCGCGATATGCGTCCACCCGGCGGCCGTCCAGCCACAGTGAGCCGCTGTCCGGCCGCTGGAGCCCGCCGATGAGATGGAGCAGCGTGGATTTTCCGGCGCCGGAGGGCCCGGTGACGGCGACGAATTCCCCGGGCTGAACGGTGAGATCCACTCCGCGTACGGCAGGAACCGGTGCGCCTTCGCCGTGATGGGTCTTGGTCAGTCCCTCGGCGCGCACGATCGGCACGGTGCCCTTCGCATCGGGGGTGCCCAGCGCGACGGGAGCGGTGTCGTCGCTCATTCCAGCTCCTCCTGACAGCGTTCCAGCCAGTCGAGGTCGGCCTGCAGATGCAGCATCGCGCCCTCGATCAGCAGCTGGGAGACCCTGTTGTCCCGGTCCTCGGCCGCGGCCAGCTTCGACAGATCACGCATGGTGTTCAGATACTGCCGCCGCTGCTTGTTGATCAGCTGGATCGGGTCGGCAAGACCGGACTCGGGTGCGAGGGCGATCTTCATGAAGAACTCGTCCCGGACCCGTGGTTCGTCCGTGGTCTCGTCGAACCAGGCGAGTACGGCCTCGTGCCCGGCGTCGGTGAGCCGGTACGTACGCTTATTGGGTCTGCCGGACTGCTCGACATCCTCACCGGCGATCAGACCGGCCTTTTCCAGCCGCCCAAGAGTGACGTAGATTTGGCCGACATTCGGCTCAGGGTACGCGGCGCCCAGGAGCTTCTCAAGGTCCTGCTTGAGCTCGTAACCGTGCGCCGGGCCACGGGTGAGGAGTGCCAGGAGCGGCAGCCGCACGCGCTCCCCTCCCTCCCGCTCCGTACCTACCTGTTCGCTCGGATACGGGCTGTGGTTCTCGCCACCCGCCTTCTCCGCCTGGACGTCTAGTATCGCCCATGCCTAACAGGTATACATAGGCCACATTGGACGGCGACGCTGCCGGATCGGTGCACTGGGAGGAACCTATGCGGTGGATGCATGCCGCGGGTAGGGGGCTCCTCGTTGCTGCCGTACTGCTGGCGGGGTACGCGGGCTTCGGCACGCAGCCGGGAACGGCGGCTCCCAGGGGCCGCGGCCCGATGACCCTCGTGACGGCGGGCGATCTCACCAACTATCTCGGTCCGCTGCTCGACGACTGGAACCGCGGTCACGCGAAGGAAAAGGTGACGCTCGTCGAGCTGCCCGACTCCGCGGACGAGACCCGCGCCCAGATGATCAGCGAACTGCGCTCGGGCAGCGACCGCTTCGACGTACTGAACATCGATGTGGCGTGGACCTCGGAGTTCGCGGCGGCGGGCTGGATCTCACCGCTGCAGCGGGACAGGTTCCCGCTGCACACCTTCCTCGCGCCCGTGGTGGGCACCGCCACGTTCGACGACCGCCTGTACGCGGTCCCGTATGTCACCAACGCGGGGCTGCTGTACTACCGCAAGGACATTCTGGCGCGCGAGGGCGAACGGCCGCCGCGCACCTGGGCCGAGCTGGCCCGGCAGGCGAAGACCCTTGCGCCCAAGTACGGCATGGACGGCTATGCCGGCCAGTTCCTGCCGTACGAGGGGCTGACGGTGAATGCCACCGAGGCGGTGCATTCGGCGGGCGGGTCGATCCTGCGGGACGACGGCGCCCGGGTCACGGTGGACTCGGCCGCGGCCCGCACCGGACTTGAGTTCCTCGCGGGCGGTGTACGGGACGGCTGGATCTCCCCCCGCGCTCGTGACTACAAGGAGGAGGAGTCCCGACAGGCCTTCCAGGACGGCCGGCTGCTCTTCCTGCGGAACTGGCCGTATGTGTACTCGGAGGCGAATGCGCCGGGGTCGAAGGTGGCCGGGAAGTTCGGCGCGGTGCCACTGCCCGGTCCTTCCGGGCCCGGCACGAGTGTGCTCGGCGGTTCCAATCTCGCGGTCAGCAGCCACTCCCGGCATCCGGAGTCGGCGGCGGATCTGATCGCCTATCTCACCAGCGAGCGCGTCCAGCGCAAGGTGCTGACCGAGGGCTCGCTGCCACCGGTACGGGCCGCGCTGTACGAGGATTCCGCGCTGATCCGGGCCTATCCGTATCTGCCCACTCTGCGGCAGAGCCTGCTGAGGGCCGAGCCGCGCCCCAAGAGCCCTCGGTACGACCAGGTGAGCCTCGCCGTGCAGGCCGTCGTCCAGGACGTCATGGCGCTGCGGCAGACGCCGCAGCAGGGCGTCGCCCGGCTGTCCCGCGAGCTGGGATCGATCTCCCGCAAGGACTGAAGTTCGTCCTCCTCTCCTCACGGCTTGCTACTTACATGTTAAGTAGCAAGCCGTTCTGGCATACCCGCAAATATTCGGGCATAACAGGACTGTTTCTCGCAGCATCGTTGACATCCTGCCGTCACCGCTACTTAACATGCATGCATAACAGCGCACCCGCTCTGGGGCGCTCTCGCATCCAGCAGGAACGGGTCAACGCGAGATGCTCACAGCTCTTCCGGCCGCCATCGGCCGCTCTTCCCGCACGGCCACCTCCTGGTGGCGCGACGCGGTGATCTACCAGGTGTATGTGCGCAGCTTCCTCGACAGCACGGGGGACGGCATCGGTGACCTGGCCGGCGTACGGGCCGGACTGCCCTACCTGCGGAAGCTCGGTGTCGACGGCATCTGGCTGAGCCCGTTCTTTCCGTCGCCGCAGCACGACCACGGCTACGACGTCGCCGACTACTGCGAC
The DNA here is from genome assembly GCF_040606445.1 of Streptomyces sp. NPDC005408. Taxonomy (NCBI): domain Bacteria; kingdom Bacillati; phylum Actinomycetota; class Actinomycetes; order Kitasatosporales; family Streptomycetaceae; genus Streptomyces; species Streptomyces sp. NPDC005408. The sequence goes on along the minus strand of NZ_JBEXEX010000051.1, from coordinate 23,883 downwards.
GTCGACCCCGTCTACGGCGACCTGGCCGAGTTCGACCTGCTGATGGCCGACGCCCGCAGGCTCGGGCTCAAGCTCCTGCTCGACATCGTCCCCAACCACTGCTCCAGCGAGCACCCGTGGTTCCGCGAAGCGCTCGCCGCCGAGCCCGGCAGCGCGGCCCGCAGCCGGTTCCACTTCGCCGCCGGCCGCGGCCCGGACGGCGCTGAGCCCCCCAACAACTGGCGGGCGATGTTCGGCGGGCCCGCCTGGAGCCGGGTCACCGAACCCGACGGCACTCCGGGGCAGTGGTACCTGCACCTGTTCACCCCGCAGCAGCCCGACCTGAACTGGCGCAATCCCGAAGTCGGCGACTCCTTCGAACGGGTGCTCCGCTTCTGGCTGGACCGGGGTGTCGACGGCTTCCGCATCGATGTCGCCGCCGGTCTCTTCAAGCACCCGGATCTGCCCGACTCCGGCGACCCCGGCGCCGACGAGCGCGCCCGGGACTCGGTGAACCCGCTGGCCTGGAACCAGCCCGAGGTCCACCAGGTGTGGCGCCGCTGGCGATCGGTGTGCGAGGAGTACGCGGACCGGGACGGCAACGAGCGGCTGCTGGTCGGCGAGGTCTCCGTGCCGACCGCACGCGAACACGCCAAGTACGTACGGCCCGACGAGCTCCACCAGGCCTTCTTCTTCGATCTCCTCAGCGCTCCCTGGGACGCCGACACCTTCCAGGAGACCATCACGGAGGCGATACGCGACATCGCCGGGACCGGCTCCACCGTCACCTGGGTGCTCAACAACCACGACCAGGTGCGCACGGTCACCCGTTACGCGGGCGAGCCCGGCGTGGAGGCCAGCGGTCTCGGTGCGGCACGTGCCCGCGCTGCCGCGCTGCTGATGCTGGCGCTGCCCGGCGCCTCGTACGTCTACCAGGGCGAGGAGCTCGGCCTCCCCGAAGTCCTCGACCTGCCGGACGAGGTGCTCACCGACCCGATCTTCCACCGCACCGGCAGCCGCGCACGCATCCGGGACGGCTGCCGGGTGCCGCTGCCCTGGTCCGGTCACGCATCCCCGTTCGGCTTCAGCCAGGGTGCGGCCGGTGCGCGGCCGTGGCTTCCGCAGCCCGAGTGGTTCGCCGACCACGCCACCGACCGGGCGCTGGCCGACACCCGCTCCTTCTGGCACCTGTACCGCGAAGGACTTCAACTGCGGCGCAGCCTGCCCCAGTTGGGCGAAGGCAGCCTGCGCTGGCTGGAGGCACCCCCGCAGGTCCTGGCCATGGCCCGCGGCGACGGGCTGATCTGTGCCGTCAACTTCGGGACCAAACCCGTCCCCGCCCCGGTCGCGGGCACGCCACTCCTCTCCAGCGGTCCCTGCCCCGACGGTGTCCTCCCCGGAGCGACCGCCGCGTGGTGGACGGGCGACTGCCCCACCCCCTGAAGCACACCCTCTTTCGAAAGGACCCTCACCATGCGACTCACCACCAGCACACGGACAGCAGCGGCAGCAACCACCGTGCTCGCCCTCGCCCTCGGCGCGACGGCATGCGGCGGATCGACAGGCCCCGCGAGCGGCCAGGAACTCAGCGGCCAGACGGTGACCGTGGCCGGAGTGTGGACCGGCAGCGAGCAGAAGAACTTCCGCAAGGTGCTCGACGCCTTCACCGAACAGACCGGCGCCAAGACGGTCTTCGTGCCCACCGGCGACAACGTCTCCACCTTCGTCGGCAGCAAGATCGAGGGCGGCAACGCGCCGGACGTGGCGATGGTGCCCCAGGTCGGCGTGCTTCAGCAGTTCGCCAAGGAGGGCTGGCTCGAACCGCTGTCGCAGAAGGCCGCCACGACTGCCGGCGCCAATCTTGCCGACGTGTGGAAGAACTACGGCACCGTGGACAAGAAGTACTACGGCCTCTACTTCAAGGCGGCCCACAAGTCGACCGTCTGGTACAGCCCGAGCGCGTTCGACCAGGCCGGCGTGGCCGAGCCCAAGAGCTTTGCGGACCTGCTCAAGTCCGGCCGCACGCTGGCCGACTCCGGACTTCCGGCCTTCTCCGTCGCGGGTGAGGACGGCTGGACGCTGACCGACTGGTTCGAGAACATCTACCTCTCCCAGGCCGGACCCGAGAAGTACGACCAGCTGGCCGCCCATACCCTGCCCTGGACCGACGCCAGCGTGGTCAAGGCGCTCACCACCCTGGGCGAGGTCTTCAAGGACAAGCAGCTCGTCGCCGGAGGTTCCAGCGCCGCACTGCGCACCGACTTCCCGGGCTCCATCGAGCAGGTCTTCGGCCCTAAGCCCAAGGCCGGCATGGTCTACGAGGGCGACTTCGTCGGCGGCATGGCCAAGGACGACTTCGGCAAGAAGCTCGGCGAGGACGCCAAGTTCTTCCCCTTCCCCGCCGTCGACAGCGGCAAGGCACCGGTGGTCAGCGGCGGCGACGCGGCCGTGGTCCTCAAGGACGGCAAGAACAAGAAGGGCGCACAGCGGCTGCTGGAGTTCCTGGCCACGCCCGAAGCGGCCGCGGTGTGGGCGGGCGCGGGGGGCTTCATCTCCCCCAACAAGGACGTCGACCTCGCCAAGTACGCCGACGACACCACCCGCGCGACGGCCAAGTCGCTGGTGGACGCCGGTGATTCGGTGCGCTTCGACATGTCCGACCAGGCCCCCGCCGCGTTCGGCGGAACCAAGGGTGCGGGCGAGTGGAAGCTCCTGCAGGACTTCCTGCGCGACCCCTCGGACCCCAAGGCCACCGCGGCCAAGCTCGAAGCCGCGGCCGCCAAGGCGTACAAGAGCTGAGGCCGCGCACCCATGGCTGCACTCACCCAATCCGCCCCCGCTGCGAATCCGCGGCGGCGGGCCCAGCGCAGAAGGCGCAACATCGCCGTGGTGTTCGTCCTGCCCGCCGTGCTGCTGCTCGGCGCCCTGGTCGTCTACCCGGTGCTGTTCTCCGCCGGGCGGAGCCTCTTCGACGCGAGCGGTGACCGCTTCGTCGGCGGCGGGAACTACGCCGAGATATTCAGCGATCCGGCCACGCTCAAGGCGATCCGCAACAGCACCATCTGGGTGGTCGTGGCTCCGGTTCTGCTGACCGGGCTCGGCCTCGTCCTCGCCGTGCTCACCGAGAAGGTGCGCTGGGCGACCGCCTTCAAGCTGGTGCTGTTCCTGCCCATGGCGGTCTCCTTCCTGGCCGCCGGCATCATCTTCCGGCTCGCGTACGAGGAGGATCCCAACCGCGGCGTACTGAACGCCGTCACCGTCGGTATCCATGACGCCTTCGACGACCGTTCCGCCTACCCCACCGCCAGGGCGCGGCAGGGGCAGAATCTGACCGCCGATCCGGGCGGTGCGTACCGGACGGCCGATGCGGTGAGCCCGGGCAGGTCCGTAAGCCTCGGCTTCGTCGGAGTGGCGCCGGACAAGATGCCCTCGGAGGCCCGGACCGCCGAGGCCGCGTCCTCCACCGCGCCGGCCGCCGACGAGGTCAGGGGCGTGGTCTATCTCGACTTCACTCCCGGCGGTGGCGGCAGGCCGGGCAAGGTCGACCCGGCCGAGAAGGGTCTGCCGGGTATGTCGGTCGAGGCGGTACGGGACGGAAAGGTGGCCGCGAAGGCCACCACCGCCGCGGACGGCTCGTTCAACTTCCGTGGCCTGGAAGCGGGTTCGTACACCGTCCGGCTTCCGGCGGAGAACTTCGCCGCTCCCTATCAGGGGATCTCCTGGCTCGGTCCCGCCCTGGTCACCCCGGCGATCATCGGCGCCTATCTGTGGATCTGGACCGGTTTCTCGATGGTGCTGATCGGGGCAGGACTCGCCTCCCTCCCGCGGGATGCTCTGGAGGCGGCCCGGATGGACGGCGCCAATGAATGGCAGATCTTCCGGAAGATCACGGTGCCGCTGCTCGCTCCGGTACTGACGGTGGTCTTCGTGACCCTGGTGATCAATGTGATGAAGGTCTTCGACCTCGTCTACATCATCGCGCCGGGGCCGGTGCAGGAAGACGCCAACGTTCTGGCGACCCGGATGTGGCTGGTGTCCTTCGGCGGCGGCAACAACCAGGGGCTCGGCAGCGCCATCAGCATGCTGCTTCTGCTGCTGGTCGTGCCCGCCATGATCTTCAACGTCCGGCGCTTCCGAAGGAGCGGAGCATGAGCGGCCACAGCACCATCGAGCGCGATCCCACCATGCGGGTCGCCAAAACCGCGGACCGCGCCCCCGTCCTGCGGCCGCGCCCGCGGCCACTGCCCCGGCTGACCCAGTGGCTCGGCAACGGAGTGGTCCAGGCCGTCCTGCTCGTCGTCGCACTCATCTGGATCACCCCGCTGGCCGGGCTGTTCCTCTCCTCGATGCGCTCCGAGCAGGACAACGCAGCCAAGGGCTGGTGGACGGCACTGACCGATCCCGGGCAGTTGTCCCTGGACAACTACACCGCCCTCTTCAAGGACTCCGGCATCACGCAGTCCTTCTGGAACACCGTGCTGATCTCGGTGCCCGCCACCGCGCTGGTCGTCGCCATCGCGGCACTGGCCGGTTACGCCTTCGCCTGGCTGGAGTTCCCCGGCCGCAACGCGATCTTCCTGGTGGTCGTGGGTCTGCTGGTGGTGCCCGTCCAGATCGGGCTGCTGCCGGTGGCCAAACTCTTCGGCGCCATCGGTCTTTTCGGCACGATCCCGGGCGTGATCCTCTTCCATGTCGCCTACGGGTTGCCCTTCGCGATCTTCCTGCTCCGCAACTACTTCGCCGAGATCCCGCGCGAAATGCTGGAGGCGGCGCGGATGGACGGCGGCGGGGAGTGGCGGATCTTCTCCCGCCTCGTCCTCCCCCTGGGGCGGCCGGCCCTGGCCAGCCTGGCCATCTTCCAGTTCCTCTGGGTCTGGAACGACATGCTGGTGGCGCTGCTCTTCGCCGACAGCGAGTCGCAGCCGCTCACGGTCGCCCTCCAGTCCGAGATGCGGCAGTTCGGCAGCAACATCGGAGTACTGGCGCCGGGTGCCTTCCTCTCCCTGGTGGTACCACTGGTGGTCTTCTTCGCCTTCCAGCGGCACTTCGTCCAGGGGGTGATGGCGGGCTCCGTCAAATAGCGGGCGCAAGGGCCCATGCGCGGGCGGTCCACAGCTCCGGTCCGGCAAGGTCACAGCTGTGGGCCGACTCGACGGGCCCCCTACTCCATTTCCGAGCTACGGAATATATTTTCCGCTGCGTCGGCATTTGGGGGAGGAATCACACCATGGGCGTCAAGAAGGCACTACCGCGCCGAGCGGCTGCCGAGCTGGTAGGCACCGCGGCTCTCGTGGCCGTCATCGTCGGTTCCGGTATCCAGGCCACCGGACTCAGCCAGGACACCGGAGTCCGGCTCCTGGCCAACTCACTGGCCTCGGCGATCGCGCTCGGCCTGCTGATCGCCCTGTTCAGCCCCATCTCCGGGGCCCACCTCAACCCGGTGGTCACACTCTTCGCATGGTGGTCCCGGCGGCACGACAAGGAGGGCACCGACGGCCGCGACGCCGCCCTCTACATCACCGCGCAGCTGACCGGGGCGATCGCAGGAGCGATGCTGGCCGAGGCGATGTTCGCGCGGGCCCCCGGGGTCTGGTCCACCCAAGTGCGGTCAGGAGGTCATCTGCTGCTCGGCGAAACGGTCGCCACAGCAGGTCTGGTGCTGCTCATCCACGGTCTCGACCGCATCGGCCGCACACAGCTCACGCCCGTCGCGGTCGCCGCCTACATCGCCGCGGCCATCTGGTTCACCTCGTCTGGCTCCTTCGCGAATCCCGCGGCGACCGTCGGCCGGTCGTTCACCGACTCCTTCACCGGCATCGCCCCCTCGTCCCTGCCCGGCTTCATCGCCGCCCAGCTCCTCGGCGGCCTTCTCGGAGCCGTCCTGGCAGCGATGCTCTACGGACCGCCGTCGACATCGCGCACCCAGCCATGACCTGCCCACGGCGCTCGCGCGGCCGACGCGGGCGTGGCGGCCAGCCAGGTCGCGACCGCCTCCGCGATGGGCTGACCGGTTTCCAGCTCGATGAAGCCGAACTGGCCGCCCTGATTGCACTCCAGAAACCACCAGACGTCCTCGGCGTCCGCGGCGAAGTCGAAGGCGCCGTAGGCGATTCCGGACAGATCCGCGTACTCACGGACGGCCCGCGCCACCCGCTCGGGCACCTCGGTGGGCTCCCAGGCGTGACCGGTAGCGCCGTAGCGCCCGTCCACCTGACCGGACGCGGAATCCTTCCGCGCGGCGAACAGCTTCCCGCCGACGTACGTCAGCCGGATGTCGGCCCGTTTGGGAACGTACTGCTGAAGGAGGGTGGGTCCGGCCGCGACGCCTGAGAAATCGGCGTCCGGCCCGATGCGCGTCGTGGGCAGGGCGACGGGCGGATCCGTGGACGGCGGGCCGGAGGCGGACTTCACGACGATTTCCCTGTACTGCTCTGCGAACTGCCGTGCCACGCGCGGGAATGTGGTGATGAGCGTCGGAGGCACGGCGAACCCGCTGCGGTGGGCGACGCGCAACTGCCATGGCTTGCACCGGGCCTGGGCCGCGACACACGGATGGTTCATCCAGCGTGCCGTGGTGGAGTACAGCATCCCGTACAGCGCCTGACGGGACTCCGCGCTGAGCCAGTCCGACGGCTCCTCGGCGTGCGCGGCGGGCTCCCCCGGCCTGCGCACCCAGATGGAACGCAGCCCGCTCATGCTCAACAGGCGCCCGTCGGACGACAAGTAGCCCTCGAAGTCCCCCCGGACGTACTCGGCGGACATGTCGGCCTCACCGGGGAGATCAGCGGGATCGAAGCGCACCAACGGGACGCCCCGTTCATGCAGCTTGGCCACCACCATGTCCGTCGTCACATCCTCCTGACAGGTCAGGATCAGCACAGTCATCGGTGCGCCGGGCCGGTCAGTCGTCGAAGTGCGTCTGCGAGCCGGCCGTGGACGTCGTCGTACCGGTTGCGAGGATCACCGCCCGGTCGGATATGGCGGGGCGCCCGTCGGGCAGAACGTTCAACTGCAGCGTCGAGTCGTAGGTATAGGGAATAGTGACGGCTGAATTCTCAGCCGGCAGCGCGTAGTTCAGCGCGAACGGTCGCATTGGTCTCCTTTGGTGCCCAAGAGGTGGCTGCGCCACATGTAACAGTACGTGTGGATGATGTAGGGGTCTCACTACGTTCCGTCACATCACCTTCATAACGAGGTGAATGACGTCACATCAGGTCACCCGCTCCCTCCATCCGCAGCCGATGTCGATCCGTATGTTTGACGTGCTTGCGGGCAGGGAGAGTTCCGCCCTCCGGACAAGAAAGAAAGCGCCCACCCCCGAGGGGTGGGCGCTCGTCACGCTGTGGTCAGGCGCTCAGCACATCTTGTAGTCGACCTTGGTCGAGTTGTAGGAACAGGTGTCGATCCTGCTGCCCGTGGACGTCTTCAGCGTCGCTGTGTCCTTGTCGTTGTTCCACACATAGGCCGCGCGCCCCTGGTAACGGTTCGTCGCGGTGTTCGTCCCCTTGCCGGTGCGCACCGTCACCGTCTTGCCCTTGCCCAGCGTGTAGGTGCCGAAGACGTACTTGTGGTTGGACGCGTCGACGAGCGTCCAGCCCTTGAGGCTGACGGCCTTCGCCGTGGTGTTGCGTATCTGCACGAACTCGGCGTTGAGGCTGGCGTTGGTACGCCGGTCCACGCCGGGGCTGTCGTAGTAGATCTTGTACAGGTGGACCGAACCGGTCGCAGCCTGCGCCTGTGACGGCAGCAGGACGAGCCCGGCGACAGACGCCGCGACAGCGGCGGCTGCGATGGAACGGGTGCGGATCATGAGTGTCCCTCGGCTCGGGCCGGGCACCCCCCAATTCGGGCCCGGCGAGACGCCCAGAATAGGGACTAAGCACACAGGCCGGGGCAGGAGTTGAAGAACCCGGTACAAACCGCAAACCACCTCAGACGCGGGCGGACTCGAGAACGTGTCGCTCGAAGGCCGTGAACGCGGCCTCCTGCCGCCATTCCACGGCCGCCTTCGGGCTGGTCGCGAGGAACGCCGCACAGCGGCGCCCCGGTTTGAGCTTCCCCGGGCGCTCGGCGCGGCACTCGCTCACCGGCCGGTAGCGGCCGGGCATCTCCCACAGGCTCCGGCCCGGCAGGAAGGCATGGTCGAGAGAGGCACGGGCCAGGTCCTTCAGGTCCCGGTAGGACAGGTCATACGTCCGGGCCGCACGCTGGTACTCCTCGCTGATGGTGATCCGGGACACCCCCGCGTCGTCGGTGGCGAGCACGACCGGGACTCCGCGCTCCCGGTAGAGGGGGAAGGGGTGTTCGGGGCCCGAGACGCCGAGGATCTGGGCGTTGCTGCTGAGGGGGACCTCGACGGCGACTTGGCGCTAGGCCATGGTCCGCAGCAGTTCGTCCACCCCGTCCTCGTGCCGGACGTCGACGCCATGGCCGATGCGCTCGGCCTGAGCGATGTTCACCGCCTCCTTGATGTGGAAGCGCAGGTCTTCGGGCTTGACCAGGCCGGGGGCCAGTTCGCCCGCGTGCAGGGTGATGTGAGCTTGGGGGTAGGCATCGTGCAGATGGTCCAGCATCCGCATGTGCAGGCTGTAGTCCCGCAGGGATACGGCCCCGTCCTCGGGCTGGACGAGATTCACCGCGGCGAACCGCGGGTCGCGCTGCGCCAGTTCCATGGCCAGCATGATCTGTGTGAAGACCCGCTCGGGCGCCGAGTTCCGCGCCACCTGCCAGATGAACCGGAACGGCACCGCGCAGCCGGGGTCGGGCTGGTCGCTGTCGCAGTGGGCGGTGACCCGGAACTGAGCGAGTGCCCGGTCGGTTTCGGCCCTCGCCTGGTGCACGACCCCGTCCATGGCCCCGTCCGCGAGCAGCCTGTGGTGCATCCGGGCGAGGTCCGCGTCGTAGCCCACCTTGTCGGCGAGCGCGTTGGCTCCCCTGCTGTTCGGGTTGACCATCAGCTCTTGGTAGAACTGGTTCTGCCTGGCGGCCGTGTTCGACACCTCGGCCATCAATTCTCCGGGATGACGATCCGCCGCCTCGATGAACTTGCCGAACGTGGCGAAGAAGTGGTCGTGCCCGGACTCTGCCCCCGGTGTGAAGTCCTGCATCGACCAGGCGCGCAGGACCAGTTGCCGGAAAGCCGCGTCGGTGCTCAGGTCGGCGGCGGGCCGGCTGTCGGCCGGGCACGGCGGTGGCAGGGCCCGCTGCGTGCCGTTCTCGATGCACAGGCCGTCCTCGGCGGCCAGGTCCATCAGCAGTTCGGTCGATGCCGCACCCGCGAGATGGCTGTGCAGGTCACCGCCCTTGGGCAGCCGGCGGAAGAAGCCGGCCAGTTCCTCCGGCCTGTCGTGGAGGCTGTCCAGGTAGGCAGATACGCGGCGCTCGGCGGCCGGTGGCGAGACCTCACCGGCATCGGCTGCCGCCGGCTGCAGGACCAGCAGCGTCAACGGCAGGGCAAGCAACACCGACCGACGGTTCCGCGGGGTACGGCGACTCTTGTTGATCATGCAAGCATGGTGGCCAGGCCCGTGCCGAACCACCTCGGCGACAGGCCGTGCTCACCTGAAATGGCGAGCACGGCCACCGTCCGGGGGCTGCCTCAGCAGCAGCTCCCATCGGCAGGGGGATCAGTGCTGCGGACCGTAGTCATCGTGCGCGAGCCACGGCCATGGACAATCGGAGCACGCACTTGGACCGATGGGAGCTGTGTCCCGCAGGTCAGCTGCCGAGCATCGGGATCAACTGCTCCTCCTCGTAGGCCAGATGGCTTTCCAACGCGTCCGTGAGCCGCTCGACCTCGGAGAGGACCGACCGGGGATCCGCGCCGTCGGCGGCGATGACGTCCTGCAGATCGGCGAGGAGGGCGGCGATCTTCTGATGCTCCGTGCGCAGCCTGTTCAGGGCCGGGGCGAGTTCGGGGTGGCGCTCGGCGAGGGGGAAGATCCCCGCTTCCTCACCGGTGTGGTGGTTGCGCAGCCCCTGGCAGACGGTCAGGCAGTTCATCCGCAGCTGGGTGCCAAGTCCGGGACCCGATTCGGCGATCTCCTTGCGGATCAGGGCGAGTTCGCGCCGGAATCCGTCGTGGATCAGTTTGAGTGCCTCGCCCAAGGAGCTCGCATTGTGATTCGGCGGGCCCGGGAGGGCCTGGAGGGCGACCACCGGGATGACCCGGTCGGTCTTGGCCTGGTACTCGGCCCAGCCGGGGTCGGCTTCTGCCGCGCGGGCGAAGACGCGGTCACGCTCGGCCCCCTCCAGGACGACGGCCTGCGCGTCGTAGGTGAAGACACCGTCCTCGACCGTGACTCGGGGATGGGCGACCAGGTTGTGGAACCAGTCGGGATGGTTCTGTGCGCCTCCGGCCGATGCGATGACCAGGATCCGTTCGCCTCCGTCGGGCAGGTAGCCGACCGGGGTCGTGTGCGGGGCGCCGGACCGCGCTCCCGTAGTGGTCAGCAGGAGCAGCCGGCCTCCCTCGAAGGGGCCGCCGACGCGCCCGCTGTTGGCGCGGAACTCATCGATGACGTGCTGGTTGAAGTCGTTGGGCATTCTCAGTTTTTCTCCAGGGTTGGTGGGGTACTGCCTACTGTTTTCGCGGCATGCCGAAATGACCGCTCGGCAAGAAGTGCGGGAATGCGCGCCGGAGGTTGGTGAGAGGCGCGGAATTGGGCGGGGAACGACACCGCCAAGCATGAAGAGAGGTTGCGCGACCTGCGCGGATACAACAAACGGCGGGCTTCTCGCCCGCCTCGCACTCACGCCGAGGCCGGGCGCCTTACTCGTACGTGGCCCATGGCCGACCCGGCAGTCATGACGGCAACCTTAGTGCTGCGAATACCTCGAGGCAACGCCGTAATTCCGGCCAACACCATTCCGCGCCCCCGAGCGTGACGACGTCATGACCGCTGCGCCAACGCGCTCCCGCCGCAGGCGCGTTGGCCACAGCCTGCCCCAACACCCGGTCAGGAGTGTCCGATTATCGGGATGCACGCCTTGCCTCGTACGCCAAAAGCCATGAACATGACTTGTTATGGCAATCGTTGCACTGGTGGGCACGCTGGACACCAAAGGAACGGAGTACGGCCGGCTGCGAGATCACCTGCACCGGCGCGGCATCGAGACCATCCTCATCGACACCGGCGTCATCGGAGAGCCCCAGGTGCGCCCGGACATCACCCACTCCGAAGTGGCTCGCGCCGCCGGGGACGAGCTGAGTGACCTTCAGGAGCAGGAACGCGGCGCAGCGGTCACGGTCATGGCTCGTGGCGCGACGAACATAGCCCTGGATCTGTATGCCGCCGGCCGCCTGCACGGCGTACTGGCCCTCGGCGGCAGCGGCGGGACCTCGATGGCGACCCAGGTGATGCGCGCCCTGCCGATCGGCGTGCCCAAGCTGATGGTCTCCTCGATGGCCTCGGGCAATGTCGCCCCGTACGTCGGAGCCTCGGACATCACCATGATGTACAGCGTCGTCGACATCGCGGGAATCAACCGGATCTCGGCCCCGCTGCTCGCCAACGCCGCGGACGCCATGGCGGGCATGGCCGAGGGCTTCGCCGGCAGCCCGCGCGCGGTACGGGCGGAGGATCTGCTGGCCGAGGGCAGGCCACTGGTGGCGGCGTCCATGGCAGGCGTGACCACACCCGGCGTCGACGCGGCACGCGAGCGGCTGACTCGACTCGGCTACGAGGTACTGGTGTTCCACGCCAGCGGCTCCGGCGGCCGGTCACTGGAAGCGCTCGCCGGACAGGGCCTGTTCGCCGGGGTACTCGACCTGACGCTGAGCGAACTCGCCGACGACCTGGTCGGGGGAATCCTCACGGCCGGACCGGACCGCCTGGAGGCTGCAGGACGAGCCGGTGTTCCTCAGGTGGTGAGCCTGGGGGCGCTGGACATGGTGAAGTTCGGACCGATCGACACCCTCCCCGGCGAGTTCCGTGACCGGGTCGTCCGCGTCCACAATCCGTCCATCACCGTGGTCCGCACGACAGCGCAGGAGTGCGCCGAACTGGGGCGCCGCATCGCGGCGAAACTGCGGACAGCGATCGGCCCCACCGCCGTCTTCGCTCCTCTGCGCGGCTTGTCGACTCTCGGAGTCTCCAGCGGGCCGTACCACGACCCGCATGCGGACGCTGCGCTCGTCGCCGAACTGAGTGCGGGACTGAGCAACTCCGATGTCGAGTTCCTGACATTCGATACGCACATCAACGACCCGGCCTTCGGGCGAGCGGCCGCCGACCGGCTGCATCGGATGATCAAGGAACAGTCGCAGACGACCGCTGCGACGGCCTGAACCCCGAACAGGCGGTCACAGGAGGGACCGCCTGCCGGCCATGCCGACGGCGGTCCGCCCCGAGCCCGGCCCGGATCACAGGTCACGCGTGCGGCCGGACATACCGGGTTCCGCCTCCTCCCACTCCCGCTCCCACTGCGCGTACCTTCTGCGGTTCATCAGGTGCACGAAGCCCTTCCACGACACATAGAAGATCCCCGTCACCCCGGCACCGGTGACAATCCCCGTGAGCCAGGCGGCGAGAGCGGCTTCCGCTGCCGTCGTCGGCGGCACCGAGGACGCAGTACCGTCGGAGCGCACCCATATCCGGACCGGGAAGTCGGCGGGGGTGCCCGCATCCACCCTCACCTGCGCCGTGCGCACCACTCCGTCGCTCTCCTTCCACTGAACCTGGGCCTTCACGGGATCGTCTCCGCGGGCCGCCGCCTTGCGCGGGCCCGCGTCACCGACCAGGTGTGCCTCGACGATGTGGGAGCCGGCAGCTTCCTGGACCTTGTGCATCTCGGCACTGTGGACAGCGAGACCCACCCCGGTGGCCACCCCCGGCACAGCCGCGAGGGAGAGCACCACAGCGGAAGCGCCGACCCACTGCTGTACACGGTCCGACCTGCGGCGCAGAGGATTTCCGTGCGGTGTCCCCCGCTCCGGCTCCGAATGCGTGCCCCGTCCCCCGCCGGGCAGATCTGCAGTCATGGCCTGACCTCGCTCACTCGAAGGACCGAGCTGACGTCTGGTTGCCGATTTCAACGGTGTCCGACTTTGTCCCAACTCCAGCATGAGCCCAACGGGCCCCACGCGCGGCCGTTCGGCCCCTCCAATCGACTTTCCTGGACATTTCGACGCCGGCACGATGCACGGCCGGTGACGGTTGGGTGGACCCTGGAGTCGGGTGGCGCCTGGAGAGGGGGCCCCCGAAGGAGGTACGCCATGACGACACGCACCCTGGAATGGAAGGTCGGCCTGTACCTGTCCGAGGAGGACGGGACGACGAAGGCGCGGGTGGTGCTGGACACCGGCACGTCGACGCTCACCGGCCACGGGACCGCACGGTGCAACTCAGAGGACCCGGACGTTCCCGAGATCGGTGACGAGCTCGCGGCCGGCCGGGCCTTCAAGGACCTCGCGGCACAGCTGACGCGGATCGCGGACCACGACCTGGAGAGCGTGGGCGCCGGTGCAGGCGAGCGCCTTGCCCCTCCGTACGCCTGGACAACGGCGATGTAGCGCGCCGCGCGGGGCCGCCTCGCCCAGGGCGGGCCCCGGGTCTGCGGGGCCATCGGGCCGTACCACCCCGACATACCTCGGCCCCTCCCGGCCGGGGAGTGTCGGCCCTCTGGCCTTGGAGCCGCCTTGGTGATTCCATGGAATAGCCGGGAAGGACCCAAGGAAGACGCGGAGAAGCGGCCCGCAGCCGCGCACCGCGCAATCAGGATCCGCGAGAAGCGGATGGGGCCCTTCCCGCCCCCATCCCCCCGGCCCGGTCCCCCGCACGCGGAAAGCCCGCCGTGCCGGAGGGTCGACCGCGACCCGCGATCCCGTCACGACGGGCTCAGCCCGTGGGGGGCGCCTGTCAGGCGGTGTGCAGCGTCAGCCCGTACCGGCCGAGGATCTCGTTGATCGGCTGGTACCAGGTCTCGCCTCCGCCGCTGCAGTTGCCCCAGCCACCGGAGGTCACGCCCTGGGCCTGGTCACCGCTGATGAAGGAGCCGCCCGAGTCACCGGGCTCGGCGCAGACGCTGGTCTTCGTCATCTGATGGACCGCGCCCTGGCTGTAGTTGACGGTCTCGTTCTTGGCGAGGACATTGCCGCAGTGCCAGTGCGACGTGGAGCCGGAGCGGCAGATCGAGGCGCCGACGGGGGCCTCTGCGGAGCCGCGGACCAGCTGGTCGGAGACGGTTCCCCAGCCGAGGACCACGGGGACGGTCCACCAGCCGCTGCCGACGTTGACCCAGGCGTAGTCGTTGTCGGGGAAGGACGATCCCTGGAAGGCCCCGATGTACGAGCCGTCCCAGCCGCGGACGCCTGCGCCCGGCTGACCGCAGTGCCCGGCCGTGACGAAGCCGCCGTAGACGGAGAAGCCGATGGAGCAGCGGACGTTGCCGGTGTAGTACGGGTCGCCGCCCACGGTTCCGGCGGCGAACGTCTTCGGGCCCTCGGTCGTCTCCTCGACCTGGACGGGCCCGGTGTGACGGGCTCGCACGAGGAAGGCTTCGACATCGTTGTCATCACGCTGGGAAGCGACGACGTTCACGACAACCCGGTTGGCCTGCGGGTCGACATGCCAGCTGCTGACACCGGCGGGCGCGGCGAGCGCGTCGATCTTGTTCTTGGCCGCGTCGAGCTGCTGCGCACTGTGCGTCACCAGCCGGACCGCGGCGCCTGTCGCGCGTACGGCAGCGGCTTTGTGGTCGTCGGTGACGGCCACGGTCAGCTTTCCGCTGCCCGTGTCGAACCACGATCCGCCGAAGGACGATCCGGCGGCACGCCGCGCATTCCCTTCGACGGCGGTTGCTGCCCTCTCGGCCGCGATTCGCGCCTGAGCCTGGGACTTTGTCAGGCCCAGGTCCTTCTGCATGGCGGCGAGCAGACCGGCGGAGGCCTGGGGCTCGGGAGTGGGGGCGGGGACGGCGGCTGCGGCGGGGGCGATCCCGGCCGTTGCCCAGGCGCCCAGGAGGAGGAGTGCGGACAGTCCGGTGCGTATACCTGTCGTGCGTCTCAAGGCCTTGACCCTTCAGTTGTTCCAGCTTCGTGGGGGATGGAACAGCAAGCACGCGAGAGCGCTCTCAGAGCGCGCCCGGGCGGACAGTAACCGAAGCGCACGACGAGGTCCATACCAACGGGCCGAGACGGCAAGGGTGTTGGCCGATTGGCTTGCAAACACTCAGCCGGGCTCGCTCACAGCGGCTTGCGCAGGACGATGCTCGGGCGATTGAGCTCGCGGTCGTCGGCGCGGCGGAGCTCGCGGTATCCGAGGGAGGTCCAGAAGGAGAGCGCCTTCGGATTGTTCTCCAGGACAGCGAGGCGGGAGCCCGTGCGCCCCGACTGGCGGAAACGGTCTTCGACCAGCGAGGCCAGGCTGCGGCCGAGTCCGGATCGCTGCCGGCGCCGGTCGATCATCAGCAGCCCGATCCACGGATCCTGGTCGTCCAGGTCCGCCGGGTGGCGGTCCAGCGTCACCGCGAGGCCCACGAGTTCGCCGCGCGACCGGGCGAGCAGCACCTGCACGCCCTCGTGCGCGAGCTCGTCGGCGAGCGCCTTTGCGACCTGCTCGATGCGAATGTCCTCGGGGCCGGCGAAGTCGCCGCTCAGTGCGAAGAATTCCTGGTTGGACGCATAGAGTTCCGCGATCTCGGTGAGCAGCTCGCCCGAGATGTCCGGGGCACCGTGCTCGCCCCGACCGACCGCCAGCTGCTCGAGGATCATGCGCCGCACCCTACCGATGCCGCCGGTGGTGCAGCCCTCCAGTGCGGGCCACTCTCAGGAGGGCACCTCGCATGACTGTCTCAGATGGCGGACTCCCCTGTGTCACGATGCGGATCCGAGCGGGTGGGCGCCGCGACGGCCGCCGACAGGGACGGACCGAGGGTTGCCCCGTGCCTGGCCGACGCAGCGTGCCGCCGCCCCGGCACCGCCGCGCGCACCCGTCGCGCAAGTGTCAGACTCGAAGGACGGCGCGCCTCGAAGAGCCACGCTCGGAGGCAGCCGTGGCCTTTTCACTCTCTCCCAACCGTCAGTAAGGCATGTGCCATGACCTGGGCATCATGGACAACCACCGGAATCTACGCAGGAGCCGCAGGCGTCCTCACCGAGGAAGTCGGCGTGATCAAGGGAGACTTGACCGTCCACACCACCTGGGCAGAGGGCCAGGCCGAGATCGCCGTTCAATTCAGCGGCGCCTCGGACTGGTTCACCATGGCCGGAAGCCCTGTGCCGTGCCCGTCCGAAGAGGCCAGCCGCACTCTCCACCAGGCCATAGTCGAAGCCGTACGCGACGGAGACGAAGCTCCTGTCTCCGCCGACCAAGCAGTGCCTCCGCCGCCCTGAACGGCAGACACCTGACTCCCCTGCCGCGGCCCTGTCACGATGGCAGTCCAGGCAGGTCCAGCCGCGCCGTCACCGCGCTCGACCCCGGTCTCCTGGGCGTCCAGGAGGTCTGCGCCCCGGAGTCGTTGGCGGATCTGACCGGCATCGCAGGCCTTCAAGAGCGACGACCACGCCGATCCGACCGCGCGGATGGGCCGCGGCGCGCCGGCCATACGCATCGAGCCACAGCCACCGTCTCCTGGACCGGGTGCAATCAGCCGGTACCGGGCTCACCGGAACCGCCGCCCCTCAGCCGCTGCCCTCCGTCGACGAGTCCCCCACCGAACGACGCGACGCCGCCGGTTCCGACCACGCCCCTGTCTGGATCCAGCTGCGCTCCTGAGCACTCGACTGCGCGTAACTGTGGGTAAGTGATCAGTTTCACTCCGCACGAGCCCCGGCGCGGGGTTGGCGCCCGTTTTTGGCTGCCATGATCCCTACTGATGCGGCGTTCAGTTGGCTCCGCACAGACCGAAGCAGCGGCGAAAACAGGGGTGTTGGCGTGAGATGTGCGTGGAACCGGCGGATTGCGCGAAGGCGGACGGACAGCGCGGCGAGGACACGGCGCTTCGCCGCGGTGGCCGCGGTCACCGTGCTGCTCGGCCAGGCGCTCGGCGGGCTGCCCGCCGCGGCACAGACGGCTGCCTTGCCGGGAGCCGCATACCCTCTCGTACTCGACGTGGATCTGACGCCCAATCCGGTCTGCAGCGGTCCGGTACGGGGCCGCGTGCACGTGTACGACCCGGCGGCGGCGAAGGCGGGAGCCACCGTGGAGTGGCGCCTGCGCGCGGGTGAGGAGCAGCTGGCCGGCGGGCGCGTAGAGCTGCACGCGTCCGTGGGCACGGCGGAGTTCAGCATCCCGTTCGACCACGTGCCGGCCGCCGAGACCGCCCTGCAGTTCGACGCGCGTATCGCCGCATCGTCCGAGGGTGGGGACCCCGGGCACTACGGCAAGGTCTGGCGGGACACCGTCCGCCGGGGCTGCGATCCGGTGCGCGTGGCATCGGTCGGCGACTCGGTCGTCTGGGGACAGGGGCTGGACCATGACCAGAAGTTCCCTTATCTGACGGGCGAGTTGCTGGGCCGGGCCACCGGGCGAGGTCATCAGCACATGGACTACTCGATCTCCGGAGCGGTGCTCGACGCGCCCGGGCTTCCGGCGGGCAACGACGACGCGGCGTGTCTGCAGCAGACGGAGAAGCAGGACCCGGACGGCGACGGGGAGATGGAGTTCGGCGAGGTCACCCAGCAAATGCCGGATGTCTTCTGCCAGTTGGAGCAGGCGGGCGCACAGGCACGGGCGGGCGGCTACGGTCTCGATCTGGTCGTCGTCAACGGCTGCATCAACGACATCGATCCTTTCTTCGGCATCGGCGTGGGCATCACGCCCGGCTCGAAGAATGTTCCCGAGGCCGTGAAGCGCGAGTGCTCGGGCATCGGCGCGGCAGCCGAGAACCCTGCCAAGGACGTGCCGTACTTCAGTGGCGCGAAGGTCGGCTACGGCGGGCGCGGCATGCAGGCGGCGATCGAGAAGGCCCACTCCCTGCCGGGGCGGCCGAAAGTGATCGTGGCCGACTTCTACTACGCGCTCAGCCGCAGCAGCTCTCCGATCCCGGTGAGCCGGTGCTCCACACCGGGCGTCACCGGCGCACGGCTGACCACCTGCAAGGGTGCGCTCGGCCAGGTGGCCAAGCGCTATGAGCAGTACACGCAACTGGCCAACGACGCCTATCGCGAGGCGGCCGCCGCGGCCAACTCGGCCTCGACGGACGGCCCTTACGTGGTGGCGGCGGACGGTCTGTTCACCGTGGACAACGCCGTGCTGGCCCGGGACTCCAAGCTCTGGAACACCCCCGTCACCGACTCGGCGTTCGCGCTGCGCACGCGGGCCTGCCCGGAGCTGAGCGCGACCCCGGCGCAGTGCCTGTCCGCTGCCGTCGCCCACCCGGACATCGACGGCGCCCGTCAGTACGCCGGCTCCTTCCTCCTCAACCCGAGCGTCCGGGCCTGGTTCGGCCTCCCGTCCGGCGGACCCCGAGCGGTGCTGAGCGCCCCGAAGGACGCACCCGTGGGCAGCGAAGTGCACCTGAGCGCGTCGGTGGACGGTGCGCAGTCCGCCGCCGGATACCGCTACCACTGGTACTTCGGCGACGGCACGCAGCAGGAGACGAGCGAGCCGAGTGCCACCCATGTCTACGACGGCGAAGGGCCCTGGCTGCCGCGGCTGGTGCTGACCGCCGAGGACGGCCGGCAGGTACTGACCGAGACCGCGCAGCCGGTCATCGTGAGCTGAACACGACCGTGGGGGCGGCTCGCCGGTCGAGCCGCCTCCACGGAGGGTGCCACGAGCCTCATTTCGTCGTATTGACGATAAGCGTCTGCCTCTATATCGTCGATACGACGAAAAGGGGAGGCTGTCATGGCCGACATCATCAGGCGCTTCGGCTGGCGTCATCTTCGTTCCGCGCCCACCGCCCATGTCCGCCATCACCGGCGGGGCAGACTCGTTCACGACGGGCCCGGCATGAGTTTCTGGTTCCGCGCACTGACGGCCGCGCTGTGCGAAGTGCCCGTCGACGACCGGGAACTGGCCATGGCGTTTCACGCCCGTACGTCCGACTTCCAGGACGTCACAGTGCAGGCGACCGTGACCTACCGGATCGGCGATCCGGCCACCGCGGCCGCGCGTCTGGACTTCTCCATCGACCCGGACACCGGTGTCTGGCGCAGCGCTCCCCTGGAGCAGATCTCCACCCTCCTCACCGAGACCGCCCAGCAGCACGCGCTCGACGTGCTGGCCCGTACCCCTCTGGCGGCGGCGCTGGTCGACGGCGTCGCATCGGTACGAGGTCGGATCGCCGAGGGTCTTGCCGCGGAGCCCCGGCTGGAAGCCACCGGCATCGCCGTGGTCGCCGTACGCGTCGTCGCGCTGCGTCCCGAACCCGAGGTCGAGCGTGCCCTGCGCACCCCGGCGCGGGAGCAGATCCAGCAGGAGGCGGACCGGGCGACGTACGAGCGGCGGGCCGTGGCGGTCGAGCGGGAGCGCGCCATCGCGGAGAACGAACTCGCCAGCAAGATCGAACTCGCCCGCCGCGAGGAGCAGTTGGTCGATCAGCGCGGCACCAATGCGCGCCGCGAGGCCGAGGAGAGCGCGGCTGCCGATGGTGTACGTGCCGAGGCGGAGGCCGCGCGTACGGTACGGCTCGCCAAGGCCGAGGCCGAAGCGGCACGCGAGGTCGGCCAGGCACGGGCCCAGGCCCAGGCCGCCTGGCTGCGGGTGCACGCCGATGTCGACGCCGCCACGCTGCACGCCCTGACCGGCACCCGGCTCGCCGAGAACCTCCCGCGGATCGAAAGCCTCACGGTTTCACCCGACGTACTGACCGGCCTGCTGGCCAGGCTCGGCCGCCCCGACGGGGAGCGGGGATGAGCCTCGCGCCGCGGGCGGTACTCGTCCATCGCACCACCGAGTACGAGGAGTTGCTCGCCCGCCACGGCACGCACGGCCAGGCCGGGTTCTTCCTCTCCACACGCGGCCGTGGCATCGAGGAGGTGGCCGAGCGCCACCACCGTGCGTGGCGCACGCTCGCCCAGGTGGCAGCGGCGGTTCCCCTTCAGTGGCGTCAGGCCAGGGTGGAGCGCACGGACCTCGACCGTTTCCTGTTCGCCCCCGAGGACGTGGTGGTCGTGGTCGGACAGGACGGGCTGGTGGCCAACGCGGCCAAGTATCTGTCCGGACAGCCGGTGATCGGGATCGACGCCGATCCGGGCCGCAACCCGGGCGTGCTGGTCCGCCACCGGGCGGGCGACGCGGCCATGTTGCTGCCCGCGGCCGCTACCCCGAAGTGTGCGACGGACGAGCTCACGATGGTGGAAGCCGTGGCCGACGACACCCAACGCCTGCTGGCCCTCAACGAGATCTATCTCGGCGCACGGGGCCACCAGACGGCCCGCTACCGCATCGGGCACGACGACGAGGCAGCACCCTTGGAGGCGCAGGCCTCCTCGGGTGTCCTGGTCGGCACCGGCACCGGCGCGACCGGGTGGCTGCGCTCGCTGTGGCAGGAGCGTTCCAGCGCCCTGGCCCTGCCCGGCCCCGCCGATCCACGGCTCATCTGGTTCGTACGCGAGGCCTGGCCGTCGCCCACCACCGGCACCTCCGTGGTGGAGGGAACGCTGCAACGCACCGAGCAGCTCAGGCTCGTTGTCGAGTCGGACCGGCTGGTCGCCTTCGGTGACGGCATCGAGAGCGACGCGCTGGAACTCACCTGGGGCCAGACGGTCCGGCTCGGTGTCGCCGACACCACGCTGCGTCTGGTCCTGTGACCGCCAGGCTCCCGCCGACCACGCGGGCGGGGGTCCCGCGGCTCCCGCCGGGAAACAGGAGCCGCGGGACGGCTCAGGCGAGGGACTGCGCCAGCTGCGGGTAGAGCGCGGCAGGTCCGGCGGCGAGCCCGGCCCTGACCTGCTCGCTGAGCTCGTCCGCGAGGACTTCGTACCGGCGCGCCTCGATGCCGTCGAGTGCCGCGTGCGCGACCTTCGCCGGGTCGAGCTTGGGGGTGTCGAGGCTCGCGGTCATGTCGGTGTCCATGTATCCGACGTGCAGGGCGGTGACGAGCGTCCGCTGCTCGGCCAGCTGCACCCGCAGGGAGTTGGTGACGGACCACTCGGCCGCCTTGGCCGCGCAGTAGGCGGCGCCGGCCGGGAGCACGTACCAGGACAGCACCGACAGGACATTGAGGATGGCGCCGCCGCCGTTGCGGGCGAGGGCGGGCGCGAAGGCCCTGCTCACATCGAGCGTGCCGAAAACATGGGTGTCCATCTCCCGCCGGAAGTCGTCCAGCTCGCCGTCCAGCACCCCTGATCCGGTGGAGATGCCCGCGTTGTTGATCAGCAGCGTGACCTCCTGGGCCTGCTCGGCCGCCGCGCGGACCGAGGCGGGGTCCGTGATGTCGAGCGCGAGCGGTGTCGCACCCGGGGTCGTGACCGTGTCCGGGTTGCGCGCCGCCGCGTAGACCTTGGCAGCCCCGCGGTCCAGGAGCGCCCTGACGAGCTGCTCCCCCAGTCCGCGGTTGCCGCCGGTCACCAGAGCCACTGCGCCTTCGATCTGCATGGTCGTCTCTCCCTCACCCCCGCCGCGCGGGGATCTGCACCCGATCGGAAACCGATCGGTTTCCTCAATGGTAAACCGATCGGTTTCCATTGCCAAGCCCCGGCGGTAATCTCGACGTATGACCACGACTGCCACAGCGTCCACACGGGAGCGGCTCCTCGACGCCGCGGCCGAGCTCTTCTACCGCGACGGCGTAGGCATCGGCGTCGAGGCGCTGTGCCGGGCGGCCGGGGTCTCCAAGCGCTCGATGTATCAGCTCTTCGGCAGCAAGGACGAAGTCCTCGCCGCAGCGCTGCAACGGCGCGCCCCCTCGTACGAGACGCTGCTCATCCCGCCGAAGGACGAGCCGGGGCCGCCGCGCGCCCGGATCCTGTACGTCTTCGAACGACTGGAGGCGGCCTCGACCGAACCCGCGTACCGGGGCTGCCCGTTCCTCGCCGTGGAAGTCGAGCTCAAGAACCCCGAGCACCCGGCGAGCCAGGTTGCCCGCAGGGCGAAGCAGGCCCTCACCGACTTCTTCCGCACGGAGGCCGAACGCGGCGGTGCGCACGATCCCGGGCTGCTGGCACGGCAGTTGACCCTGGTCTTCGACGGGGCGAGCGCCCGCGCCGGTGTCGGGTCGGAGACTCTCGACGGGCTCACGCTGACGACTGCCGGCGCCCTGCTCGACGCGGCCGGGGTGCAGGAGTAGTTCCGGCAGAGCGCCATCGAGAACCGGACACCCACGCCCGGCGGCCGAACGGTGGCGATCGGCCCATAACGCCGCACGATGCCGCGGATGCCCATGAGGAGGCGGCCATCGGCATGCCCGTTTCGCCGCCCCGGAGTCACTCGGCGATGGGCAGCGGTGGCCCGATGGGCGCTCCGAGGACGGCCGGACATGTGTGCAGCAGTCACCGTTCCGGATGAATGTGATGCGCGTAGACCACGATGAGATCCGAGGCCACCTCACATTGCGCCGGGTGACCGGCCGTTCGGCCGCGGTCAACCCTGAGCAGCAAAAACGGCGAGAGATATTCCGGTTAATGCTCCGGAGTCACCTCGGGGGCGGCTCCGGCGACTCCCATCACTCCTGACTCGCGAGTCAATTGACGGCGCGTCAGCAAACAATCCTGAGCGTTTGCGCATTCAACCACCGTCCCAGACAGGTCGCCGCAGGACCGCACCCTGCGCCTGACGCGCCGCCGGACACCACCTGGCACTGCCTGACACCGCAACTGGACGCGCGTAGAGCGGCCGAAAGGCGATCTTGTCCCCGAGGCCATCCGGAGCCGAGGATTCCTACCGACCGGTTGTCAGGCTCATGACCTAGATCGACATCATCCGGTCGGTCCTGACATCCGTGCTCGGACGGACCCGCCCACCCAGCGGGTCCCCGGATCCCCCACCGGAGGATGTAGTGAACCTCAAGCGCTTCTCTCCCCTCGGCGGCGTCGCGAGACGTGCCCGGCTGATCGCCGTCGCATCAAGTCTCCTGACCGTCTCCGCGCTTGCCGTCCCGAGCGCCGTCGCCGAATCGGCCGACAGCGCACCGGTCACCACCGCACAGCTCGCCCAGGCGAGCGACGCCGTGCTCGGCGCGGACGTGCCCGGCACCGCCTGGTACACGGACAAGGCAACGGGCAAGGTCGTCGTCACGGCGGACGACAGCGTGTCGCCTGCCGAGATCGCCACGATCAAGAAGGCGGCCGGCGCGCGTGCCGAGGCCCTTCAGATCAAGCGCACGACCGGCACGTTCAACAAGCTCATCGCGGGCGGCCAGGCCATCTACACGGGCGGCGGACGCTGCTCGCTCGGCTTCAACGTCCGTAGCGGAAGCACGTATTACGCCCTCACCGCGGGCCACTGCACCAACATCGGCAGCACCTGGTACACCAACTCCTCGAACACCACGGTGCTCGGCACCACCGCCGGTTCCAGCTTCCCGACCAACGACTACGGCATCATCCGCCACTCCAGCGCGTCGGCCGCAGACGGCAGGGTCTACCTCTACAACGGCACGTACCGGGACATCACCAGCGCCGGCAACGCCACCGTCGGCCAGTCCGTACAGCGCAGCGGCAGCACCACCGGTGTGCACAGCGGCACAGTGACCGGCCTCAACGCCACGGTCAACTACGGCGGCGGGGACATCGTCTACGGGCTGATCCAGACCAACGTCTGCGCGGAGCCCGGCGACAGCGGCGGTTCGCTCTTCTCCGGCAGCACCGCTCTCGGTCTGACCTCGGGCGGCAGCGGTGACTGCACCTCGGGCGGCACCACGTTCTTCCAGCCCGTCACGGAGGCGCTGAGCGCCTACGGCGTGAGCATCTTCTAGGGCACTTCGGGCCCTCGTCTGCCCCGGCGAGCTGACGCTGCACGGCAAGCCCTTCCCCACCGGCCTGCCACTGCGCGTTGTCGATTGCACCGCCGAACGGCT
>NZ_JBEXEX010000050.1:0-54457 GCF_040606445.1 Streptomyces sp. NPDC005408 | reverse complement strand
CTCGATGCGCTGGGTGACGAGGACGTACTGGTCCCGTATCCGCAGGTCGGACGTGTGGTGGGCGGAGTTCGTCCGCCGCGTGCACGGGATCGACGTCACTCTGCTGGGCCGGGCGGGCCTGGCCCGCGTGGATGACGCAGGCGAGGCAGACGGACCGGCACCCGCCCCCACGCCCTCCCCGTCGGAGGCGTACGGCGTACTCGCCCGGCTCGGCCGCACCGAACCCCGTATGACCCTGTCCGCCGCCGACTGCGCCGCGCTCGAACCGCTGGCCGCCGAGTGGCTGGCGCGTGGGGCAACCCACAACCACCTCACCCAGGCGTTGACCGCCGGACTGCCGCCGACCGTCCACAGCCCGGCCGCCATCGCCCGAACCCGACTGGAGAACAAGATGCCACCCAAGTCCACCGTCAGCCGCGCCCGCGCACGGGTCAACAAGATCGTGATGATCTGCGCCGGCTGCGAGGCCGACGAGACGACGACGAAGCTCACGAACGGCCTCTGCGCCGCCTGCCGCGAAGAGCTGGACCGGGAGCCCGAGTGCGACGACACCTGCCCCCCCGTCGGCTACGTGCCCGACACCTTCCGCGCGGCCCCGATCGAGTACGTCGTGAACCACCACTTCCGAGCCGATGAGGCCCGCATCGCGGCGGGGCTCCCGCCACGGGGCCGGGGCTGACGGAATCAATACCCGAGAACCGGAGGAGACCTATCGTGGAGGAGACCCCGTGAGACGCCGTGTGGAAAGGGGGCCGGTCATGGCCCGCATCACTGTCGAGATCGACGACGAATTCCTGGCAGACGTCCGCACGGAGTTCGGTGTGGAGACGGACGAGGAAGCGGTCGAAGCTGCCGTCATGGATGCTGCGAAGCGGCTGCGGCGACGTGAGTTCAGCGACGCCATCAAGTCCGGCGAAATCGATCTCACGTACGACGTCCGCGACGATCCAGGTCAGGGGACATCCGCAGCGTGAACGAGCGATTCCTCGTGGACAAGTCCGCCTTGGCGCGTTGGCACCGGCCGGCAGTTGCGGAGGTGCTGGATCCCCTACGGGAGCGCGGGCTCCTGTGCGTCACAGCGGCCGTGCGAGTGGAGACCATGTACTCCGCGCGCAGCGCTGCCGATGCCAAACGGCTCCGGCGCTGGTTCTTCGGGTTCGACCATCTGCCGTGCCCCGACGACGTATGGGACTCGGCGATCGAGACCCAGGACAAGGCGATCGAGAAGGGCAACCACCGCGCCTTATCGCTAGCGGATTTGGTGATCGCTGCCACCGCTCAGCGTCACCGGATCAGAGTCATGCACTACGACCAGGACTACGACCAGATCGCCGAGCTGGCCGGGTACCCGAGCCGGTGGGTCGTTGAGCCGGGAACGGCTGACGTTTAGGCGAACGCCCCGAGGCCAGTGGCCCGGGGCATCCGGTGTGGACGTGTTCAAGCTCGTCCAGGCCTGGGTCAGGACTCCACGGCTGCCGTCTCCGCGTCAGTGTCCGGCTTGACCTCGCCACCCAGTGCCTCTGCGATCGCCGCGAACTCGTCGAGTGCTGCCTGAAGGTCCTCGACGATCTCCTGGGCAATCACCTCGGGCGGCAGCAGGCTGTCCGCGTCGTCGAGGGCCGGGTCCTTCATCCACGTGATGTCGAGTCGTGAGGGCCTCTGGCTTGAATACGCGCGGCGCCCTGTGACCCGCGCCACACCCTGCGTACCCCGCATCAGCCGGGGCAGGGGTCACCACCGAGCGGCCGTGACCCCTCCTGATGATCACGTAGTGAGCGGGACATCTCACCATGTGACAGCACCGGGTCGGCGTCCGGCCGCTCGTTAGACTGAGCCGACCGCAGTAGTGCGGAACGAAACAGACTGAGCGAGGAGCGCACGTGGGCCTTGTCGTGCAGAAGTACGGAGGCTCCTCCGTTGCCGATGCCGAAGGCATCAAGCGCGTCGCCAAGCGAATCGTCGATGCCAAGAAGAACGGCCACCAGGTGGTCGTCGTGGTATCCGCGATGGGCGACACGACGGACGAGCTGATCGATCTCGCCGAGCAGGTATCCCCGATCCCTGCCGGGCGAGAATTCGACATGCTGCTGACCGCAGGAGAGCGGATCTCCATGGCCCTGCTGGCGATGGCGATCAAAAACCTGGGCCACGAGGCCCAGTCGTTCACCGGCAGCCAGGCAGGCGTCATCACCGACTCGGTCCACAACAAAGCGCGCATCATCGATGTGACGCCGGGCCGGATCCGTACGGCGCTCGACGAGGGCAACATCGCCATCGTCGCCGGCTTCCAGGGTGTGTCCCAGGACAAGAAGGACATCACCACCCTCGGCCGCGGCGGGTCGGACACCACCGCCGTAGCCCTGGCGGCCGCGCTGGACGCCGAGGTCTGTGAGATCTACACCGACGTCGACGGCGTCTTCACCGCCGACCCCCGGGTCGTGAAGAAGGCGAAGAAGATCGACTGGATCGCCTTCGAGGACATGCTGGAGCTCGCCGCCTCCGGCTCCAAGGTGCTGCTGCACCGCTGCGTCGAGTACGCACGCCGATACAACATCCCGATCCATGTCCGCTCGTCCTTCTCCGGGCTGCGCGGAACCTGGGTCAGCAACGAGCCGCAAGGGGACCAGCAGGTGGAGCAGGCAATTATCTCCGGGGTCGCCCACGACATCTCCGAGGCCAAGATCACGGTCGTCGGAGTGCCGGACAAGCCGGGCGAGGCCGCCGCGATCTTCCGTGCCATCGCGGCCGCCGAGATCAACATCGACATGATCGTGCAGAACGTCTCCGCGGCCACCACCGCGCTGACGGACATCTCCTTCACCCTTCCCAAGACCGAGGGCCGCAAGGCCATTGACGCCCTGGAGAAGACGAAGAGCGCGATCGGCTTCGACTCACTGCGCTACGACGACCAGATCGGCAAGATCTCGCTCGTCGGCGCCGGCATGAAGACCAACCCCGGCGTCACCGCCTCCTTCTTCGAGGCGCTCTCCGACGCGGGCGTGAACATCGAGCTGATCTCCACCTCGGAGATCCGTATCTCGGTGGTCACGCGCGCCGACGACGTCAACGAGGCCGTGCGCGCCGTGCACACCGCCTTCGGTCTCGACTCCGACTCCGACGAGGCCGTCGTCTACGGAGGCACCGGGCGATGACCCGCAAGCCGGCGCTCGCGGTCGTCGGAGCGACCGGGGCCGTCGGCCAGGTGATGCTCCAGATCCTTTCGCAGCACGCGGATGTCTGGGGCGACATACGACTCGTCGCCTCGCCGCGCTCGGCCGGCCGCAAGCTGGCCGTGCGCGGCGAGGAGATTGAGGTCGTCCCGCTCGGCGAAGAGGCCCTCGCGGGCGTCGACGTCGCGCTCTTCCTCGTACCGGACGAGGTGTCCGCGCAGTGGGCGCCGATCGCCGCGGCCAAGGGCGCGGTCGTGGTGGACAATTCGGGCGCTTTCCGGCTGGATCCGGATGTGCCGCTCGTCGTTCCCGAGGTCAATCCGCATGCCGTACGGGTCCGCCCGCGCGGCATTGTCGCGAGTCCGCACGACACCACGCTCGCGATGGCTCCGGCAGTGGGCGCGCTGCACGCCGAGTTCGGGCTGCGCGAACTGGTCGTCTCCTCCTACCAGGCCGTCAGCGGCGCGGGACGTGACGCCGTCGCGGCGCTGCGTGCCCAGCTGTCGCTGGTGGCAGGTACGGAGCTGGGTGCCGGGCCCGGAGACGTACGCAGGGCCGTGGGTGACGAGCTCGGGCCCTTCGCGGCGCCGCTGGCGCTGAACGTGGTGCCCTGGTCCGGGACCCTCCAGGACGACGGCTGGTCGTCGGAGGAGCTGGGGCTGCGGGCCGAGACGCGCAAGATCCTTGATCTGCCGGGACTGCGGGTGGCGGCGACGTTCGTCCGCGTACCGGTGCTCACCACGCACTCGCTCGCCGTGCACGCGCGCTTCGAGAGCGAGGTCACGGTGGAGCGGGCCCACGAGATCCTGGCGACCTCGCCCGGGGTGGTGCTCTACGACAATCCGGCGGTCGGTGATTTCCCCACCCCCGCCGATGTGGTGGGGACGGATCCGACCTGGGTGGGGCGGGTGCGACGGGCACTGGACGACCCCTGCGCGCTGGAGCTTTTCGTCTGCGGGGACAATCTCCGTAAGGGTGCCGCGCTCAACTCCGCTCAGATCGCGGAGGCGGTGGCGGCGGAGATCGGGCCCGGGCTCGCCTCCTCATGATCCATCTCCGTATCCGCCTCTGGCTCAATCGGAGCGGCGGAAGCGGAGGGCTTTATAGGATATGTGAACACCCTGTGAGCAAGTCGAAGGTCTGTACCACTTGATCTGGGGTGCAAGGATGTTCGACGATTCGCTTCCCTCCTTACTGCAACCGGCAGTTGGGCGGGGAGCGTCTTTGCGGTTGCCCCTTCACGGTGCCGCGAAGAAAAGGGGCATTGGGGAAGAGCGTGTACGCATGAGCGCATTTGGTTCACCGTCAAAAACGGTGGCGTACGCGTACAACCCTGACGGGGGGAAGCGTGTCCAACAGGCGTGGCAGAGGTTCTCGACTTCACCAGGGTGGTCCCGGTACGCGGCGCAACAGTGCGCCCGCTCCGCAGACCCCGCCCGTCCGGCGGCATGCCGGTGATCGCCCCCATGCCCGCGCCCCGCACCACCCGCATCCCGTCCCAGCGCGAGGGCGCTGAGGACACTATGACTGCGGGCACCACAGTCGATCACCTCACCGAGACCTACCGCGCCCACTACCGGTCGCTGCTCGGTCTCGCTGCCCTGCTTCTCGACGACACGGCCTCCTGCGAGGACGTCGTCCAGGAAGCGTTCATACGCGTCCACTCGGCGCGCAACCGGGTGCGGGACCCGGACAAGACCCTGGCGTATCTGCGCCAGACCGTGGTGAATCTGTCGCGGTCGGCGCTGCGCCGCCGCATCCTCGGACTGAAACTGCTCTCCAAGCCGATGCCGGACATGGCGAGCGCCGAGGAAGGGGCGTACGACCAGCTGGAGCGGGACGCGCTGATCAAGGCGATGCGCGGACTCCAGCGGCGCCAGCGCGAGGTGCTGGTGCTGAGGTACTTCGCCGATATGACAGAGGCTCAGGTCGCCGAGACGCTGGGAGTATCCCTGGGCTCGGTGAAGGCGTACGGCTCGCGGGGCATCGCGGCGCTGCGCGTCGCCATGGAGGCCACGGCATGAGCGGGCACAGGCGCAGGTTTGAGCGGTATGGGCCGGACGAGCCGTTTGACGACCGGACTGGGAACGGAATTGTGAACAACGGGCCGGAAAATGAGCTGGGCGGCCTCGGAGCCCTCGGTGGCGACGAAGTAGCCCTGCGACGGCTGCTGCAAGGGGCCGTGCAGGACCTTGAGCCCTCGGAAGGCGCCCTGGACCATCTGCGAAGGGCGGTACCCGCGCGGCGCGCCCGCAAAAGGCAGGCGCTGGTCGGTGCGGCGGCAGCGGCGCTGCTGATCGGCGCCGCAGTCCCCGCCTTCGTCCATGTGGCGAACTCCAGCGGCAGCGACAGCGCCAACCCCGTCAACGCCGGACACGGCGAACAGGCACAGGGCGGCACCGGGTCCGAGGCAGGTGCCGACGGCGGCGAGCAGGGGACGGACAGTCCCGGCTCCGGCGGCCAGGGCACCGGGCAGAACCAGGGCGGCGCGACCCAGACGCCCGGGCAGCAGCCCTCCGGCTCCACGGACGGCGCGACGGGTGACGTCGTCAACCCGCCAGGCACCGTGGCCGCGAGCTCACCGGCCTGCGACGCCAAGCAGTTGGGTGTCACCTCGGCGCAGGCGGCCAAGCCGGACGCCGAGGGCAAGGTGTACGGCACCTTCCGCATCGCCAATGTCTCCAAGACCGACTGCGCGGTCAGCGGTGACGGAACGATCAACTTCCAGGCGCTCGGAGCGGCCGACGCCGCCAAGATCACCGTGGTTGCGCACACGGCGGGAGACGCGGCGAGCGGACTGCCGGACCCCTCGAAGGAGACGGCCTCGCTGCTGCTGAAGCCGGACACGGCGTACGAGGTGAAGTTCGCCTGGGTGCCGAAGGACAGCTGCCCGGCGACCGGTGCCTCGCCCTCGCCCACGCCGTCGGACGGCGGCTCGTCGGGCACGAGCGCCGGCACCGGTACGGGCACGACCTCGTCGAACACCGAGCCCCAGCTCGTCGCCGCGGACGGCGGGGGCACGGCGGACGGCAGCGTCGCGGTCAGCCACACGGCTGAGCCGGGCGCGCCGAGTGCGGAGACGACGATCCCGAACGCGTGCTCGGGCACGATCTACCGCACGGGTGTGCTGAGCGGTCAGTGAGGGGCGCGGGGCGGCGCCGCGGGTCGGGCGGTGCCACGGGGCCCGGGTCAGACTGGGCGACCGGGGCGGACGGTGCCGCGAGGCGGACGGCGCCTCGGGGCCGAGTCGGACGGTGCCCGCGGAGTCCGGGTGTGCCGGGCCGCAGGGGCTTGGTTAGACCGGCTCCGGGTCCAGGCCCAGTGTGCGGTCACGTGCCGCCTCCGCCTCGCGTCGCAGCAGGCGGAACCACATGAACAGCACGAACCCCGCGAACACGAACCACTCCCCGGTGTAGCCCAGGTTCTGGAAGGCCTTCAGGTCAAGACCGCTGCCCTCCGGCACGGACGCCGGCACCGGCTTGAGCCCGCTGTCCGCCTCCGTGAGCGTGACCCACGCGTCGTACACATCGTCCGGCACAAGGTTCACCAGCGACGCCGCGCTGATCATCCCCAGCTGCCCGCTCGGCAGTCCGCCCGCCGCGTGCACCCCGTCCGTACTCGGGGTCTCCGAGGCCTGCAGCGCACCGGCCACGGTGACATGGCCGCCCGGTGCCGCAGGGGCGGGGGCGCCCTGCCGGAGCCAGCCGCGAACCACCGGCAGTGTCCGGCCGCCGTCGGTCTTGAGCAGCGTCAGCACATACGAGCCGCGCGCGCCGTCCAACTCCCGGTCCGGCACCAGGAACTGCTTGCCGTACTGCCCGCCGGCCGTCGCCTGCCGCCCCGACGTCTCCTGGTCGACGGGCAGCAGCTCGTCGAGGGGCGCGGCCTTCTGCTCGCCCGGCGCGGGCTTCTGCTTGGCCTGCTGATGCGTGTTGACGCGGTCCTCGAACTTGCCGAGCTGCCACGAGCCCATGAAGACACAGAAGGGGATCGCCAGCACGACGAAGATATTGATCCCCCACCAGCGGGGCGTCAGCAGGAACCGGTACACACCCCCACGGTACGGAACGTGCCGACCGCCCCTCGGCCCGCCCCCCCGTCCCCGGAGCCCGTTCCCCCTCCGCTAACCCAGGTCCACCCCCTGCCCCAGGTGCTCGGCCGCGAAGGCGATCTCCAGCCCCACCTGCTTGATCCGCTCCTCCACCACGAGCGAGCCGTGCCCCGCGTCGTACCGGTACACCTCGTGCACCGCGCCGCGCCCCGCAAGCCGGTCCACATAGTTCTCGACCTGGCGGATCGGGCAGCGAGGGTCGTTGACGCCGGCCGAGATGTAGACCGGAGCCCGCACCGCGTCCACATACGTCAGCGGCGACGAGGCCTCGAACCGCTCCGGGACCTCCTCCGGGGTGCCGCCCAGCAGGGTGCGGTCCATCGCCTTCAGGGCCTCCATCTCGTCGTGGTACGCCGTGACGTAGTCCGCGACCGGCACCGCCGCCAGGCCCAGCGCCCAGGCCTCGGGCTCGGTGCCGAGACCGAGCAGGGTCAGATAGCCGCCCCACGATCCGCCCGCCAGGATCAGCTTCGCCGGATCCGCGAGCCCGGACGTCACCGCCCACTCCCGGACCGCCGCGATGTCCTCCAGCTCAATCAGCCCGACCCGGTGCTTGAGGGCGTCCGTCCACTCCCTGCCGTACCCCGTCGAGCCGCGGTAGTTGACCCGTACGACCGCGTAGCCGTGGTCGATCCAGGCCGCCGGGCCCGCCGCGAAGGCGTCGCTGTCGTGCCAGGTCGGGCCGCCGTGGATCTCGAAAACGGTCGGCAGCGGACCCGTCGCGCCCGCCGGCTTCTGCACCAGCGCGTGGATGCGGCCGCCCGGTCCCTCCACCCAGGCGTCTTCCACCGGCACCGACTCCGGCGCCTTCATGCCCGGAGGATCGAGAACGACGCCGCCCGACGTCGAGCGCACCTGCGGCGGCAGGGCGGCCGACGACCACAGATACTCCACCTCCCCGTCCGGCCGGGCCGTCGCACCCGAGACCGAACCGGTCGGCGTCTCGATCCGCACCAGCTCCCGCGTCGTCAGGTCGTACCGCCACAGCTCGCTGCGCGCCTCGAAGCTGTGCGCGACCAGCAGCCCGGAGCCGTCCGGGTACCACTCGGCGTTCACATCGCCCGGCAGGTCGATCGCGAGATCGGTCTCTTCGCCCGATGCGACGTCCCAGATCATCGGCTCCCAGCGGCCGCGCCGCTGATGCCCGATGAGCAGCCGGGTGTCCCCGTCCACCGGAGCGAAGCCGAGGACCTCGAGACCCAGTTCTTCCGTGCCCCCCTTCGTGTCGTCCAGCTCGGCGACGGAGGTGCCGTCGAGGCGCACCACGCGCAGCGCCGAGTGCATCGCGTCCCCGTGCTCGGTGTGCTCGATCGCGATCAGCGTCCCGTCGTGCGACAGATCGCCGGCCCCGGCCGACTCCCGGTGCCGGTAGATCTCGGACGGCTTCGCGTCCGTCCGTACGACATGGATCGTCGTGCCGTCCTCGTCGGTCGACCGGCCGACCACCGAGGTGCCGTCCCGGCCGATCGCCAGCCCCGCCGGGTACGAGGGCTCCAGGCCCGGTGCCGCGGGCTCGTCGTCCCCACCGCCGAAGGGCTGGCGCATCCAGACGCCGAACTCGTCGCCGTCGGTGTCCGAGAACCACCAGATCGACGCGCCGTCGGGGGAGAGGACCCCGTCCGTCGTGCCGTTCGGCCGGTCCGTCGCCTGCCGCTGCTCGCCCGTCGCCCGGTCCCAGGCGTACAGCTCGTACGTCCCCGTGGCGTTCGACACGAAGAGCGAGCGGTGCGGGGCGTCCTCCGCCCAGTCGGGCAGGGAAACGCGCGGCGCGCGGAAGCGCTTCTCCCAGTCCGGCATGCCGGACAGCTCCGGCGTGGAGTCAGTGATCTCAGTCATGACCCCATTCTGCGCCGGACCCCCGACAATCCGTTCGCGTCGTCCGCAGCCTGTGGATAACTTCGACGGCATGTACTCCCCGACCCCCTCGGACTGGCGCGAAGCCAACCGCTCCCGCTGGAACGAACGCGTGCCGATACATGTGGCGAGCGACTTCTACGACCTCGACGCCTTCCGCTCGGGCAAGAACGTCCTGCGCGAGTTCGAGGCCGCCGAGGTCGGCGACGTCACCGGCCGTACGCTCCTGCACCTCCAGTGCCACATCGGCCTCGACACCCTGTGCTGGGCACGCCGCGGCGCCAGTCACGTCGTCGGCCTGGACTTCTCGGAGCCCGCAGTCGAGACGGCACGCGGCCTCGCCGCGGACCTCGGACTCGGCCCGGACCGCGCGGCGTTCGTCGCCGCCGATGTCTACGACGCAGCCGAAGCCGTCCCCGACTCCTCGTACGACATCGTCTACACCGGCGTCGGTGCGCTGAACTGGCTTCCCGACATCACCCGCTGGGCCGAGACCGCCGCGTCCCTCGTCGCGCCCGGCGGCTTCCTCTATCTCGCCGAGTTCCATCCGCTGACCGACGTCCTGGACGACGAGACGGGCTCTCGCGTCGTCAACGACTACTTCGCGCGCGATGCCTGGATCGATCAGACGCCCGGCACGTACGCCGACTTCGACGCACCCACCGTCCACAACCGCAGCGTGGAGTGGCAGCACCCGGTGGGCGAGGTCGTCTCCGCCCTGTGCGCCGCGGGCCTGCGCCTGGAATTCCTGCACGAGCACGATGTCTCGCTGTTCGAGCGCTTCGGCTCGCTGACGAGGCACGCCGACGGCTACTACCGCTTCCCGGCCGAACGCGCCCGTGTCCCGCTGATGTACTCGCTGAAGGCTTCCCGGGCCTGATCTCGGGAGGCGGCCGGCCGGGGCGCGGCCGGCCGAGGCCGATTGTCAGTGTCCGGGTGCACACTCGCCGTATGACCCAATCGACCTCAGCGACGGAGCTGCACAAGACAGTTGAGACGTACTGGTCCTCGGCCGAAGTCCGCGACTGGACGGGCTTCGCGGCGACCCTGGCCGAGGACGTGGTCTACGACCTGCCGCAGACCCGTGAGCGGATCCGCGGCAAGGAGGCGTACGTCCGGTTCAACCGCGAGTATCCGGGCGACTGGCACCTGCGTATCGAGCGGATCGTGGCCGACTCAGACCAGGCCGTGACCTGGATCCACTTCACCGTGGGCCTTGAGGAGATGTACGCGGTCACCTTCTTCACCGCGGACGAGGAGGGCCGGATCGCGACCGTCACGGACTTCTGGCCCGAGGCGTACGAACCTCCGCCGGGCCGCGAGCACCTGGTCGAGCGCTACTGAGCCACGGGCGTCGTGAGACGTACGGCGACGGCTGCCGTGTATCCGCGATCCGCGGGCAGGTCGGCCAGCAACCAGTCGGCGGTCACAGCCGGTTGGGGCCCGGCTCCCACGTACGTGAGGGCGACGTCCTCGTTCAGGCCGACGCCGGTCGCCTTCAGCAGGGCCTCCTTACGGGTCCAGCAGCGTGCGAAGGCGGTGGCGTGGTCTGCCGCGGACAGCGCCGCCAGTTCCGTACGCTCCCTCGGGTGCAACTGGGCCGCGACATCGGCGACGACGCCGGGGTCGTCCGGGACGCGTTCGACGTCGATGCCGACCTGTGCCGTGGCCAGGGCGATCATCACCAGGCCGCTGGTGTGCGAGAGCGAGAAGTGCACGGGGCTGCCGGGGACAACGGGGCGCCCGTGCGGGCCGCCGCAGCTGGTGCACGGCTCACGCGTCAGGGTGACCGCTTCAGGGGCCTGTCCCAGCTGCTCGCCGAGCAGTCGGCGCAGCATCACATGCGCGACGGCGTAGGAGTCGCGGTCGGCGTCCCGCACAAAGGCGGCCAGGCGCGTGGACTCCTCGGCATCGAGGATGTGGCGTTCGGCGACGGCGTCGTCGATGTGCTCGGAGACCCGGCCGGACCACAGCAGTTCCACGCCCGGCAGTGTCCTGGCCTCGCGGCCGATGGGTGTGTCGGTCGGCATGCTGTGGCCTCCGCCTGTCGTCGACGCCGCCAGGTGGCCGGCTTCAGAGTCGACCGTACGGGAGCGGGAGCCAAGGGCCCGACCCTCGAGGGCCGGGCCCTTGAACAGGCTTACGCGGCTCAGATGTTGACGCCGAAGTCCTGCGCGATGCCGCGCAGCCCCGAGGCGTAACCCTGGCCAACCGCGCGGAACTTCCACTCCGCGCCATTGCGGTACAGCTCACCGAAGACCATCGCGGTCTCGGTCGAGGCGTCCTCGCTCAGGTCGTAGCGGGCGAGCTCGGCGCCGCCGGCCTGGTTGACGACGCGGATGAACGCATTCCGCACCTGGCCGAAGGACTGCTGGCGGCTCTCGCCCTCGTGGATCGAGACCGGGAACACGATCTTGTCGACCTCGGGCAGCACGCCCGCGAGGTTGACCTTGATCTGCTCGTCGTCGCCCTCGCCCTCACCCGTGAGGTTGTCACCGGTGTGCTCGACGGAGCCGTCCGGGCTCTTGAGGTTGTTGAAGAAC
Source organism: Streptomyces sp. NPDC005408 (assembly GCF_040606445.1). Taxonomy (NCBI): domain Bacteria; kingdom Bacillati; phylum Actinomycetota; class Actinomycetes; order Kitasatosporales; family Streptomycetaceae; genus Streptomyces; species Streptomyces sp. NPDC005408. Next base: position 42,779 of record NZ_JBEXEX010000050.1, on the reverse strand, counting down.
ACGAAGTGCTGGTCGGACACGACCTTGCCGTTGACATCGACCAGCAGGGCGCTGGCGTCGAGGTCGAAGTCCGTGCCGGTCGTGCTTCGTACGTCCCAGCCGAGGCCCACGATGACCGCGGTCAGGCCCGGGGCCTCCTTGGTCAGCGAGACATTGCCGCCCTTGGAAAGGCTGACACCCATGGAAATCCCCTGCGCAATCCGGCGCGGGCCGCGCCTCTTGACGATTCCTTTGCCCAACGGGGCAACGAGCGGTCGGTCTGTCTGGTTCCCCGGACACCCAATGTCGTCACAGACGTCGCACCCGAGCAGGAGAATCACGCACCCGAATCACCCGAACGGGCGTACCCGTATGGCAGTGGGGCGCGCCCGGGCCGACGCTCGAATCCCCGTACGCGTCCGGCGTACGGGACGAGCAGAGGACCACGCCATGAGCCAGGACCAACCGGCGGGAACACCGGCGTACAAGGGACCGTCGCCCGGGGAACCGAACAGCGCGTGGGTGACCGGCGGTCTCGCCTTCGCCGCCGTGCTGATGCTGTGCATCGGTGTGCTCGGCGTGCTCCAAGGCATAGCCGCGGTCATCGAGGACGATGTGTACGGCCGGGTCGGCAACTACGTGTACCGCATCAACCTGACCGGCTGGGGCTGGATCCACCTGGTCATCGGCGCCTGCCTCGTCATCACCGCGGCGGGGCTGTTCAAGGCCGCCACCTGGGCACGGGTCACGGGTATCTTCCTGGCCTCGCTCAGCCTCATCGCCGAGTTCATGTTCCTGCCGTACTCGCCGATCTGGTCGGTGATCATGATCGCGATCGACGTGTTCATCATCTGGGCGCTTGCGGTGTACCGCAGCGATGCGCCGAGTCCGGCATCCCTCTGAAGGCCGCGCTCGAGGCCGCGTTCCCGTCCGTCGCCTGATCAGCTCGACGCCCCCGACTTCCGCTCGCCTTCGAGGAGTTGCGAGGTGACGAAGCCGACGACCGAGCAGACGACGACCAGCGGCATCTGGCTGGCAGCGTCATGGCTGAGCAGCAGGACCGCGAGCACGGCGCTGGTGACCGGGAGCCGGGTGACGACCGCGGTGGCGGTGGCCAGCCCGAGCGCGAGGCCCGGCGCCGTACCGAGCCCCGGCAGCCCCGAGCAGGCAATGCCGATCGCCGCACCGAGCAGCGCCGACGGGAAGATCGGACCGCCGCGGAGGCTGCCCAGACAGATGCCCCAGGCGAGGCCCTTGCACAGGACGAGAGCGGCCAGGGCGCCGATGGACCAGGAGTGGGGATGCGCGGCCAGGGCGCCGAGGGCCGCCTGGCCGGACAGCGCGGCCTCCTCCGGCGAACGGTCGGTGATCAGGGCGTACGCCGAGATGCAGCTGCCGACGGCCGTGGCGCAGACGACCGTGCGGACCACGGTGTGCCGTCGCGTCCAGGCCGCCGTCAGATAACCGAGGCGGTGCCCGGTCGTGACGATCACCGCGATCAGCACCGCGACGGGAATCCCCCAGAGGAAGTCCCACGCGTCCGGGTTCGCGTCCGGCGGCACTTCGGGCAGGGTGAGCGCCCCGATCGACAGCCCGGTCCACTTCCCGAAACCGGTGAAGATCAGCGCCCCCACACCGCTGGCCAGCAGGCAGGGCAGGAGCAGGAGCACCAACTGCGGACCGGCGAGCCCGGCGGCCTCGACCACCAGCACGGCGGCCACCAGGGGGCCGCCGAGGATGGTGGAGATCGCTGTGGTGGAACCGGCGGTGCCCAAAATCAGCACGGTCTTGGGGTCCGCGTTCCGTTTCACCGACCGCAGGGCGAGAAGAGCGAGGCCGCTGCCCACCGCCATCAGGGGAGCTTCCGGCCCCAGCACCACTCCCAGAGGCAGCGTCGCCAGAGCGGCGAAGGCCACGCCAGGCAGCTCCTTCGGCCCGAGGAGCGGACCGCCCAGACCGTTGACGGGCACATGCCCGCCATGGCCCGGCACGCGCGTGACGACGGGCGCGAGCAGCAGCCCCGCCAGCAGCATGGCGGGCAACGGCCACCACCAGGGCGCCCGGTCGTATCCGGCCGTCTCCGGCAGGGACTCCCACACCCAATGCTGCAATTCGTGCTGCAGGCTCACGAAGAAGAAACAGGCCAGCGCGATGGGCACACCCAGAACGACGGAGAGCAGCAACAGGCGTACGTAACCGGGGCTGAGCAGCGTCTGCCGCAGTGCCATCGGGCCGGGATCGCGGCCCTCCGGCGCCCGGTCTGCGGGGGTGGGGGTTGGGCCATCGGGCGCGGGGGTTGCGGACATGGAGGTGTGGTTCTCCTCGATCTCCGGCGGGCCCAGCTGCTGGTGGGCTCAGTCAACGCCGACGGCGCCACCGGCGCACTCCGGGGACGGCGGTGGGGTGACTGGTCTCCCCCCGTCACATCAGCTGTGGTTTCGTTCGTCACTGCTGTGACGGAAGGCGACGAGGGAGCGTGACCGATGGACGGCAGCGAGTTTCTTGCGGAGCGGTTCGAGGAGCACCGGGGGCATCTGCGCGCAGTGGCCTACCGGATGCTCGGCTCGCTGAGCGAAGCGGACGACGCGGTCCAGGAGGTCTGGCTCAGGCTGAGCCGTTCCGATGCCGGTGCCATCGACAACCTGGGCGGCTGGCTGACGAAGGTCGTCGGCCGGGTGTGCCTGGACATGCTGCGCTCGCGGACCGCGCTGCGTGAGGATCCCCTCGACGTACACGTGCCCGACCCGGTCGTCAGCCGCGCGGACGACGTCCAGCCCGAGCAGGAGGCGCTGCTGGCGGACTCGGTCGGGCTCGCCATGCTCGTCGTACTGGACACACTGGGCCCCGCCGAACGGCTCGCCTTCGTCCTGCACGACATGTTCGGCATGCCCTTCGACGACATCGCCCCCATCGTGGAGCGCACCCCGGCGGCGACGCGCCAACTGGCGAGCCGGGCCCGCCGCCGGGTGCAGGGAGCGGCCCCGGCCGAGGAGTCCGATCCCGTACGCCGTCGGGAGGTCGTCGACGCCTTTCTCAGCGCCTCGCGCGGCGGCGACTTCGAGGCCCTGCTCGCGCTGCTCGACCCGGACGTTCTGCTCCGCGCCGATGTCGGCGCCGGCCTGGTCGGCACCTCACGACTGGTTCGCGGTGCCCGGGCGGTGGCCGGTCAGGCGTTCACCTTCAAGAGCTTCGCGCATTTCGCCCGCGTGGTACTGGTGAACGGCGCCCCCGGAATCTTCACGGCTCCCGACGGACAGCCGTTGTCGGTCATGGACTTCACGGTGGTGGGTGGAAAGATCGTCGAGATCAACCTGCTGGCGGACCCGGAGCGGCTGCGCCGGCTCGACCTGCGGGCCGTGGACGAGCAACTCTGAGCGGTAGCGGGAGAGGGAGACGGTATGGATCACGAAGAGCTTCGGCGGCGGTTTTCGGCGCTGACCACTGCCCATGTGGCGGACGCGTGCATTCGCGCCCAGATCCCGGTGCGCTGTGCGCCTGCCCAAATGCAGGCCGTCGTGCCCGGCAGCCGCCTCGTCGGGCGGGTGTCTCCCGCCCGGCATGTCGGCAGCGTCGACATCTTCCTGGAGGCGTTCGAAGAGTCAGCACCCGGCGACGTGTTGGTGGTCGACAACCTCGCACGCCTCGACGAAGCGTGCGTCGGCGACCTGGTGGTTCTGGAGGCCCAGGGGGCCGGGATTGAGGGGATCGTGATCTGGGGACTGCATCGCGACACGGCCGACATCCGTGCGATCGGGCTTCCGGTCTTCAGCCTGGGGTCGATCCCAACCGGCCCGCTGCGCCCGGATGTTCGTCCCCAGGACGCGTTGCAGTCCGCCACGGTGGGGGAATGGACGGTGGGCCGTGAGGACCTGGTCCTGGGCGACGACGACGGCGTGCTCTTTGTGCCTGCCGCCGGTGCCGGGGACCTGTTCACGCTGGCAGAGACGATCCGCGACACCGAGCGCCGCCAGGCCGAACGGATCCGTACCGGTGAATCCCTGCGCAGCCAGGTGCAGTTCGGCACGTATCTTGCCCGTCGCCGGGAGAACCCTTCCCTGACCTTCCGAGAGCATCTGCGAGCGGTGGGCGGGGCGATCGAGGAGTAGTCACGGTCAGGCCCGCCACGGCGAGCAGCGGCGCCGCGTACTGCCGCGGGCGCTCCTTGATGAGGCGCGTGCAGCCCGTCCGGCGCTTGAGGACTCCGCGCGAAGCGCATGATGCCCCGCGCAAAGCCGGGAAGTCGCGGCCGGCCACGGCCGCGAACCCCGCGAAAGGCCCCCGCCTACCGAAGGTGCCCCGTGTCATTGAGCAGCCGCACCGACGCGTTCCCATCCGCGTAGTACGCCACCGCCGACAGCGACGCCGCCGCCAGCTCCATCCGGAACAGCGACTGCGCCGGCGCACCCAGCGCCATCCGCACCAGCGTCCTCAGCGGGACGACGTGCGAGACGACCAGCACCGTCTGGCCCGCATGCCGCGCCAGCAGCACATCCCGCGCCACCGCCACCCGCCGCGCCACCGCCTCGAACGGCTCACCGCCGCCCGAGGGCGCCGCCGCCGGGGACTTCAGCCACGCCGTCAGGTCATCCGCGTAGCGCTCGCGCACCTCTGCGAAGGTCAGCCCCTCCCAGGCGCCGAAGTCCGCCTCCCGCAGGCCCTCTTCGACGTGTACGTCCAGGCCCAGCCGCGCGGCAACCGGCTGCGCCGTCTCCCGGCAGCGCCGCAGCGGTGAGGCGACGATCGCCTGCACGCTGCCGCGGGCGGCCAGCAGCGCCGCGGTCGCCTCGGCCTGCCGCCGCCCGGCCTCCGACAGCGACAGATCCGAGCCACCGCTGCCGGAGAACCGCTTCTGAGGCGTCAGCGGCGTCTCACCGTGCCGCAGCAGTAGGAGTGTCGTCGGCGTGCCCCTGCCGGTCGGCAGGCCGGGGGCGGCCGGAGCAGCCTCCTCGACCCCCGGCTCGGCCCCCGACCCGCCTGCGGCCCCGGCATCGAACTGCGCCGCAGACCCCGAGGGCTCCCGCTCACGCTCCGGGAGCCCCGGGGCCATCGCTTCGTTCACCAGCCGGCTACTTCTTCGGCGGTGCGAAATGGTCCCGCACGGAGTTGGTCTGCTTCTCCATCATGGCGATGATCGCTTCAACGACTTCGGGATCGGCGTCGTCGGTGATCTCCAGCTCGCGTGACCACTCGAAGTAGCTGCGGCCAGGGTCGTTGGTGATCGGCCGGACGCGGATGGTGGCGGCGTAGTTGGCGACGCCCATCGTCGGGGCGACGGCTCGGTAGGTGGAGGACCGGTCCACCTCGTTGCGTCCGGCGATCTCCTGCTGGACGAGTCCTTCGTTGAACACCAGCGTGAAGTCATAGCGCGCCGGTACTCGTTCGAGCGCGCCGCCTTCGGTCCATCCCACGTTCTTCGCCGCAGGCCCGGACACGATCTTCACGACTTTCATGGGGTCGCGGACCTCGGTCCAGACGGTGTCCGGATCGGCGTCGAGGATCGTCGAATGGTGCATCGTGTGCTTCCGCTGTAACGCCACGAGGACTCCTTGTCAGAGGGAAGGGTTTCAGTAGTCGATGCGGTCGGGCTTGGCCAGCCACGCGTCGAAGGGCGCCGTGCGGTTGGGCAGGTCCAGTTGCTCGACCGACATCGGCCACATCGACTGGGGCTTCTTGTCGAACAGGTCGTAGAACTTGCGGTCGTCGAAGCCGCCCACCGCGGCGTCGTGCCGGTCGGCGGAGAAGACGAGCCGGTCGACTCGCGCCCACAGTGCAGAGGAAAGGCACATCGGGCACGGCTCACACGAGGTGATCAGGGTGTAGCCCTCAAGGGAGAAGGTGCCCAGCTTCTTGCAGGCGGCGCGTATCGCGCTCACCTCGGCGTGCGCCGTCGGGTCCAGGGTCGCGGTGACCTGGTTGTTCCCCGTCGCGATGACCTCGCCGTCCTTGGCGATCAGTGCGCCGAACGGGCCGCCGCCGCTCGTCGCGCTGTTCGTGGCCAGCTTGATCGCCTTTTCCATCCAGGCGCGCTCGAACTCCCGGGTGTTGATTTCCTGGGTGTGCGTGGTCATGGTCGTTTCCTTTCGGAGAGGGTGGGGACTGCCCGGGTGCTCTGCCCGCGCGGAACAGGGCACCCGGGGCGACACGCAGGGCCCGCTGGTGCCGCCTTGAGAGCGGCGCACTGCTACCGCCGGCACCAGCGGGAGATCAGTGCGGCTAGGGCGTGTTTTAGAAGTGGCGTCGTCCGCCCGGAGGGCGGGCCCCGCGGCGTCTGGTGCGGGTAATCGCAAGGCGGAGGATCGCCCTCGTACTGGACGTACTTGGGCGACTCCGACAACACCGCGAGTGTGCGTACCACGCGTCGCGGGGCGGGACTTCTCAAACACGCCCTAGACGCCGACGATGTGCTCCGGCGCGACCGGGGTGTGGGTCAGGTTCAGCCCCGTCGCGTTGCGGATGGCGTTCACGACCGCCGGGGTGGCGGAGATGGTGGGCGGTTCGCCGACACCGCGCACGCCGTACGGCGAGTTCGGGTCAGCCATCTCCATCACCTGCACCGTCATCGGCGGCGTGTCCAAAATGGTCGGGAGGAGGTAGTCGGTGAACGACGGGTTGCGGATCTTGCCGTCCTTGACCTTGATCTCTTCCATCACGGCAAGGCCGAGTCCCTGTGTGGAACCGCCGTGGATCTGCCCGACGACGGCGTCCGGGTTGATGGCCTTGCCGACGTCCTGCGCGCAGTCCAACTGCACGACCTTGACCAGACCCAAATTGGTGTCCACGTCCACCACCGCCCGGTGGGCGGCGAAGGCGTGCTGGACGTGCACTCGTCGGCTCTGTCCGGTCTTCGGGTCCATCGCGTATGTCTGGAGGTGGTGGTATTCCCTGGTTTCCTCGATCACGTCGTCGCCGAGCACATCGACGAGATCGGCGACGAAGCCGGTGGCTTCGGAAACGATCTTGCCGCCGGTGAGCGACAGGTGTGCGGGGTCCTCGCCGAAACGCTGGGCGACCCGTTCGAAGACCACCTCGCGGACGGCTTCACACGCGTTCTTGACGGCGCCGCCGGTGATGTAGGTCTGCCGGGAAGCCGAACTCGACCCCGCATCGCCCACGTTGGTGTCGGCCGGGGGGATGGTCACCCGCTCCACCCCGAGTTCGCTGCGGGCGATCTGCTGCTGGACGGTGATCAGGCCCTGGCCGACCTCGGCCGCCGCGGTGTGCACCAGGGCGACCGGTTCGCCGCCGATGGCCTGCAACCGCACCCGCGCCGTGGAGTAGTCGTCGACGCCTTCCGCGTAGGAGACGTTCTTGATGATCACGGCGTAGCCGATGCCCCGGACTACGCCTTCGCCGTGGGTGGTGTTGGACAGACCGCCCGGCAGGCCCCGGACGTCCCCCGGTTCGGTCCGGTTCTCCGGCGGCATCGGGAGCGTTTCGAGCCGTTCCAGCAGCTCGGCGACCGGTGCGGGGGAATCCAGCACCTGCCCGGTGTGCATGGTCGAGCCCTCTTCGACGGTGTTGAGCCGGCGCACCCGTACCGGGTCCATGTCCAACGCCTTGGCGAGCTTGTCCATTTGCAGCTCGTAGGCGAATGCCGGCTGGACGGCGCCGAGGCCGCGCATCGCGCCGCACGGCGGGTTGTTCGTGTACAGGCCCCAGCCCTCGATATGGACGTTGGGTGCCACGTACGGGCCGACGCCCAGCGACGTGGCGTTGCTGACCACGACGGGGGTCTTGGAGGCGTACGCGCCGCCGTCGAAGTACATCTTCGCCTTGACGTAGACGAGCTTGCCGTCCTTGGTCGCGCCGTGCTCGTAGTACATCTTCGCCGGGTGGCGGTGCACGTGGCCGTAGAAGGACTCGTGCCGGTTGTAGACCATCTTCACCGGCTTGCCGGTGTGCAGGGCCAGCATGCAGGAGTGGATCTGCATGGAGAGGTCTTCGCGGCCACCGAAGGCGCCGCCGACGCCGGACATGGTGAAGCGGACCTTCTCGACCGGAAGGCCGAGCGCGCGCGCCGTCTGCTTCTGGTCCACGTGCAGCCACTGGGTGGCGAGGAACAGGTCGATGCCGCCGTCCTCGGCGGGGATGGCCAGGCCGGATTCGGGTCCGAGGAAGGCCTGGTCCTGCATGCCCATGGTGTACACGTCGGACACCACGACGTCGGCCTTGGCTTCCGGGTCGCCCTTGATGATCGGCTGGTAGCGCACCACGTTGCCTTCGGGGTGCAGCTTGGGAAGCGTGTCGTCGTGCGCGGCCCGCTCCGGGTCGGTGATCGGCTCGAGTACCTCGTAGTCGACCACGATCTTTGCCAGCGCGCGCCGGGCCGTCTCGGGGTGATCGGCGGCGACCAGGGCGATCGGCTCGCCCTGGTAGCGCACGATGTCCTCGGCGAGCACCGGCGTATCGGAGACCTTCAGGCCGTAGATGTTCTCGCCGGGGACGTCCTTGTGGGTGAGCACCGCGTACACGCCGGGGTGTTTGAGCGCGGGGGCTATGTCGATCGAGTTGATCCGCGCATAGGGGTGCGGGCTGCGCAGTGTCGCGCCCCAGAGCATGTCCTCCGCCTGCAGGTCCGAGGAGTAGGCGTACTCCCCGCGTACCTTGAGAATTCCGTCCGGGCGAAGCGGGCTGTCGCCGATTCCGCCGCTGATCTCCTCGTTGAGGTCCTGCGGGGCCGGGGCGTGAGAAGTCGTGTTGGTCATCGGGAAGCCTTCACCTTTGTGACGAGGTAGTTGCCGAGCATCAGGTAGTCGATCTCCGTTCCGAGGAAGCAGTTCAGCGCGTCGTCCGGGGTGCATACGATCGGCTCGCCTGCCACGTTGAACGAGGTGTTGATCAGGCAGGGGACGTCGGTCAGCGCGGTGAACCGGCGTAACAGGGCTGCCAGTCGGGGGGTGTCCTGGTCGGTGATCGTCTGGACCCTGGAGGTGCCGTCCACGTGGGTCGCGCCGGGGATGAGGTCGTGGAACTCCGGCCGTACCGGGAAGACGAATGTCATGAACGGCGAGCGGGTTTTGCGGCCCATGTCGAAGATCTTCGGTGCGTCGGACTCAAGGACGAGCGGTGCGAACGGGCGGAACGGTTCCCGGTGTTTGACCTTGGTGTTGATGATGTCCTTGATGTCCGGGAACTTCGGGTTCGCGAGGATGCTGCGGTGGCCCAGCGCCCGGGGGCCGTGCTCGATGCGGCCCTCGTACCAGCCGATGACGACCTTCTCGGTGAGCAGTTCCGCCGCCTGGTCGATGACCTCGTCATCGCTCAGGCAGCTCCATGCCACTCGGTCGCCGAGCTCCCTGAGGGCCTGCTGGATCGTCAGGTCGTCGTATTCCGGTCCGAGGTACGGAGTGACCGGCGGTACGGACTTCTCCTCGCCGGCGCTGCCCGGGTGATTGGACCAGGCGTGGACCGCGGCGCCGATGACGATGCCCGTGTCGCTGGCGCCGAAGCTCACGTCCATGTCGTCGAACCGCGACCCCTCGAACAGCGGGGTGTTGTTGAGGCAGTTCAGCGCCACGCCGCCTTCGAACAACAGGTGGTTCAGGTCCGTCTTGGCTTCCAGCGCGCGGAGCTGGTGGCTCGTGACGACGGTCAGCATCTCCTGTGCTGCGGAAGCCACACGGGCCTTGTACTCAAGGGTGTCCTGCACAGGACCGAAGTACTGCTCGAAGAGGGGTTCGAAGCTGCGGGGGTTGTCCGTCTCAAGGGGACGGCAGAAGGTGTATCGCCCGTCCTCGTGCAGTTCGACGATGTGCTCAAGGAACGGGTTCGGTGCTGGGGGCTCGGCGAATCCGGACAGGCCCATGATCTTGTATTCGTCGTTGTTGGGCACGAAGCCCAGGTATCTCGTGATCGCGGCGAACAGGAGGCCCATCGAGTACTCCGCGCCTATGGTCGACTCGTCGAAGACGCGGATCCGTCCGTCGCGGATCTCGCCGATCATCGACGAGAACCGTTCAGCGCGTCCGTCGCTGACGAGGAACGCGGAGTCCTTCATGCCCGCCATGTAGTAGCCGGTCATCGCGTGGGCGAGGTGGTGGGGTACGAACACCACCTTGTCCGGGTCGGGTGTGAAGCCGGTGCGTGCGGCGAAGTCGGCGAGTATGGCGTCGTGGCTGACGGCTCCGGCGAACAGCTCGCTGATGTTCCTCAGGAGATCCTGCTTCGCCGCCGGCTCCATCGGTGCGGACGTGATGTCGGACAGCATCCCGTCCAAGACCTCGGCGGAAAAGTCCCAAGGGATGGCGATAAGGTCGACATCGGAGAATTGAAGTCCTGCGTGGTCAAGGCACCATTTCACCGAGTTGATCGGGAAATCGGAGGTCTTCTTCTCCCGGTTGAGCCGCTCTTCCTCCACGGCCGCGACCAGTTCGCCGTCCACCAGCAGCGACGCGCCCGCGTCGTGGCCGAGGAGGTAGTGCCTTTCGGTGCCGACCGCGCCAAAGTGCTCGGCGAAGATCTCCGAGACGCGAGTGAAACCGTTGCACCCCAAGACGATCATGACAGTTTCCTTCTCTGTTGCGCGGCCTTCGTCATCACGAAGGCATCGGCGCCTCCGCCGACCGCTGGGCAGCGGTCGGCAAAGAGACAGGCCGTGTCGGTCCAGGGCTACGTGTCGGCCACGAGGTCGCGGATGATCTCTCCGGCTGCGGGTGCCTGGCACAGTCCCTGGCCGGAGAAACCTGCCGCGTAGAGGAAGCGGCGGTCGGGATGCCGGCCGATGAAGGCCGTCCCGTTCGGGCTGCCGTCGAAGGATCCGCTCCACCCGCGATGAAGGCGGATGCCGTCGAGGGCCGGGTAGGTGGCGCTGAGCCGGCGCGACAGCCGCTGGAACCAGTCCTGCCGGGACTCGCCCGGTCCTGGGCGGCCCATCCCGATGAGGAGGCTGTCCTTCCAGGCCCGGATCCGCAGGCCGGAGGAAGCGTGCAGCGTCATCGGCAGGTCGGCGAAGGGAGAGCCGGGCTCATAGCCGAGAAGCAGTTCGATGGGATACGTGTCCACGGGGAGGTCGACGTCGGCCATGGAGGCGACCGTCCTCGACCAGGGTCCGGCCGCGCAGACGATGGCGTCGGCGAGGATGCTGCCCGTGGGGGTGTGGACCCGCCCGTCAGGGTCGATGCCGGTGACGGGTGTTTCCGTGCACAGGACGGCACCGGCCTCCTCGGCGGCGGCGGCATAGCCGCGCACGATCGCGACGGGGTCGCAGGAGTACGCCTCGGGCGACCAGGCCGCCGCCAGGATGGTGCGCTCGTTGAGCAGCGGGTTGATCCGCGCCGCTTCGGACGCCGTCACCAGCTCGACGCCCACCCCTGCGGCCTGCTGGGCAGCTTGGGTGCGCCGGAACTCCTCCACCTGCTGCTCTTCGGTGAACAGCACCAGGAAGCCAACACGCTCCAGACCGAGGGGAGTTCCGGTGCGCTCGGCGAAGGCGTGATAGGCCGCCATGCTCCGCACGGCAAGGCCGCCGGTGTATGGGTCGCCGGGAAAGTAGGTACGCACAACGCCCGCGGTGGCCGCGGACGCTCCCGATCCGAGCGCGCCGCGCTCCAGCAGGACGGTGCCGACACCGGCCTCGGCGAGATGACACGCAATCGACGTGCCGACCACTCCTCCGCCGATGACGAGGACGTCCGTGCGTTCGGGAAGAGCGCTCATGACGGCTGACTCACTGCAGCGGAGCGCTGCTGGCGCAGGTGGTCTGATGCGTCCCACGGAAACAGGTGCAGGTTCCAGCCGCCCAGGCAGTTGATGTAGAGGGCCATCTGGTTCACCACGGCCAGGAAGTCATCGCGGTCGAGGTGGTCGAGGCAGGCCAGGAAGCGCTGGGTGAAGGCCCACAGCTTCTCCAGACCGCAGTAGCCCAGGAACTCGGCCGGGATACCGACCAGCAGGCGTGCCATCTGGCGCAGGGATTCCATCGGCATGTCCGCGACGGCGGCCCGGACCAGGCCACCGTAGGTGGCATACCCCAGCGGGCGGGTCTCGCCGTTGACGAACAAGAGGGTGGGCAGAACGGTCTCAAAACTCCCGGCCCCGGACGGGATGAACCCCCGGTGCATGTCGCCAAGTTCGGCGGGTTCAGCCAGCCAGATCCGGTCGGTCTCGGTGTAGACGTCGTGGATCAGTTGCTTCGCGTCGGGGTTGGCGGCGTTGAGGTGGGGGATGCGGTGGCCGCCTGCCGTGCCTGCCCTGCGGACCTCCGCCAGGATCGGCTTCTTCGTCGAGTAGACCGCATCCCAAATCGCGCGCCCGGCCTCGGTCAGAGCCGGCATGTCCTGCTGCCGGATCTGACCTACAGGGGATGCCGGCATCGGTTCGGTCAGCGTGCCGTACTTGATTCCCAGATGCTGGAGCGCGGAACAGAACACGGTCCCGTCGGGCGCCTCGCGTCGGTCGAACCGGTGAGATCCGTGCAGATGCAGCAGCGAGGGGATCGGTGCCGCGTGGTACAGGTGCTCTCCCGCCACCAGCGCGTGCCCTTGCAGACTCTGGTAGGGCAACGACTCCCACAGCGCATCGGCCAGCACAGCGTTGCGATCGTCGAGTTCTGCGGTAACGGTGATACCCAGATCAGGCCAGGCAATCTCAACATTCCGACCGGATAACGTGCCAGTCAAGGCATTCCCCTTCGTTCGGCGAGATGTCAGGAGGATTGAGCAGAGTGGTCGGCCGACGGTGGTCCATGTTGATCTCGGCCATTACGTCGGTACCGCCCGCGATCGGCGTCGCGTCCGGATGCTGGGCCTTTGCGGCCAGCGCTTCCCCCATGTGGCAGGTCGGAGGAAGTCCACGGCACTCATCCCTTGCTTCGTTGCAACTTGCCGTGCTTCGTTGCAACTTGTGTGAGGAGTACAACGCCAACCGAGTGGAGTCAGCTAGGAGTTGAAGACATGAAACCGTCCGTAGGCTCTTCGTAGACTTCTACAAGAGCCGGTCGGACCCGCGGCGTTGGTCAACTCCTCCTATTCCAGCCGTAGTTCGTGATCAGGCTGGCTGGGGTTGCGCCGGCACCATGAACATCGCGGGCGTCGACCAACAGGCGAACGACACGGAGGGCAGCGTCATGGCTGACGAACTGGCGGTGGCACTGCTCCTCGTCTTTCTCAAAGCAGAGCACCGCGACACGTGAGGCGAGGCCGCCGGTTGCAGGCTCACTGGTCTGCGGTCTTGCTGAGGTCGAGGCTCCGGCTGCGCGCCGCCTCGGATTCGCGGACGCGTAGGCCGCGAGCCGGCCCATGGCGCGTCTCAGGACGAGGCGCCGGGCCGCCGCTCGGAAGACACCGACCAAGATCTTCTCCCGGATTTCTCCCAAACGATCACCGGAGACGCAGGAAGGGCCTGATCCTCAGTGAGGATCAGGCCCTTGACCTGGTGTTTCTCTGTCGGGGTGGCGGGATTTGAACCCACGACCTCTTCGTCCCGAAGTAGGCCCTGGGAGATCGCCGACCTGCGTCCTGTGTCAAAGGTGCAGCTCAGAGCGCTGCTATGCGTTGGTCTGCATCGGGGCCCGAGGGCTTCGATCCAAAGATCATCTCCAGGAATCCTCCAGAGCCGTCCGACGTACATCAGCCAGGGCCCTGTGAGAGTTCTTTGCGGAGCGAGCCCGAGGCGTTCGGATGAATGCGCGCTGGGGGGCGGCGTGGCGCTGCGGGCAAAGACCTGGACGGACTTACTTAGGACGCATGTTCATCCGGACGGGCCGAACTGCCCTGCTTAGCATCGCGATGGTCGTCTCTGCCTGCGCGGCGGCCTCCCTGCCCCCGGTTGCCGCAGCGGCCGTTCCGGTTCCCAGGGAATCGGCCGCCGCGTCACAGCTCTGGAAAGCGACCGCGGCGAAACTAGACCGGGTGATCCAGAAGGCGGCCACCGACGCCGGTGTCCCTGGAGTGATCGTGGGCGTCTGGAAGCCCGGACAGCCGCGCTACGTGCGGGCTTTCGGCGTCCGGGACACGAGCGACTGCGCCCCGATGCGAACCGACCTGAACATGCGGATCGGCAGCGAGACCAAGACCTTCACCGTCACCGCGCTGCTCCAGCTCGTCGACCGCGGCAAGGTCGGCCTGGACGACCCGATCTCCGCGTACGTCGACGGAGTGCCCGACGGAGAGCACATCACGCTGCGTCAGCTCGCGGATATGCGCAGCGGCCTGTTCGCCTACAGCAAGGACGCGGGCTTCCAGCACCTGCTGACGACCGAGCCGCATCGCCAGTGGTCGCCGAATGAGCTGCTCAGCATCGCCTTCAAGCACCCCAACCAGTTCCCCCCCGGCACGCAGTTCGACTACTCCAACACCAACACCGTGCTGCTCGGCCTGGTCGTCGAGAAGGTCACCCACCGTCCCTTGAGGAACGTGATCCGGAACCTGATCACGCGGCCGAGCGGCCTGGACCACACGTTCCTGCCAAAGGCGGCGGAGTTCCCGCTGCCGCACGCCCACGGCTACACCGACGTGACGCCGGACGGCACGGTGGCGGACGCCACGCACTTCAACCCCAGCTGGGGCTGGGCAGCCGGCGCGATGATCTCGGACCTCGACGACATGCGCTCCTGGGCGAAGAACGTCGCGACAGGCGGACTGCTGACCCCGCAGACCCAGGCGGAGCGCCTCGACGCGCAGCCCACCGGCGCGCCGGGTGACGCCTACGGGCTGGGCATCGACATCAACCACGGGTGGATCGGCCACGCGGGCTCCCTGCCCGGCTACCAGAGCCTGACGGTCTACCTGCCCGCCCAGAAGGCGACGATGGTGATCCTGCTCAACACCGACATCCCCTCGAACGGCGAGAATCCCAGCACCCTGCTCGGCCGGGCCATCACCCAGGTGGTCAGCCCCGGCAACGTCTACGGCGACGCGTCCGACCAGAACTGACACACGCCCAAGGTGACGCGGGCGAGGACATGCTGGAGATTCGCTCCCCGAAATCCTCAGGCGCTCGCGCAACAGTGTGCGTGCCGGCCCTCAAGACGGATGACTCGCTTCAACTTTCGATGGTCCGACAGTGCGGTGTGCTGTCGGACCTGGACGATTCCTGCCTTGCATTGAGGCCCTGGGAGATCACCGAGCTGTGACTCCTGGCAGACATGCGGGTCAGCACGTTGTCCCGAATGAGGGTCGGGCATGATCGCGACCGGGCCGGAAGGATATCTGTGCTGGTCAGACGCTCGGCGTGAGATGGTCTCGCATGGTCTGGGTGGCGCTCCGGCAGAAGATCATCTCCCAGATTTCTCCCAGGCCGGGTCGCTCTTGGGGTGAGATGTTGGGCTTGCTGTGTCATTACTCGAGCAAGTTTGCATGTGGCTCCGTCACTCGGAGTCGCGCTCTCCCCAAAGGGCAGCCAGTCGAGCCGCGCCGGTTGCGCGTTGTCTCTCCAGATCCGATAGCGACGTCGCGTACCTTTCGCCCCAGGCGAGGTACGTATCGACCAGCTTCTGACGCTGGGTGGCCAGGACCCGCCTCTCGCGGGAGAGCAAGTCACGTTGGAACTTCTTGAGTACGAACCCGCGTGCTTCTAGCTCGGACACGTGGCTGGCCTCGGTGTCTTGCTCTGCGGCCCAATGCCTGAGCACCCCGAGGAACCCGTGGTCGCCCAAGCTCCGGAGTTCCTCCTGCCAGCCTTCCCACCAGGCTGCGAACAGGCCGTTGAGCTGGTATTCGTTCAACGTCCCCAGTGGCATAAGGGTTTGACGGAATGAGGTCATGAGCTCATCTCGATGAGCGGCCAGGTCTGCTGCAGGTTTGGGTGACAGGTTGACGTGCCCCACGGTTTGGGTTCCAGCCGCAGTGGCTAACTGGCGGCGGGGATGGTGTCTTGCTCGAAGAGTAGTTCGTACTCGATCGGGGTGCGGTAGCCCAGTGCTGAGTGGCGCCGCTGTCGGTTGTGAAAGACCTCGATGTACTCGAAGATCGCGTTCGCCAACTCGACGCGGGTCTTCCACCGTCTGCGATTCAACAGCTCGATCTGCATCGAGGACCAGAACGACTCCATCATCGCGTTGTCCAGGCCGTCCCCGACGGTGCCGAACGATGGCAGGAGCCCGGCGGAGCGGACCCTTTCCCCGAAGACCCAGGAGGTGAACTGGGCGCCGTGATCGGCGTGAACTATCCCGCCTGGTCCGGGGCGGCGGTTGCGAATGGCCATGTCCAACGCGTTGACCACGAGGGTGGAGTCCTGTCGGGAGTCGATCGACCAGCCCACGATCTTGCGGCTGAACGCGTCCAGGACCGCCGCGCAGTACACCCAGACTCGACCATCAGTCAGGGGATTGGAAGCGGTCGGCGGAGTTTCAATGGGCGAGTCAAGATCTGTCTTCTTGCCCTTGGTCTTGCCGGGAGTCTTGGTGACCTGCGCTTTTCCTGGTCAGGCGCGGTGAGCTCATGCGCTTCGTGGTTGTTGTTGGTCGCCATTGACCACTGTCGAGCAACGTTGGACGGCCCAGGGACGGCCCAGCCGCACTCGGCTGACGGCTGGCACCCCGGATGCGCCCCTTCTGAACCTCAGCAGACGACAGTCAGCCACGACGGCGGGTGCGCCAGCCGACCACACACGCGTATGCCTCGCTGCACCCCCACCGGCATCAGCCACGATATTGCGCTGTGTTGTCTACCAGAGCGAGCAGCGACAGCTGGTCTGTGACGACGGATGGGGCTATAGGTTTGGAAAGCTGCGGTCATTCGCGGGCTGTTTGGGTGCTGGCCTGGGCGAATGGCCGCTCCGTGTCCTCTCGGGTTAGCAAAAGGAGGACCGCCCCTGTTCCATCACGGAACCGAGATCAGCATGGCCTTCCGCGCGGGCGCGAGTGGCGGGAGCCGTCGTCCGCATCAGGACAAGAGCACCAACTCCACATCACTTTTCCATACCGACGCACCCGGCAGCTCGCGGTCAAGTCCGACACCGAAGACCGTCGGCCCTTTGCCGGAAATCGCCCCACATGCGCACGTGGGCAGCGCGACCATCGCGCGAAGTCCGCCGCCGTCCCGGCGCTTATGTAACCCATACCTGTGCAGGTCAAGCGACTGACAGGCAAGATGACGTAACGATTTCGAGGGCTCCGCCCGGAGTGACCGCATCGTTGGTTTTCTTCACCGCTTCCCTACATTTAAGATCACGCAGCCCATGGCGTATCAGGCGTCATGGCGTGATAACAGGAGTCGTGTTGAGATTCAGACAACGGGGAAGGGCGCGAGTCGCGGGCATATCGCCAAGACGCACCGCGCTCGCCGTCGCCGCCGTACTGGTTGCCGAGGCGGCGTTGGTGTCGCTGGGGAGCGGGCAGGCCTTCGCCGCCGCGGACTCCGCCACCACGCGGGCGACGGCCGCGGGCAAGTCCGCCAAGTCGGCGGCGTCTTCGGCCGATTCGACGGCCGCCGCGTTGCTGATGGCCCGGTTGCAGGGCCGCAGGATCGAGGTGTTGGCGAAACGTTCCGCCAGCTCGACGACGTACGCGCTGCCCAACGGGCAGTTGCAGACATCCACGTACGCGGCGCCGATCCGGCAGAAGGTCGACGGCGTCTGGCACAACATCGACACCGCTCTGGCCGACGAGGGCAGTGCGCTGGAGCCGGAGGTGGCCGCCGCCGACATCGCGGTCTCCGATGGCGGGGACACCGCGCTCGCCTCGGTCACCAAGGGCGCGAAGTCGTTCGGGATGGGCTGGGAGTCGAAGCTTCCGACGCCTTCGGTGAAGGACGACACCGCCTCCTACGATCTCGGTGACGGCGAGACCCTGACGGTCACCGCGCTGTCGCAGGGGTTCAGCCAGAACGTTGTCCTGGACAAGGCGCCCGAGGGTCCGCTGGAGTACCGGATACCCATGCGGCTCAAGGGACTTGAGCTGTCGGTGGCCGAATCCGGTCACCTGCTACTGAAGGACGGCGCAGGGAAGCTGGTCGCCGAGGCGCCCGCGCCGATGATGTGGGACTCCTCCAAGGACCATAAGTCCGGCGAGTCGAAGCACCAGGCCCCCGTCGCCACGAAGGTGGAGACGGCCGAGGACGGGTCGCAGACCCTGGTCCTCACCCCGGACGCGAGCTACTTCACCGACAACAAGCTGACCTACCCGGTCACCGTCGACCCCACCAGCACGCTCGCAGCCTCCGCGGACACCTGGGTCGCCACCAACTACCCCGACTCCCAGGTCTCCTCGGAGGAGCTGAAGTCGGGTACGTACGACGCGGGGACCACCAAGGCCCGCGCCTACCTGAAGTTCGACGTGTCGGCGTTCACGGGCAAGCACATCACCGACACCAACCTCGCCCTGTACTCGTACTACTCCTCGACCTGTGCCACCACCGGCGCGGGCACGCAGGTGCGGCGGATCACCGGGGCCTGGACCACCTCGGACATCACCTGGGGCGACCAGCCCGCCACCACCACGACCGGCGCGGTCACCAGCACGGCGGCCAAGGGCTACAACGACTCCTGCCCGGCCGGCACCGTCAACTTCGACATCGACGCCATCGTGCAGGCCTGGGCCGGCGGCTCCACCAACTACGGTGTCCGTATCGCGGGTGCCTCGGAGACCGACTCCACCACCTGGCGCCGCTACCGCTCCGCCAACTACGTCTCCGGCGACGGCTCCACCGAGCCGCACCTGACCGTGACGTACAACTCCTACCCGGCGGTGCCCAGTTCGACGGCGATCGCGCCCTCGCAGGTCAACGCCTACAACGGCAAGCGCTACGTCACCTCGCTCACCCCGACCCTGTCGTCGAAGGTGACCGACCCGGACGGGGCCAACGTCCAGGCGCAGTACGAGATCACCGCCGACCCGGCGTACGCGGACACCACGTACTCCCTCACGGCGTACGGCAAGACCGTGGCCTCCGGCTCCACCTCGACCCTGGCCATCCCCTCCGCCTCCGCCTTCCCCTCCGGCAGCCATCTTCGCTACCGGGCGCGGGCGTACGACGTTACGGACTTCGGGTCGTGGTCGGGCTACACGACGTTCGTGCTGAACACGGCCAAGCCGGTCGCACCGACCGTCACCTGTGACACGTACACCCAGAACGGCTGGACCGCCAAGGCCTCCGCCGCCGTGAACTGCACCCTCGACACCTCCTCCACGGACGGTGCCGGCTACCAGTGGGGCCTGGACGACGCGTCCCTGCTGAACACGAAGCTGGACACCACCAACGGCACCGGCGGCGACGCGCAGACCATCAGCATCAACCCGGCGGGCGGCTGGCACACGCTGTACGCGCGCACCATCGACTCCGGCGGCAACCTCTCGACCGCCAGCACCGCCTACAGCTTCGGCGTCGGCGCCGACGGCGCGGCGATCCTCTCCCCGCAGGACGGCGACACCACCGCCCGCCGGGTCACCCTGGCGGCCAAGGGCCTCACCACCTACACCGGCGTGACCTGGCAGTACCGGCGCGGCGAGACCGACATCTGGCACACCGTGCCCGTCGGTGCCGTGACCGCCTCCGGCTCCGCCGTCTCCGCCTGGCCCGTCGCCGTCAGCGGCGGCACCGCGACCAAGCTGGTGTGGAACACCGTCTCCACCCTCGCCGAGGACGGCGTGATCCAGCTGCGGGCCGCGTTCACCGACGGCACCACCACCGGCTACTCGCAGACCGCCGAGGTCACCCTCGACCGGGACGCGGGCACCGCCCTCACCAATCAGATCGGCCCGGGCCAGGTCAACGAACTCACCGGTGACTTCACCCTGTCGGCCACCGACGCCTCCGCGTTCGCCGCGAGCGTGGACCGTACGTTCTCCTCGCGTACCAACAGCACCGACACCGAGGGCCAGGCGCAGATCTTCGGCCCCGGCTGGACGTCGGCCGTCTCCGCCGAGTCGAGCGACTACACGCAGATCCGCGAGACCTCCGGCTCCTCTGTCGAGGTACTGGCCGGTGACGGCAGCGCGATCGCGTTCACCGAGACGAGCAGCGGCGGCTGGCAGCCGGAGATCGGTGCCGAGTCTCTGACGCTGACCTACTCGACCACCACGAACATGTTCACACTGACCGACAGCGACGCCAACACGGTCGTGTTCGCGAAGGCGGACCCGGCCTCGACGACGTGGACGGTGTTCTCGTCGGCCTCGGCGGTCGACGACTCGACGGTCACGGTCTTCTCGACGACGGTGGACGTGGGCGGCAAGAAGCTGGCCCGTCCGAGGTACGTGGTCTCGCCGACGAGCGCGGCGACTGCGACGACCTGCCAGACGACGCCGTCCACGAAGGGCTGCCGGGTACTGGAGTACGTCTACGCTCCGGCCACCACGGCCACTTCCAGCACACTGGGCGACTATCTGAACCAGGTCTCGGCCGTCAAGCTGTGGGCCACCACCCCCGGTGCCTCCGCCTCGACCTCCGAGACGCTCGCCTCGTACGCCTACAACGCCTCCGGCCAGCTGCGCCAGGTGTGGGACCCGCGCATCAGCCCCTCGCTGAAGACGGAGTACACCTACGGCACCGACGGCCGCGTAGCCACGTACACCAAGCCGGGCGAGCTGCCCTGGACCTTCACCTACGGCACGGCCGGCTCGGCCCTGACCTCGGGGGCCGGCATGCTCCTCAAGGTTTCGCGTGCCGCGCTCGCCGCGGGCTCCGCGAGCACCACGTCCGGCACGGCGGCCACCACCGTCGTCTACGACGTCCCGGTCTCCGGCACCGCCGCCCCGTACCAGATGGACACCGCGACGGTCGCCACCTGGGGACAGGACGAGGCGCCCACCGACGCCACCGCGTTCTTCCCCGCCGACAGCGTTCCGGCCTCCAGCACCGGTGGCGACCTGACAGCTGGCGCCTATGCCCGGGCCACGATCAGCTACATCAACGCGAACGGAGCGGAGACCAACACCGTGAGCCCGGGTGGTGCGATCACCACCACCGAGTACGACCTGCTCGGCAACGAGTCCTCCGACCTGACCGCCGGCAACCGGGAACTCGCCCTGGGCACCTCCGCCAACGCGGCGACAGAACTGGCCGCCCTGGGCCTGACCGATCTGTCCCCCGCCGAGCGCGCCCAGCAGCTGGTCACCGTGCTGGAGTACTCCGCCGACGGCACCCGTGTGACGGACGAGTACGGTCCGCTGCACCAGATCACCCTGGCCGCGGAACTCACCGGCACCACCCCCGAGTCCACCCTGGCCGCCGGCACGATGATCCCGGCCCGTGCCCACACCTCCTACGCCTACGACGAGGGAGCCCCGGCAAACGCGGCGGTCTCCGACCTGGTCACCTCCTCCACCACGGGCGCGGCCATAGCCGGCTACGCCACCGACGCGGAGACCAAGACCACGACCACCACCTACGACTGGTCCACGGGCTCCGAACTGGCCACCACCGGCGGCGGCGAGTCCGCGGGCCAGGTGACCAGCTACGACAGCGCGGGCCGTGTGGCCACCACCCGCACCCCGAAATCGTCCGGCTCGGACGCGGGCACGCTGGTGTACACCTACTACGACGCGCACGCCACCGGCGCCTGCGCCTCGACCGAGTGGGACGGCCTGCTCTGCAGGACCGCCCCGGCCGCGGCCATCTCGGGTGGCGGGACCAACCCCGCCGAGGCCGTCACCACCGTCTACACCTACGGTCGGTGGGGCCAGGTCGTCACCAAGGCCGAGACCGCCAACGGCGTGACCCGTACGACCACCACCGCGCCCGACGCGGCGGGCCGTCCGACCGGCACGACCGTCACCGGCGGCACCGGAACAGGCACTCCGGCCACCACCATCACCTACGACGGGGCCACCGGCCAGGTCGCCAGCACCACCGCCAACGGCAGGACGTCCACCTCGACCTACGACGCCCTGGGCCGGACACTCACCTACAGCGACGGGTCGGGCAGCACCAGCTCCTTCACCTACGACATCCTCGACCGCCCGGTGACGGCGTCCGACTCGGTGCCGTCCACCACCACCTACACCTACGACGCCACCACCGGCCAGGCCCGGTCCATCACCGACTCGGTCGCCGGGACGTTCACGGCCGGTGCCCACGACGCCGACGGCGCTCTCACCGGTGAGACCCTCCCCGGTGGCTACACCCTGGCCACGACCTACGACACGACGGGCAACCAGACGTCGGTGACCTACGCGGACTCCTCAGGCACCACCGTGCTCTCCGACTCCGCGACCTACACCATCCACGGCAAGCAGACCGGTCACACCCAGACCGATGGCGGAACCCTGTCCACCGCCTACGGCTACGACGCCTCCGGGCGCCTGGCCCTGGCCACCGACGACGACGGCACGACGACGACCTCGCGCGCCTACGCCTTCGACACGGATGACAACCGCACCTCGCTGACCACCACGGTCACGGCCGCGGGCTCCACCCCCACCACCTCCAGCACGGCGTACGCGCACGACACCGCGGGTCGCCTCATCGCCGGGGGCTACACCTACGACGCCTTCGGGCGCACCACCCAGGTGGCGGGCAAGACCCTGGCCTACTACACCAACGACCTGGTGGCCAGTGAGACCGTGGGCTCCACCCGTACCACCTGGGGCCTGGACGGTTCCGGCCGCCTGGCGTCCTCGGCCACCGCGACCACCAGCGACAGCGGCGCGACCTGGTCGACCACGAGCACCACGGTGAACCACTACAACTGTGGCTGCGACACTCCGTCCTGGACGGTCACCACCGCGGGTTCCGCCTCCACTGTCAGCCGGAATGTCCCCGACCTCTCCGGCGGCCTGGCCGCCACCACCGGTGCCACCGGCGGCGCGGTCCTCCAACTGGCCAACCTGCATGGTGACATCTCCGTCCGGCTGGACCTGGCGACCTCCGCCGCCACGGTCCAGCGCTACGACGAGTACGGCAACCCGCTGGACGCCACGGCCGCCGCGGCGAAGTACGGGTCCCTGGGCGCCTACCAGAAAGCCACCGACGGCCTGGCCGGATACACCCTCATGGGCGTCCGCGTCTACGATCCGACCACCGGCCGCTTCCTCCAGAGCGACCCGGTCTATGGCGGCAACACCAGCGCCTACATCTACCCCGCCGACCCGATCGGTCAGTCGGACACCAGCGGTGAGCTGAACTACCGCACTCAGACGAAGAAGACGAAGAACTACACCATCGGCATCAGCAGGAACTGCACCGGGAAGTC
The DNA here is from genome assembly GCF_040606445.1 of Streptomyces sp. NPDC005408. Lineage (NCBI taxonomy): Bacteria > Bacillati > Actinomycetota > Actinomycetes > Kitasatosporales > Streptomycetaceae > Streptomyces > Streptomyces sp. NPDC005408. Next base: position 19,733 of record NZ_JBEXEX010000050.1, on the reverse strand, counting down.
CAAGTGCAGCTTGACCTGGTACGTGAAGCTGAAGAGCATCTGGAAGAAGTACGGCGCTCTGAAGTTCGTGTACACCATCGTCCTTCCGCTGTACAACGCCAAGAAGAATCAGAGCTACGGCCACCTGGAGCCGGGCACCTACGTCTTCCACGGCTCCTGGGGTGTCCCGAACGGGAGAGGAAGACCGGAGTCGGACCGGGGGAAGTACAGGGCCATGGGCATGACCTTCTGGTTCGACTGGACGGACAACGTTGAATTCAGCGGGAAGTTCACCGTCATGAACATCTGCGTCAGGAACCCGACCCTGAACGTCTACGGCCTCTTCACCTGAGACCCTTCGGGTTGATCACCGCCGGGGGAGAAGTGGGCAGCCACTTCTCCCCCGGCTTTCATTGCCATCGGAAGGCAGCGATGATGTCGAATTTCTCGGACTGGCAGGACCGGATGCTGCGAGCGGTCTGGCGGCACGGGGAGCAGCTCCCCGAGGAGGTACTGACGTGGATGGCCGAGCTGTACGGCGAGCGTGGAGAAATTCCGGAATCGGAGTTCTGTGAATCCTGGACCGCGCGAACCTTCTCCATGGCGAGATCGGCCTTCGAGACGGTCACCAGGTCGGCGGAGCAGGACACCGGGAAAGCGGCCACCGGCGACGACTTCTGCTACATCGACTACGTGCGCGACCCGGACCTGGGACCGGTCGGCGTGGTCCATATCAAGTCGGCGGAGGTGTCCACACCCGATTCGGCAGAGGTTCTGGGTGCTGTGGCGGAAGGAGTGCAGGAATTCGTCATGAGCCACCATCGCGTGACCTGGCCCGTCTGCGGCGAGCACGACCGCGGTCTGCATGTGGGTTACTTCCATGAGACCGCGGTCTGGAAATGCGCGGGCGGGACCACGGATGGTCACGTGGTGAGAGCGATTGATCCCGCCGTTCAGCCGTAGATCACTGCGGGCCCTTTCGCTGGGTTAGCCACCATTTCACCATGATTTCCCGCTGTTCTCCGCGTGATTCCGGTGCGGTTGTGGTGCGACCGACCATGACCGGAGGTCATCCCCGCGTTCGAAGACTTCGCCATCGCCGACATCCTGAACACCGACATTGCCGCTTGGGAGAAGCGAGAGAGACATGGCGGGCGACGCTGCACTTGATCCTGGCGGATGCCGTTGACGAGGGGCTGCGCGATTCCAACCCGGCAACCAAGAGGCGCGGACGAGGGAAGCGTGCCGGCCGCTCACGCAACCGTGGGCCGGAGAAGGTGGTCACGACGGCATCCGGCATTCTGCTGCTCGCCGAGCGGACCGCGCTGCTGTCCGGCCGCGACGACGAGTTTGTTGGCGTCATCCTCAAGGGCTTCACGGGCACGCGGTGGGGCGAGCTCGTCGGCCTTGAGCCCGAGTTCGTCCGGCCGAAGAGCATCCGCGTGGAGTGGCAGCTCTACGAGTTGGACACGGGCGAACTGCACCGCTGCCCGCCGAAGGACGACTCCTATCGCGACATCGACGCCCCCGACTTCCTTACCGCGCTCCTGTCCCGCCACATCGCCCGGACGAAACTGAAGCCTTGCGGGTGCCACGGGTTGACCTACGTCTTCAGTGGTCACGGCACCGCCAATGGTGCTGCGAGCCGTCCGGGAGCGAAGCTGGTCGACGTGGCTCGTCGTGCCGGCGTTTCGACTGGCACCGTGTCCAACGTTCTCAACCGCCCGGAAGCGGTAGCAGGGCTGACCCGGTTGAAGGTGCTGGAAGCCGTCGCCGAACTTGGTTACGTACGTAACGCAGCATCGGGGGAGCCGGCCGCGCACTGGCGGCGCTCCGGATTCGGCACCTGGCTGTCCAGCCGGCGGCCACGGGGGTGTACCCCAAGCGCGGCAGTCAGGAGGAGCACCCGGTGCCCGTGGTCGCGGAGCCGTGGCCGGGGATTCCGGCACGCGGGCGCGGAGCCTCCAAACGTGCTGAGGCGTGCTGGGTGCCGATCGCGCCAGGGCTGACACCGCACGGGCTGCGCCACACCCACAAGACGCTCATGAGAGAAGTGGGCACCCCACCAAAGCTCATGGACGAACGCATGGGCCACGAGGACGGCTCGGTGCAGTCCCGCTACGACCACATTACGCCCGGGATGCGGCGGGCCCTGATGGCTGCGCTGACCGAGATGTGGGGGGAAGCGTTGGACGCGCGCCGGGCGATGAGTCCCGGTTCGCCGGTGGCCGCTCTGGACGCGCTGCTGAAGGCCCGCCAGTAGGGCTCCGTTCGCCCTGTCCTGGAGACGAATCCCAAGATCTTCTCCAGGATTTCTCCAGAGAGCCCCCAAGGAACAGGTCAGGGCCAGTCTCCTCAGCGGAGGACCGGCCCTGACCTGGTACTTCTCTGTCGGGGTGGCGGGATTTGAACCCACGACCTCTTCGTCCCGAACCAACTTGGGTGAGCCCTCAGTCTTGGGGCGCGGTGCATCTCGGCTGCTGCGATGGTCCGCAGGCGTCCGCGTTCGTCCGCCGTTGTGCGTCGGCGTTGTCACGCAGTTAGACACTCACCCACTTGGACGACAAGGGACGCGACCAAGCGCTTAGAAGATGCGGGCACACCCTTGTTGCGGGCCCTGCCCGGCCTGCGCCAACGCCGTGGCGTGCTGCGAGTGCTGCCGTCGTCCGTCCTCGTTGCCGTCGGCGCTGCCGTCATACGGCACCCGGTACTGCTCGTCTGTGACCTTGAGGGTCGTGTCCCGCCACCTGGTGTAGCCCGTGAGCATCTCTGCTGGGGGTCCGGTACAGCACACACTGGCGAAGCGGCCCTTCGGGAACGCTCGGATCCTCGAAGTCGTCAGCCGGGTCCCGGGTCATGCCGATCCGGCGCATCACCGCCTGGGAACGATGGTTGTTGATGGTCGTCGACGCAACGACCTCCGGCAGCCCGAGGGCCTCGAAACCAAAGGCCAGGCAGGCCAGGGCGGCCTCGGTGGCGTAGCCGTGACCCCACGCCGAACGCTTCAACCGCCACCCGACGTCCACCCCCGCGTACGGCATGTCCTCGCCCACTTCGTCCAAGCCAGCGCGGCCGATGAACTCACCGGTCTCCCGTGCTTCGAGCGCCCACCACCCAAAACCTCGCTCGTCGAACTCGGCCTGCATGAGTGCCACTGCGGCATCACTCTGCTCCCGTGTCAGCAGTTCCCCCAGGTGTTCCCGAACTTCGGGATCGGCGTTCATCGCCGCCCACGGATCGAGGTCGGACTCCCGCCACCGGCGGAGCAGGAGACGATCAGTACGCAGTTCTGGCATGCCGCCCAGCCAACGCCATCACGCTCAGGGTGTCGATCGGTTATGTCGCCTACGGTGCTCGCCACCACCAGCCCCTGCGTGGATCTTCACGGCCTACACCACCGGTGGGGCGCCATCTTGGGGAGCGCTGCTTTGTAAGCCTGGCGCCGCTCACCGACGCGTTCTCGCTGGTCGCCCTGCGCACGGCGGTGCGGAGTCTGCTGGCAGGCTTCCGCGCTGTCAGAGGCTCCGAGTTACCGTGGTTTACCGCTCGATCTGGCATGCATCTGGCACACGTGCTGCAGCAGTGCCTACCTCCGCACGGCGAGAAACACCCCATCTTGCCCGACGGCTACCCCTGGGAGGAAACCCGTATGGTCGGGGGCCGCTGACCTGGTGTTTCACTGTTGGAGGCTGTAGCTCGACTGTCACTGGCGGTCGTCGTTGGTCGACCTTGTGGGGCCTCGGACGGCCCAGAGACGGCCCGGCCGTGAAGCTCACAGCCGACGTCAAACAGCGGAGGCAGCCCGCCACTGCGGGCCTGATGCGTGCCAGCCCGTGCGGTCGCCGTCACGGTCGTACGGGCACAGGATGGAGATGATGGCTGGCAAGCGGGTTGGCCATTCGCAACGCCGGGACGCAGAAGTCGGAAGGAGGTGCGACGCCATGCCCCAGTTCATGGACGTCCACCACGGGATGAAGGACATCACGGCCGACCAACTGAGGGAGGCCATCCAGGATAACCGGGCCATCGAAGGGGAAGAAGGCGTCCACTTCGAGAGGGCCTGGGCGGACCCGGAGGCCGGCACGGTCTACTGCCTCTCCGAGGCTCCCTCGGCCGAAGCGGTCAAACGCATTCACGAACGCACAGGTCACCTGACCGACGAGATCCACCCTCTCCCCCACACCGTGTGAACAAAGCCCCCACCCGCGGAGAAGCGCAGTCGGGAACGTACTTCCCTCACCCACCACTCAGCCCAGCTCCCATCCCGTCTGCCGTCGACCCACACACCGTGGAGCGGGCGTGGTTCCTGGCGTCCAGGTGGAGCGCGCCACTGCACGAACGACCTGGACGCCAGGGGCCGCGCCTGCTCGGCTCTGCCTGGGTCGATGGCAGACGGGATGGGAGCTCCCCGCACACGCCACCAACGGGCCAGGCACTCGCGAACGGCGCCCCCGCCATCCCGGAGCCTGAGCGCCCCCGCCGGAGGCATGTCTTGGCCGCGGGTGACGTCCTCGCTTCTGCCCGCTGCACGTAGCGCGCCGCCTGGCGCGGCCAGCCGGGGCGCAGACACGAGGCAGGCCGCGCCGCAGAGGCGGCGCGCGCTCGCGCTGTGCGCGGGCCTTGATGGGAGTAGAGAAAGTTCTACTGCGCTGCGAGCGCTGGGGACCGTTGTCAGCACGCATGATGTCGAGAGATCGGTGCAGGCGAGCTACTCGCACATCACGCGGGAGATGCGGGCGGAGCTGATTGCGGCGCTCACTGCAGGATGGGAGGCGGCGCTCGATGCCCGGTTGCCCCCACGTCGCCTGCGGCAGGCCTGAACGTCCTTCAACAGGAGCGGCTGAAGGCGCGTCAGTAGATGCCGTCTGGGGGGCGGAATTCCAAGATCTTCTCCCAGATTTCTCCCAAGAGGCCCAAGAAACCACTCAGGGGCATGATCCACTGAGTGGATCATGCCCCTGACCTGGTGTTTCAGCTGTCGGGGTGGCGGGATTTGAACCCACGACCTCTTCGTCCCGAACGCGATCAGACCCTTTGGGACCTTGTCCACAAGGCGCTGAGCTGCACGTGCCACTCCGCAACCGTCCATAGCTGTCCAGGACGGTACTGGCGCGGCTGTCTCGTTTGGCCCCCCGTTTGGCCCCCTGCCCGGACGCCTCCGACGACGTCTCGTGGACGGATTGTGCCTGGTCCCGTGGCCTCTGGTTGTGTCCGCTCGCCCGTATGTGTGCTCCGCTGCTGCCGCATGAGCTTGGTGTACAGACGGCCCAAGCATGCTCCGCAACGCAATTGGGCAGAGACACACCTACGGCAGTGTCCGATCCGTGACAGAACGTAGAGTTCGCAAGCGTCACTTTGGTCCCTAACCTAAGGTCGAGGGGGAGGTGAGTGGCATGTCTGTCCGTGTCCGGGTAGAACCGGCTCTGTTGGAGTGGGCGGTTGAGCGGGCCGGATGGTCGGAGGAGGCTGCCGCCCAACGTGTCCCGAAGCTTGAGGAGTGGCTTGCTGGGAGAACTCGCCCCACGCTGAAGCAGTTGGAGCGTTTCGCTCACGCCACTCACGCACCGCTCGGACTGTTGTTCCTCCCTGAGCCGCCGGAGGAGCCTGTACCGATCCCCGACATGCGAACGCTGGGCAATCGCGCGATTGTTCGCCCCTCCGTCGACCTACTTGACACCATCTATTCTTGCCAGTCTCGGCAGGACTGGTACCGCGATTACGCGAACACCCACGGCTACCCAGACCTCGAATTCGTCGGCTCTGTGAACACCTCTAGTAACGCCCGGGAAGTAGCCGACGAGATCAGGGAAGAGTTGCGCTTCGGTGTTTCCGAGCGGACGGCTTTTGCATCTTGGAAGGAAGCGTTGCGCCAGCTCATCGACCGCATCGAGAGTATTGGTGTTCTCGTTATGGTCAATGGGGTAGTGGGGGCTGACACTCACCGTAAGCTGAAGCCGGAGGAGTTTCGCGGGTTTGCCTTGTCTGATCCTATTGCCCCGTTGATTTTTGTAAACGGTGCGGACACTAAAGCTGCCCAAATATTCACCATGGTTCATGAGCTTTGCCATATCTGGCTCGGTGAAAGTGCACTCTCTGATGCTGCAATGGCAAAGAAGAGCGACAATGAGGCGGAGCTATGGTGCAATCGTGTGGCAGCGGAAGTGCTTGTTCCATTGGTCGAAATTCGCGGTGAGTACGGCGGCGAGGTTACAGTTGCCGAGTTGGAGCGTCTTGCGCGTCGATACCGCGTAAGTACCCTAGTGATTTTGAAACGGCTCTATGATGCCGGGTTCCTCAACTGGGATGACTATCAGGCGCGGTACGCTTCTGAACGCCAACGTGTTATCTCTGCTATGGCAGGGCGGGATGGCGAGTCTGGCGGTAGCTTCTACAACACACAGCCCCTACGTCTAGGCCGACGGTTCGCACGCGCAGTGATCGCAGACACCTTTGAAGGAGGGACGCCCTTCAGGGATGCTTATCATCTTCTGGGCACGAAAAAGCATCAGACGTTTGAGAATCTCGTTGAGAAAATCGGGGCCGCCTAATGTATCTGGTCGACTCCAACGTGCTAATCGAGGCGAAGAATCGCTACTATGCCTTCGATATAGCGCCTGGATTCTGGGCGTGGCTCGATTACGCCCACACCAACTTCGTGGCATGCAGCATTGAGCCCGTACGGGATGAGTTGATTCACGGTGGCGACGAGCTAGCAGACTGGGCAAGCGGTCATCCTGACTTCTTTCGTCCCATTGACGAAGTCACTACCACACACTTTCCGTCGCTAACGCGCTGGGCGAATTCTCGCAGCTATACGACTGCTGCAGTCACGGAATTTTTGAACAACACGGCCGATTTCTTCCTGGTGGCATATGCGATAGCGCACAATCACACGCTCGTCACCCACGAACAACCCCGTCCGGACTCTAAGAGGCGTATTCTTATTCCTGACGCCTGCGAGGCGCTGGCGGTTACCTACGCGAATACGTTCGTAATGTTGCGCAATTCGAGAGCGCGGCTCGACTTTCAAACGCCGACGGCTGCCTGATCGACGTACGCTCAAATGGCGTGATACGACCTGGGTCCATGTGAACCCAGGTCGCTTTTCCGAGAGAAGTCAGCGAGGCATAAACCCGGGCTTCTGTTCGGCGAGCGAGTGAAGCCGCGCGAGGTAGTCCTGCGCCCCCGGCTCGGAGCTGTATCGGCGGCGCATCTCGGCAGCAAGCTCACGGCTGGTCATGATCAGCGAAGGCACCGACTTACGGTCCCCTTCGAGGGCTCGCTCCCCCATGATGAGTGCCTGCTCCAAGTCGCCCTCACGTGCCGCCGTGACGCCCAGCGTGACGCGAGCTTCAGCGTTACGCATCGGCGAGCGGTCGGTGCCGTCGAAGTCTGTTCCTACCCTCAGCACCTCTTCCGCGAGCGTGCGTGCGAGCTTGTCCTCACCGACCAGGCGGTAGCAGTCCATCGCGTAGAAGTCGAACTTGGAGGGGTCCACCACGAAGTGGTTGTCCAGGTTCTCGGGGTGCGGCATCCCTTCGAGCATTCGCCGCCCCTTGTCCAAGGCGACCTCGACTTGCCGGCGGTCTCCGAGCCGCGCCCATGCCTTGGCTTCCTGGGCGGCGAGCTGCACGGCCACGCCGTGGTGCGCCGCCGTCTCGGCTCCGGCCTGCGCTGCTGCGATGACGCCGCGGTAGTCGCCGGTCGTGAGAGCGAACCATGCCCGCATTTCGTGCGCCCACCCAGCGACCTCCGCGTGGTCAGCCTCGATCGCGAGCGAGAGCGCGGCCTGTCGTGTGGACTCGGCCGCGTGGCGGTCGCCCGTGTCGTACTCGACACAGCCGACCAGTAGCGCGAGCCAACCGGACAGCGTGAGCACTTCCCGGTGCTGCGCGAGCGTGAGGCTCTTCTTGTGGAGGTCAACGACACGACGGAGCCACTGGCGCCCCTCGATGAGAAGCTGTTCGCTCGGCATGAACGGATACTCCGAGCTGAGCCGGTCTGCTGTGATCCGCAGAGCATCGAGCGTGGCGTTGTCGACGTCAGACCGGTTGAGACGACTCACGATCTCCAGCGTCTCCATGCCGGATGCTGCCAAGATCTCGTGGTCCCCGTCTCGCCGCGAGGGCGCGGGGAAGAGCGCGTGCGTCACGGTGCCGAAGAGGGCCGCGATGATCGGTTGGTAGAAGTCGTTCGGCATCTGGCCTGACTCCCAGCGCTTCCACTGGCGAATCATGCTGTCTTCCGCGGGCAGCTCCGTGGGAGCGTGCGCCCGCAGTGCCCTTACAGCGTCACGCTGCGACCAGTCACGAGCCGCTCGTTCAGCAGCGATGCGCCGCGCCCATGCGGCCCTGTCGTCGCTCATGTGCCCTCCTCCGAGTGCCTACTCCGAGTCTCACCCGCGGGCCAGGGGGACAGGGAAGGGGACACGGGGGTGTCACTGGACATGTCCCTACCTCTGCCTCGCCGTCCCCTGGCTGTCACTTACGTCACAACTCCCGTTCCTTGCATGCTGGTTGCAGATCACGCACCACCCGGGACGGAACGTTCTTCGAGCGCTGCGACCCGTTCAGCCAACGCCTGAATCTGGGAGCGAATTTCCTTGATGTCGTCGTGCATGTCGCTGGTGGGAGCAGACCCGTCACTGACGAAGTTACCGAGGTTCCCGGCCGACACGATCAGCCCGTCGGCTCGGAGTGCGGCCAAGCCGTTTTGGATGGTCTGGCTCGCAAATCCGAACCGGTCGATCAACTCGCGCTGTGACGGGAGCTTCTCCCCCGGCTTCATCTTCTTGATGTCCTCGCGAAGGGCGTCCGCGACCTGCACCGCTTTCGGCTTGGGTCCTCCTGTGACAGTCATGCTCTGAGCCTACCCACCACAGCGAACTAGAGCGCATCACCCCATGAGGGTTGTGCGCCACAGCAGACTAGTGCAAGCTAGTTAATGAGCGGGCGTCCGGATCCTCGGGCGGTAGCCGCTTGACCTGTGTAAAGCGCCCGGATGGCCCCGTGAAACGGGTCTGAAGGAAGCGTCTGTTCCTTGACAACTCAACAGCGAGGTCACCGCCTCCTCAGAAAGGCGGTCGGCGCGGCTCTGGTCCGCGCGCAGTGCAAGTACGCAGCCCTGTGCTGCCCAGGCATCCCTGAGCCAGTCGGTTCGGGGGTGGTGGGGAGCGTTGGGAGTTCTTCCCTGCTTCAACGGCGGGCGGCCCCGGTGCTCGAACACCGGGGCCGCTGTTCGGGCCGTTCCGCCTTGAGAGGAGTACGACCCATGAAGAACATCGTTGCTGGTCATGTGGCTGTTACCGCCACAGAGTTCGTTGAGCTCGCGCTCGGTACCCCGCTGGATCTGTGGCTGGGTGTAGAGGGCGAAACCGAGCAAGAGCGCGCGGCTCGTCTTGATGCTGCGCGGGACATCCTCACCGACTACCCGGAGCTCCCCGACGACGTCAGCCGGGTTGCTGCGGAAGCGATCGAGGCGTTCGCCCCGGAACTGTTCAACGTGATCACGCTGCCGCGGTCCGCCGGTCCTCGTCGGCCGCGCCGCAGGGCGGTGGCGGCATGACCACCGCATCCGAGACGGCGCGCCCCACGGTGCCGCCGCTGAGTCGCCCGGAACAGGGTCTGGCCGGTCTGGGCGCGGTTTCCGCCGCCGGAGTCGGCGCGCTGGGCCTGGTGGCCTCGTTCGATGCCGTTTCGGCCGCCGCTCTGGAATGGGGTTTCTCCGCTCCGTGGATGCTGCCGGTCGGCATCGATGTGGCGATCCCGGTATTCACCGTCGCCAACCTGCTGTTGATCCGCATGGATATGGCGCTGGCCTGGGTGCGGTTCGTTCCCTGGGTGCTGACGCTGATCACGTGCGGGCTGAACGTCGCGGCCGGGCACGGGATGTGGGCGAAGGTGGCCCACGGCACGATGCCACTGCTGTGGGTGGTGTTCTCCGAGATCGGAGCCCACATCTACGCCGTCCGCATCGGTGCCGTGACCGGCCGCCGGATGGACAAGATCCGGTTCGGCCGCTGGCTGCTGGCCTTCCCCTCCACTTTCGCTCTCTGGCGTCGGATGACGCTGTGGGAGATCACCTCCTACGCGGTGGCGTTGGAGCGGGAGAAGGAACGGCAGTTGGCGCGTGCCGAGCTGCGCGAGCAGTACGGGCGGCGGTGGCGCAAGCACACCCCGCAGCGCACACGGGTCCTGCTCAAGCTCGGAGAAATGGCCCCCGCGGGTGTGCCGGCCGATCCGGAGCCGGAGCCGGAGCCGGACCCGGCGGGCGACCCGAAGCCGAAGCCGCGGCGGCCCCGTCAAGCCAAGGCGAAGGGCAAGGCCACGCGTACTCCGGCCGAGATGCTGACGGTGGCGCGTGAGCTCACCGCGGGTTGGTCGGATGCGGAGCTGACGGCGGACCGGATCCGCACCACGGTGCGGGTGTCTGCGGCAAACGCGCGGATGATCCGCGACACGCTCAAGACCGAGCGGGCCGCGGGGAACGCCGTTACCGATTCTCGTCAGATTGACGTAGCCGCTGAGGCGGTGGCGGCCTGATGTCGCCGACGTTCGGCAAGTGCTTCGATCCGACCGGCACCACGTACGGCATCCCGACGTACCCGTGGCAGTACGCGCCGGTCGGGCACGCTACCCGGCGTCAGCTCCGGGCCCGTGGCCTACGGCCCGGTGGGCAGCCGATTGCCGCGCAGGTCATGCGCCGCTGCCGGGGCCGCAAGTCCGGGGTCCTGGTCGCCTACCTGTATCGCATCGACCGCGCGAAGCCGGTTCGGCCGATGACGTCGCGGAAGTGGGGTGCGCTCGCGCTGGCGATGCTCGCCCGCCGCACCTGCCCGGTCTGCCAGTTGGACGCGGGGTACTGCATTCCGCCCTCGCTCGGCATGTGCGTGACCTGTGCCTTTCCTGAACAGCGCGTCGCCTGAACACCTCATCTGACGCAAGGAGATTCGTTGTGATCGGCAAGATCGCTTGGCCCGCCAACGTGCTGTTCCGGTTCCTGACCATCGTCGGGGCCACCGTCGATGTGATCCCGCAGCCGAGTGCGAACTACCCGGGCCGTCATGCGGCCGTCTGCGGCGGCTGCGGCGAGACGTACGACAACCCGGCGTGCGTGGTGCGCGAGCTCAAGGGCTGGGCGCAGGCGCACTCGGAGACCTGCCGCGCACTGCCCCGCCCCACCGCGTGACCCGTACGGCTTTGTTCACCGGGGCCCGGACGGTCGGCCGTCGAAAGCGCCGTCCGGGTCCCTTCCAACCCCGTGTCCCAGGGAGGGACGTTCAGTGAATCACGACGACGAGAACGAACTCTTCAACCGACTCGAAGCCGACATGGCACCCGACTCGGGTGCGGAGGTAGTCGACTTGGGCAAGGCCCGATCCGCCCGTATCGGGTCGGCCGACTCGGTTGGCCCCCGTGCACCCGACTCCGACCGTGGCCGGTCGGCCGACTCGTCAATGCCGGGTGCGGTGAAGCCGGGTGAGTGGGAGGCCGAACTCCCCGACGCCGACGACCCTGAAGCCGAAGGGCTCAGCGAAGGTGCGCCGGTCGACCCGCCGCGCGAGGTCTACCCGCCGTCCGTGGCTGAGTGGATGGAGGCCAAGGACAAGGCACGGCTCGCGGTCTTGCCGGACTGGGTGAAGCTGCCCGACCAGCGCCGGGCCGTGCGCAAGTGGGCGATACGGCACTACTCGACCGTGGTCGGCTATCACGCGGTTCGCCTGCCGTGCATCTACACCCCGAAGGTGCTGGCCTACTCGCCGCGCGGTGCGTGGCGCTGGTCGACCTCCGTCGGACGGTGGGTGTTCGACGCTGAGGGAAAGGGGCTGCGGCTGGCGGCTGTGGCTGCGGAGGATGCGGGCGAGTACCTGAAGCTGTCGCGGCAGCGCAACGACCGCGTGCGGCTGCGCGGCATCGTCGCCGCTCTCGCCGGATTCATCGGCCTAGCGGCAGTCCTGACCCTGTGGGTGATGGCCCCGTCGTGGCTGCTCCTGCTGTCCATCGCGACGCTGACCACCACGCTGGGTGTGGTCGGTGCTCCGGCCGACCGGCCGCTGATCGATATGGCCAAGGTGACCTTCCGCAAGCGCAAGCTGTCCTCGGATATCGTCATCCGCGCCCACGAGGCAGCCGGACTGACCAGCAAGGATCAGTCGATCGCGTTCCCGAGGCCGATCGGCCGGGACGGGGACGGCTGGCGCGTGGTCGTCGACCTGCCGTACGGCAAGACCTTCGAGGACGCGCTCAAGGCGCACGCGCGGCTCGCGTCCGGTATGGACATCGCGCCTACTCAGCTGTTCCTCGACAAGGACGAGACGAGTGGCCGGCGGGTGTCGTACTGGATCGCCGACCGTGACCCGCTCGCGGTTCCGTCCGGCAAGTCCCCGCTGTTGGGGGCGACTCGGGTGGACTTCTGGAAGCCGTTCCCGTGGGGCGTGGATGAGCGGGGCAACCCGATGATGGCCACGATGCTGTGGCTGTCTCTGCTGGTCGGCGCGGTCCCGCGGCAGGGCAAGACGTTCAGTGCGCGCACCATCGCGCTGGCTGCGGCGCTGGACCCGTACGTGCGGTTGTACGTGTTCGACGGGAAGGCGTCGCCGGACTGGCGCAAGTTCGCCAAGGTCGCGCACCGCATCGGCTTCGGCATCGTCCCGAAGAACGGGTTGGACCCGGTGGTGCACCTGCTGACCTCGCTGCGTGAGTTGAAGGCGGACGTGGAGGACCGCTACCACCGGCTGTCGGAACTGCCGCTGCACATCTGCCCGGAAGGCAAGCTCACCCCGGAGATCAGCCGGGACAAGAAGCTGAACATGCCCCTCACGCTGTTCGTGGTGGATGAGGTGCAGGAGTACTTGACCCACCCCGAGCACGGCAAGGAAATCCTGTCCCTGCTCGTCTACCTCGCCCGGGTCGCTCCGGCGGTCGGCGTCTCGGTGATGACGTCGACGCAGAAGCCGGACGACAAGGCGTGCCCCTCGGAGCTGCGTGACCAGCATCAGGCGCGGTTCGCGCTGCGGGTGGGTGCGTACCAGGTCTCGGACACGATCCTGGGTGCAGGCTCGTACAGCGAGGGGTTGGATGCGTCCAAGCTGCTGAAGTCCCACAAGGGAGTTGGCCTGCTCAAGGGCATGTCCGACGACTCCGGCATCGTCCGCACCTACCTCGCCAACGGCCAGGACGCCGAACGCATCCTGACCCGCGCCGCAGCGCTGCGCGAGGCCGAAGGCACCCTGTCCGGCGACGCCGTGGGCGAGGCACCCGCGCCTGAGACGTCCGCGACGATCCTGGACGACGTGGCCGCGGTGCTCGGCAAGGGCGAGGCCAAGGTGTGGTCCGAGACCATCGTCGACCGCCTCGCCGACCTGCGCCCCGAGGCGTACGGGCCGTGGGCCGCCCTGGAGCCCAAGCCCAAGGCGGAAGCGCTCGGCTCCGCGCTCAAGCCGTTCGGCATCGCCACCGACCAGATCAGCCGCCGCATCGACGGACGGCAGGTCAACAAGCGCGGCATCAAGCGCGACGACCTCGCCACCGCGATTACGGAGCGCAACAAGAAGCGGGACGCCGGATAGGTCTCACAGGCTGCTACCGGTAGCGGCAGACGCTGCTACCGGTAGCAACCCTGCTAGCGACCCAAACCGCCCCTGATCAGGCCGCTAGCAGATAGCGGCCCACCTGCGAAAACCCTCAAAACCCGCCCTGGAGCCCTCTGATGACTCTCCAAGCCCTCGCTGCCGCATGCCTACTGCTGCTCACGTTCAGTTACGGCGTCCGGTGCTGGCTCAGCCCGTTCGGCCCGTGCCGCAAGTGCTCCGGCATGGGCCACGCGATCAAGCACGACCGCAAGGGCCGCATGAAGCGCGGCAAGGACTGCCGCCGCTGCAACGGCCACGGCATCCGCATACGCATCGGCCGCTGGATCTACAACCGCGCCGCGCGCATCCACCGCGACGGCACCCGCTAACCGACTGGAGACCTCATGGTCATCACCGTCTCGCTCGTCTTCATCTTCGGCATCGCCCTCGCGGTGCTGCTCAAGTTCAAGTCCCTCGGTGCCGGAGCCGCGATCGTCGCCGTGCTCTTCGGCTTCTACCTCGCCGACACCGAAGCGCGCACCAGCGTCAACGACCTCATGGGCGCGGTCATCACTGCGCTCCCGGACCGGTAGAGGAGCCCCGCCATGAATGAACCGATCGTCGCCCGCCACTGGCTCGCGATCCTCGCGCCGAAGGCAGCACCCGCGCTCGCGACGTCCACGGTGCTCATCCTCGGCCGGATCTGGAACGCCAACGGGGCAGAACACAGTCTCGGCAACGCCGCGTTGATGGTCGTCCTCGCGACCGGGGCCGCGGCGGCCGGCGGATTCGCCTCGGCCGGTCGCCGCGGTGACAGCGTGATTGCTGGAACCGCGTTCGCCGCATCCGGTGGCCTCGCCCTCGCAGGGGTCGCCGGATACGCAGACGGCTGGTCACTGCCGCTGCTGCTGTGGGCGCTCGCGACCGCCGTCGCGTACGGGCTCGCGGCCCGCTACTGGCGCACCGACCGCCGCGACACCATCGCCCACCAGCGGCACACCAGCGAACGGCGCGAGGAACACGCCCATGTCGAACGCGTCGAGGCCCTGCGCGCTGGAGCACAGATCGAGGTGGCCCGCTCCGGTGCCGCATACGCCGAAGCCCTCGCCACCGCGCTCGTCACCCGCGCGGCACTGCCCGGCTTCGACCCCAAGGCCCTGGAGTCCGCGGGCCTGCCCGAACTCTCCACCGACCAGCACTCCTAGCTACGCCCGGGGTGACCGCTCCATCTCGCCAAAGAAGCGCGGTCACCCCGGCAACCCAGCCCATCCGTAGAGAACTGGAGACATCCAGCATGACGCATGTACCGCCGTCAGCGCCGCTCACTGCGGCCCTGAACGCCGCTGAACGCGGCTGGCACGTCTTCCCCCTCCGCCCCCTCGACAAGCGCCCCGCCCTGCACGGGGAAACTGTCTGCCCCGGCATCGGGGACTGCGCGGGCGGTCACCGCAAGTGGGAAGAGCGCGCCACCATCGACCCCGACCGCATCCGCCGCGCGTGGGCCTCGCTGCCCTTCAACGTTGGTATCGCCACCGGCCCTTCCGGGCTGCTGGTCGTCGACCTCGACGTGCCCAAGACCAAGAACACGAGCAAGGGCAGTGCGGACACGCCTTCCGGCGTGACGACCTTCAAGGCGCTCTGCGAGCGCGCCGGGCAGGTCATGCCGACCACGCACACGGTGCGGACTGCGAGTGGTGGAGCGCATCTGTACTTCACCGTCCCGCCCGGGGTGCGGCTCGCCAATTCGGCGGGCAGGCTCGGCAGGCTCATCGACACCCGCGGATGGGGCGGCTACGTCGTCGCGGCGGGCAGCATCACCCCGACCGGCCCCTACACCCCTGTCGACCCCACCCCGCCCATACCGCTGCCGGATTGGCTGCACGCCCTTCTGACGCCCCGTCAGGCCTCGCGGGGACTGATGGCTGTCCCGTCGTCGTCCCGGGCCGCACGCTACGCCGCAGCGGCCTTGCGCGCCGAAACGGCGACCGTGCGGGACGCCCCGCAGGGCGAGCGCAACGCCACATTGCTGGCCGGGGCGCGAGCCCTGGGGCGGTTCATCGCGTGGGGCGACCTCCCGCGCGATGTGGTCGAGGAGGCTCTTTGGGGAGCGGGGGAGGCGGCCGGACTGTCCTCCCGCCGCTGCCGGGCGACCGTGCGTGACGGGCTGAACTGGTCCATTGCCCACAACCCGCAGCGGAGGACGGCATGAGCACCCCGCATCCTCCACGCCCAAAGAGCCTCGTCTCAGCCGCGACCGGCCCGCGCGTCGCGCAACTGGCCGCGGTTCCGGCGGGGGTGGGCGAGCCGAAAGGCGTCGCCGAAGGCGTCCCCACTGCTGTTCGCCCTGAGCCGCAGCCGGTAGACGGCCGGTACTTCGTGGCGTGGCTGCACGTCGTCGCACCCCGCGGTGGGACGCCGACCGCCACGTCCAAGTGCGCGTGTGGCCGGGACCGCAGCGCCGTTGGCCGCGACAACGTACGCGACCTCGTCCACGAGCACGACATGCACCGCGAGAACTGCCCGCTCCGCAGCACCACCGAAGAGAGGGAGGCGGCATGAGCGACACCCCGCTGCAGGAACCGGCGGCATCGACCGACGGGGCCGCGCTGCTGGACCAGGTCGAAGCCTTTCACCGGCGCTTCAACGTGTTCCCCCTCGATGCCGCGTACGTCGCGGTGACGTTGTGGGACGCGCACGCGCACCTGCTGGACTGCTTCGACGCCACCCCGCGCATCGCGTTCCTCTCCCCCGAGCCGGGCAGTGGGAAGAGCCGGGCTCTGGAAATCGTGGAAACCCTCGTGCCCAAGCCGCTCGTTGCGGCGAACGCGTCCGCCTCGGTGCTCTTCCGCGCCGTGTCCACGCTGGAGACGCGCCCGACGGTCCTGTTCGACGAAATTGACACCGTCTTTGGCCCCAAGGCAGGAGACAACGAACCCTTGCGAGGATTCCTGAACGCCGGGCACCGCCGCGGGGTGGGCATGTGGCGGTGCGTCGGCGACGGAGCCAATCAGCAGGTGCAGGAATTCCCCTCCTACTGCGCCGTGGCCATGGCCGGACTCGGCTCGCTGCCCGACACGATCCTGACCCGATCCGTCATCATCCGCATGCGCCGCCGCGCCAGGAACGAACACGTCGAGCCCTACCGGCAACGCATCCACGAGAAGGAAGGCAACGAGCTGCGCGACCGGCTCGCGAACTGGGCCCAGAGCGTCAGTCACCTGGTGGACGGGGTGTTTCCTGCCCTGCCGCCGGAGGTGACGGATCGGCCGGCAGATGTGTGGGAACCGCTCATCGCGATTGCGGATGCGGCAGGGGGCGAGTGGCCGACCCGGGCTCGTGCCGCGTGTGTCGAGCTGGTCAACGCGGCCAAGGTCGGGGACAAGGGCAGCATCGGTATCCGGCTGCTCACTGACCTGCGGGACTACGTGTTCAACGGCATCGACCGCCTGCCTACCGTCGCCGTCCTGGACCGGCTGCACAGCCTCGATGAGGCACCGTGGGCGGACATGAGCGGCAAGCCGCTGGACGCGCGCGGGTTGTCGCGGATGCTGCGGGAGTACATGACCGCGGACAACAAGCCCATCGCGGCCCGGAACATCAAGACCGGCACCAGCGTGATGAAGGGCTATTACGCGGCGGATCTCCACGATGCGTGGGCGCGGTACTGCCCCCCTACCCCTGAGAGTCCGCTACTTCCGCTACCTCCGCTACCGCGCAGGTCAGACGCCTGAAAAAGGTAGCGGATAGCCGGAATCTATCCGCTACCTCACCGCCCTATCCGCTACCGGCCCACGGACACCAACCGGGGGCCGGTAGCGGACTTATCCGCTACCGCAGCGCCTATCTGCTACCTCGATCATGCCCCTGACCAGGCAGGTAGCGGAGGTAGCGGAAGTAGCGGACCTGACAGGAAGGGGGGCCACCGCCGCCGGGACCTGCCGAGGAGGCACCGCCGTATGACCGCCGTTGCTGAACCTGCCGAACAGCTTCTCTACCGCCCCGAAGAGGCGGCCAAGGCTCTCAGGATCGGACGTTCGATGGTCTACGAGGAGATACGCCTCGGACGACTCCAGACCGTCCGCATCGGCCGTCGCCGACTCGTGCCGCCGGAGTACATCGAGCGGTACGTCGAACTCCTCAAGCGCGAGGCAGAAGCCACCGCCTGAACTTCCATCACCCAAGTTCCACAGGGCCGCGCCCTTCAGGGCGCGGCCCTGTCCTATGGAGGCATGACAGAGCATGACCGACACCCCGAAGCGCGCCCAAAGGGCTGGCCATGGTGCGGACACCATCTATTGGGACCCGGCCAAGAAGAGTTTCGTGGGGGCCGTCTCCCTGGGACACGGCCCGAACGGCAAGCGCCGTCGACCGAAGGTGTACGGCAAGACGAAGACCGAGGTGCGCCAGAAGATCCGTGACTTGAAGAAAGAGGTGCAGACCGGCGTCAAGGCGCCGGCCAACTACACCGTGGCCGACGCGGTGAACGACTTCTTGGAGCGCGGCCTGAAGGGACGTGACGACCAGACCGTAGGCAAGAACCGCTCGATGGCGAACAAGCACCTGATCCCGTTCGTCGGCAAGGCAAAGCTGAAGGAACTCAGCGCGGATGATGTCGACGACTGGTTGGACGATAGGGCCGAATTTCTCGCGACGCGAAGTCTGCGCGACCTGCTCGCCATCCTGCGCCGCTCCATCGCCCACGCTCAGCGCCGAGACAAGGCCGCGCGGAACGTCGCCCTACTCGTCACTGCACCGGAAGGTCGCCCCGGCCGTCCGAGCAAGGCGCTCAACCTGGAGCAGGCGAAAGCCGTGCTCACCGCCGCACGCCCGTCGCGGCTATACGCCTACCTCGTGCTCTCGCTGCTCAGTGGTGTTCGCACGGAAGAGGCACGGCCCCTCACCTGGGATCACGTCTTCCTGGAGACGAA
Organism: Streptomyces sp. NPDC005408; assembly: GCF_040606445.1. Lineage (NCBI taxonomy): Bacteria > Bacillati > Actinomycetota > Actinomycetes > Kitasatosporales > Streptomycetaceae > Streptomyces > Streptomyces sp. NPDC005408. Next base: position 1,256 of record NZ_JBEXEX010000050.1, on the reverse strand, counting down.
GGGCGGAATCCCGCCCCACGTCGCAGTGTGGCGCTCGGTCCGCAAGCACGGCGAGACGAAGACCAGAAGAAGCCGCCGGACCATCGCTCTGCCAAAGCAGGTGGTCGACGTACTCGAAGAGCACATGCGATGGCAGAAGCAGGAGCGGGCATCGCGAGGGATGGAGTGGAGCCCGACCGGCCGCGTCTTCACCACCCGGAGCGGCGAGCCGCTCGACGCGGCCAACGTCCGGCGAGACTTCAAAGCCATCGTGAAGAAGGCGGGACTGAAGCCTGAGTGGACGCCGCGGGAGCTCCGGCACAGCTTCGTGTCACTCCTCTCCGACCATGGCATCCCTCTGGAGCGGATCGCACTGTTGGTCGGTCACAGCAGTCAGGCGACCACAGAGGCGGTCTACCGCAAGCAGCTCCGACCTGTGATCACCCAGGGTGCCGAAGCGATGGATGTCATCTTCGCCGAAGACCAGGAAGGCAAGGACACGGAGGACGACGGAGAGGGCGACGCGGTGGCCTGATCAAAATCGTTGGGTGCGGCTCTTCTGGAGGGACACAGTGACGGCGATTCGTCAGGAGGCACATCTCTGCTCCCATGACCTCCGTGTGCGCCCGCACCCGTGCCGGGCAGGCGCCTGCGGGGCGTCCGTGGCGTCGTAGGCTGGTACTGCACGGAGCGGCAGGAGGTCTGCCATGTCAAAGGAGTCCCGGCAGGCGAAGAAGGAGCAGCGTCAGCAGCTCAAGAAGCTCCCCTTCCGGGAGAGGCTCGCAGCAGCCCGCAGGCTGGGCGAGGGTCTGGACATTGAGCTACCCGACGCACCGGTCACCCGTGAGCGCTTTCAGGTGCTCGTCGCGGAGAACATTGACACAGCTGGCTTCGGCACCACCCGCGCCCTCAAGTACCGGTACACGATCACGGACACCGTCACCGGTCGGATTCAGAAGAGCGGCTACCAGTTCTCCGTACGGCTGGCACAGTCGGAGGCCAACAGCTACGTCACCAAGATTCTCAGCGGAAAGCAGGTGATCAAGTAGCTGCAGCGTGGGGTTCAAGCTCAGCGCTTCCTGAAGAAGAGCCACACCCAAATTCGTTTGGCCCCCTGTTTGGCCCCCCGAGCACGTCAGAGGGCCAATCGCGATCATGCGATTGGCCCTCTGACGTGCTACTTAAGGGTTGTCCCGTAACTGAAGTCGCCGCAGGCCCTAAGCCGTTCCTGTCCTGGGTGCCAATGGGTCACTGCGGGCGTTGTCAGTGGGCGCGGG
>NZ_JBEXEX010000049.1:0-54553 GCF_040606445.1 Streptomyces sp. NPDC005408 | reverse complement strand
GGGGGACCCTGTGGGAGAGTAGGACGCCGCCGAACAATCATTGTGGGAAAGCCCCGCACCTTCTGGTGCGGGGCTTTTCTGCGTTCAAGACCCGGGGCTGAACCCCTGTGTATCCGGTGGCCATGGCTGAGGGTAGGGTCAGGGGGCATCATCGGCACGTTCCACACAGGAGGCCCCCGGGTGGAGGTCCAGGAGACCCGCGTTCAGACGGACCGGGTACTCACCATCCCCAACATCCTCAGCATGGCGCGTCTCCTCGGTGTGCCGCTCTTCCTATGGCTGATTCTCCGCCCCGAGTTCGGGGGCCCCAAGAGTGATGGCTGGGCTTTGCTCGTGCTGATGCTGAGCGGCGTCAGTGACTATCTCGACGGCAAGCTCGCGCGGCGCTGGAATCAGATCAGCAGTCTGGGGCGGCTTCTCGACCCGGCTGCCGACCGGCTGTACATCCTCTCCACCCTCGTCGGGCTGACCTGGCGAGAGATTCTGCCCATCTGGCTCACCGCGGCCCTATTGGCGCGGGAACTGATGCTGCTGGTGATGGTGGGTATCCTCCGTCGGCACGGCTATCCGCCGCCCCAGGTCAACTTCCTGGGGAAGGCCGCCACGTTCAACCTCATGTATGCGTTCCCCCTCCTGCTCCTGAGTGACGGAAGTGGGTGGCTTGCGTCACTCGCTGCTATTTTCGGATGGGCGTTCGCAGGATGGGGTACAACTCTGTATTGGTGGGCAGGGATCCTCTACGTGGTCCAGGTCCGCCGCCTCGTCAAGGCGGATGCAGTGGCCGATTGACCTCGTCGATGCCGTGCCGTGCAGTGTTGCCGGCCGTGCGTGACGCCAGAGTGCCTCATTGGACGGGTCAAGTCGGCTAGACCGTCGTCTCTTCAAGGAGGACGCTTCCGACATGAAGGCCGTCGTGATGGCCGGTGGCGAAGGAACCCGACTTCGCCCAATGACCTCGAGCATGCCCAAGCCGCTCCTGCCAGTGGCCAATCGGCCGATCATGGAGCATGTGCTGCGCCTGCTCAAGCGGCATGGGCTCAATGAGACCGTCGTTACCGTGCAGTTTCTCGCCTCACTCGTCAAGAACTACTTCGGTGACGGTGAAGAGCTCGGGATGGAGCTCACCTATGCCAATGAGGAGAAGCCACTCGGCACTGCGGGGAGCGTGAAGAATGCCGAAGAAGCGCTGAAGGACGATGCGTTTCTCGTCATCTCCGGTGATGCGCTCACCGACTTTGACCTCAGCGACCTGATCTCCTTCCACAAGGAGAAGGGCGCACTGGTCACGGTGTGTCTGACGCGAGTGCCGAACCCTCTCGAATTCGGTATCACCATCGTGGACGAGGAAGGAAAGGTCGAGCGCTTCCTCGAGAAGCCGACCTGGGGACAGGTTTTCTCGGACACGGTGAACACGGGCATCTATGTGATGGAGCCCGAGGTGTTCGACTACGTCGAAGCCGATGTTCCCGTGGACTGGTCCGGTGATGTCTTCCCGCAGCTCATGAAGGAAGGCAAGCCGATCTACGGCTATGTCGCCGAAGGCTACTGGGAGGACGTGGGTACGCACGAGAGCTATGTGAAGGCCCAGGCCGATGTCCTTGAGGGCAAGGTCGATGTCGAACTCGACGGGTTCGAGATCTCTCCCGGTGTCTGGGTGGCCGAAGGTGCCGAGGTGCATCCGGACGCCGTGCTGCGCGGTCCGCTGTACATCGGCGACTACGCCAAGATCGAGGCCAATGTGGAGATCCGCGAGCACACGGTCGTCGGGTCCAACGTCGTCGTCAAGAGCGGTGCCTTTCTCCACAAGGCCGTGATCCACGACAACGTGTACATCGGAGAGCAGTGCAATCTTCGCGGCTGTGTGATCGGCAAGAACACCGACATCATGCGTGCTGCCCGCATCGAGGACGGCGCAGTCATCGGTGACGAGTGCCTCGTCGGCGAAGAATCGATCATCCAGGGCAATGTGCGGGTCTACCCGTTCAAGACGATCGAGGCCGGTGCCTTCGTCAACACCTCGGTCATCTGGGAGTCGCGGGGCCAGGCGCATCTCTTCGGGGCCCGCGGAGTGTCCGGAATCCTGAACGTGGAGATCACCCCGGAGCTGGCCGTGCGGCTGGCCGGTGCGTACGCCACCACCCTCAAGAAGGGGGCGACGGTCACCACGGCGCGTGACCACTCCCGGGGTGCGCGTGCGCTGAAGCGGGCCGTGATCTCGGCGCTGCAGACCAGTGCCATCGACGTTCGGGATCTGGAGAACGTGCCGCTGCCCGTCGCACGGCAGCAGACGGCACGCGGCAGCGCCGGCGGCATCATGATCCGTACATCGCCAGGTGTCCCGGACTCCGTGGACATCATGTTCTTCGACGAGCGCGGTGCGGACCTCTCGCAGGCAGGGCAGCGGAAGCTGGACCGGGTCTTCGCACGTCAGGAGTACCGGCGGGCGTTCCCCGGCGAGATCGGCGATCTGCACTTCCCGTCCAGCGTCTTCGACTCGTACACCGGTTCCCTGCTGCGCAACGTCGACACCTCCGGGATCGCCGAATCCGGGCTGAAGGTCGTCATCGATGCGTCCAACGGCAGCGCAGGACTGGTTCTGCCCAGCCTGCTCGGGCGGCTCGGGGTGGACGCGCTCACGGTCAACCCTGGGCTCGACGAGTCCCGGCCCACGGAGTCGGCCGATACGCGCAGGTCGGGGCTGGTGCGGCTGGGCGAGATGGTGGCCTCGTCGCGGGCCGATTTCGGCGTCCGCTTCGACCCTGTCGGCGAGCGGCTGTCCCTCGTCGACGAACGAGGGCGGATCGTCGAGGACGACCGCGCGCTGCTGGTGCTGCTCGACCTCGTCGCCGCGGAACGGCGCAGCGGGCGGGTCGCGCTTCCGGTGACGACCACCAGGATCGCCGAGCAGGTGGCGGCATATCACGGCACCCAGGTGGAGTGGACGACCACATCGCCCGACGACCTGACGCGGGTGGGCCGGGAGGAGACCACCATCTTCGGCGGCGACGGCCGTGGTGGCTTCATCGTGCCGGAGTTCAGCAGTGTCTTCGACGGAGCGGCGGCCTTCGTACGACTGGTCGGTCTCGTGGCTCGTACGCAGCTCACGCTCAGCCAGATCGACGCCCGGATCCCGCGGGCGCATGTGCTGCGGCGTGATCTGGCGACGCCATGGGCGGTCAAGGGGCTGGTGATGCGGCGTGTCGTCGAGGCGGCCGGAGACCGGCACGTCGACACGACCGACGGTGTACGGGTGGTCGAGACCGACGGCCGCTGGGTGATGGTCCTTCCCGATCCCGCGGAGGCCGTCACTCATTTGTGGGCAGAGGGCCCGGATGACGCTTCGGCCCAGGCGCTGCTCGACGAGTGGTCCGCCGTCGTGGACAGCGCAGGTCACTGACGTGGGACGGGTGTGCCGGGAGTTGTCTGCGGACGGCTTCCGGCACACCGGTGGGGCCATTCGGCGGTAGCAGCTGCGACGTGCGACGATGTGCGGCATGTCGCAGCAGCCCCCCGTTCGGAGCACCGGCTCTCCACCCGCACGTCCCGATGCGTCCATGTCGCTGCTGACGAATGTGATGGAGCACAGCCTCGACGACGGATACGCGGAGGCGACGGCCCGCAGGAAGGCCGAGGGCGGGGGCCTTCCCCGTACGTTGCGTGCCAAGCTCGGACTCGCGGCCGGCCTGGTGCTGGCCGCTCTCGTCGTCACCGTCGGAGCAGCGGAGGCGCGTATATCGGCACCGGTGGTGGCGAAGGAGCGCGAGGAGCTCATCGACCGGATCGACGCGGAGACCGCGCACGCGGACGCGCTGGAGCGAAGCGTCGACACGCTCCGGGACGAGGTGGGGAACCGACAGCGCAAGGCCCTCAAGACGCAGGGCGGTCAGGGCGAACTTGTCGCGCTGCTCTCCGGCGCCACCGAAGTGGAGGGGCCGGGCGTCAGGCTCGTCGTCGACGATGCGAAGGGCACCGACCAGGGCGGCGGCGGGCCGCGTGAGAGCAGCGGTTTCAACGACACGGGCCGGGTGCGCGACCGCGATATGCAGCGGATCGTCAACGGGCTCTGGGAGTCGGGCGCGGAGGCCGTCGCGATCAACGGGCAGCGGCTGACGGCCCTGTCGGCGATCCGTGCGGCGGGCGACGCCATACTGGTCGACAACAAGCCGCTGGTGCCGCCGTACACGGTGCTCGCGGTGGGGGACGGGAAGAGGTTGAGCACCGCGTTCCAGGACAGTGCCGACGGGCAGTATCTGCACGCGTTGCAGGAGAATTTCGGTATTCGCACCAGCATCTCCACTGAGGAGAAGGTGCGCCTGCCGGCGGCGCCGAGCTTGATCGTACGTACAGCAGAGCCGAAGACCGCCGACGCCGGCAAGGGCAACGGGCAGGGCACGGCTGACACAGGGAAGGGCACATCGTGATCGCCGTACTGGGCCTCGTCGTCGGAGTCGTGGTCGGACTGTTGGTCCGGCCCGAAGTGCCGGCGGTGGTCGAGCCCTATCTGCCGATCGCCGTCGTCGCGGCTCTCGACGCGGTCTTCGGTGGCCTGCGGGCCATGCTCGACGGAATCTTCGTCGACAAGGTCTTCGTCGTCTCCTTCCTGTCGAACGTGGTGGTGGCAGCGCTGATCGTCTTCCTGGGCGACAAGTTGGGCGTCGGCGCCCAGCTGTCCACGGGTGTGGTGGTCGTGCTCGGGATCCGGATCTTCTCCAACGCTGCCGCGATCCGCCGGCACGTGTTCCGGGCGTGAGGCCGATGAACAGCGAAGAGAATCCCAAGGGCGAGGAGCCGGAGGCAGTGACGCCGAAGGCGGACAACGGCGAGCCCGGGCAGCCCGCGCCGGAGCCGGGCGGGTCCGAGCAGGCCGCGCAGGCCGAGCAGGTAGGGACGCCCGAGCAGCAGACCGGTCGGCAGCGGCTTGTCGCGGTGCTGTGGCCGCCGCGGGTCAGCCGCGCTCAACTCATCGTCGCCGTCCTGCTGTTCGTCCTCGGTCTTGGGCTCGCCATCCAGGTCCGCTCCACCAGCGACAACAGCGCGCTGCGCGGCGCCCGCCAGGAGGACCTGGTGCGCATTCTCGACGAGCTCGACAACCGTACGCAGCGTCTCGAGGACGAGAAGCAGCGCCTGGAGGACCAGCGCACCGAACTGGAGAACAGCTCGGACCAGGCCGAAGAGGCTCGTAAGCAGACCCTGCAGAAGGAGCAGCAGCTCGGCATCCTGGCCGGTACGGTCGCGGCCCAGGGCCCGGGCATCACGCTCACCGTCCAGGATCCGTCCGGCACCGTGGAGTCCGACATGCTGCTGGACGCGATCCAGGAGCTGCGCGCCGCCGGTGCAGAAGCGATCCAGGTCAACAACATCAGGGTCGTCGCGGACACCTACTTCACAGGAACCGGCGCCGACATAGAGGTGGACGGCAAGCCGGTCAAGGCCCCGTACAGCTTCAAGGTCATCGGCAAGCCGCAGGATCTGGAGCCCGCCCTGAACATCCCTGGCGGTGTGGTGCAGACGCTGGAGAAGGAGCAGGCCACCGCCACGGTGGCGCGCTCGCAGAAGATCGTCGTGGACGCCTTGCGACCCGCGAAGCGGCCTGACTACGCTCGGTCGTCGGCGCAGTGAGGCGGGGGTGCATGGGGCCCGGCGGACAAGGGCATGAGGTTGCGGGGGGTCGTCACATCACAAGCATCCTGCGTAATGGAAACTGTCTGGTGGTTACGGACGTTGTGAGGATGTCCGGGTCTGCAGGTCTGATCATTGAGGGTTCGTCCTGCCCCACGGGCGGGTCTATTTCGGTCAAGGGGAATCGCCCGTGAAGTTGTTTGCGAAGTTGTTCGGCAAGAGCGCACGCGAGGACGGCGGCAACGCCCGGCATCGCGCGCCGCGCCATGGCCAGGGTGAGGAGCAGGGCGCGGAGCGGCCGCTCTTCCGGGATGAGGTCGCTGGTCCGGGCGGTGACAATTCGGGCGGTCAGGGCGCGTCGTCTGTTGACCCTGCCGGTTCCGGCCGCATAGGTTTCGGGGAACCATCAACCTCAAGTACGGGTGGAGGGTTTGCCCAAGACCCGTATGCGACCAATCCCCACGCGGGTCAGCCGCGGCAGGAGGATCCGTCCATGTCGGCCTTGGTTTGTACGAGGTGCGGGCACCGCAATGCCGAGGCCAGCCGGTTCTGTTCCAACTGCGGCGCGCCGCTGCGTGGCGGAGCGCCCGCGGAGCGTCCCTCGGAGACGACCTCGACGATCTCCATCTCCGGCCTTGAGGCGTACGACTCGGAGGTGACGGGGCAGACGCAGCTTCCGTCGCTCTCTCCCGAGGCCCAGGCTGCCGTCGACGCGCTGCCGCTCGGCTCGGCGCTCCTCGTGGTGCGCCGCGGTCCGAACTCCGGAAGCCGCTTCCTGCTGGACGGCGAGCTGACCACGGCCGGCCGCCACCCGCAGAGCGACATCTTCCTCGACGACGTGACCGTCTCGCGGCGTCATGTGGAGTTCCGCAGGGGCCCGGACGGCCGCTTCAGCGTCGCGGACGTCGGCAGCCTCAACGGCACGTACGTCAACCGCGAGCGGATCGACTCCGTCGTCCTGTCGAACGGTGACGAGGTCCAGATCGGCAAGTACCGGCTGGTCTTCTACGCGAGCCAGCGGGGCGTGTAACCCTGCCCCAGACTCCGTCCGGGGGGACCCACAGGAAGTTACATGCTGCGAACACCGACGGGCGGTGCCGGACACGGCACCGCCACCGCGGGCGAGAGGCTGATGAGCATCGGTACGGTGCTCAGCCGGCTGCGGGACGAGTTTCCCGAAGTGACCATCTCCAAAATCCGATTTCTGGAGGCCGAAGGGCTGGTCGAGCCGCGGCGGACACCGTCCGGGTACCGCAAGTTCAGCCCCGAGGACGTGGAGCGGCTGGCGCAGGTGCTACGGATGCAGCGGGATCACTATCTTCCGCTGAAGGTCATCCGTGAGCATCTCGACGCCCTGGGGCGCGGTGAGCAGGTTCAGCTGCCCGCGCAGAGCCCTCAGCGGGAGCTGCTCGACGGCGCGTGGGAATCCGATGCCGAGCGGCCGACGGCCGCCCGGGTGGGCCGTCCCGAGCTTCTCGCCGCCGCCGACGTGAGCGAGGCGGACCTGGCCGAGTGGGAGTCGTACGGCCTGCTGGCGCAGGACGAGGACGGTGCCTACGACGCCGAGTCGGTGACGGTGGCCAGGCTCGTTGCGGATCTGGGGAGATTCGGTCTTGAGCCGCGGCACCTGCGGGCGATGAAAGCCGCCGCGGACCGGGAGGCGGGTTTGGTCGAGCAGCTGGTTGCACCCTTGCGGCGGCACCGTAATCCGCAGACCAGGGCACATGCCGAGGCGACCACGAAAGAGCTCGCGGCCCTGTCTGTGCGGCTGCACGCGGCCCTGGTACAGACGGCACTCGGGGTCAGGCTGCACTGATCATGGGGGAGCCCGACTACCCAAACCGGTCGGGCACGTCCTAGGGTTGCTGTGTGAACGAGCTCGACGTTGTGGGTGTCCGGGTCGAAATGCCCTCGAACCAACCGATCGTGCTCCTGCGTGAAGTGGGAGGCGACCGGTACCTCCCCATCTGGATCGGTCCGGGGGAGGCCACCGCCATTGCCTTTGCCCAGCAGGGCATGGCCCCGGCGCGGCCGCTGACGCATGACCTCTTCAAGGATGTGCTGGAGGCGGTGGGCCAGGAGCTCACCGAGGTTCGCATCACTGACCTGCGCGAAGGTGTTTTCTACGCGGAACTGGTCTTTGCCAGTGGAGTCGAGGTGAGCGCAAGGCCGTCCGACGCCATAGCGCTGGCCCTGCGCACCGGTACGCCGATCTACGGCAGCGACGGGGTCCTCGACGACGCGGGAATCGCCATCCCGGACGAGCAGGAGGACGAGGTGGAGAAGTTCCGCGAGTTCCTCGATCAGATCTCGCCCGAGGACTTCGGCACCAACAGCCAGTGACCGTCCGGACGGGCGGCGTGGGCGCATTCGAGTAGCCTTTCCCCGAACAGGGGCACGGGAAACCACTCTCAGGGTGATTATCACTCGGCGTGCCGAGTGTGGCGATCGTTGACGCACCCCTGGTGACTGCCTACCGTCGAGTGGGCAGGTCAAGGACGGAGGTCGGCGTGAGAAGCAGCGGCGACGGTACGGCTGGGGGTGCCCCCGGACGGAGTCTGGGGGAGGGCGGGCTGCATCCGCTTCACGAGAGTGTGGCCGACCCCGCGAGGGAGACGATCGGCTACCGAGGGCCGACCGCGTGTGCGGCGGCGGGCATCACCTACCGCCAGCTCGACTACTGGGCGCGCACCGGGCTGGTCGAGCCCAGCGTGCGGCCGGCGTACGGATCGGGAACCCAGCGGCTCTACAGCTTCCGCGATGTGGTCGTCCTCAAGATCGTCAAGCGTTTCCTGGACACCGGAGTCGCTCTGCAGAACATCCGTACCGCGGTGCAGCATCTGCGGGCGCGTGGCTTCTCGGACCTGGAGCGCATGACGCTGATGAGCGACGGTGCCACCGTCTACGAGTGCTCGTCGCCCGACGAGGTCGTCGATCTGCTCCAGGGCGGTCAGGGGATCTTCGGGATCGCCGTCGGCGTGGTCTGGCGGGATGTCGAGGCGGCGCTGTCGCAGCTGCACGGCGAGCTGATCGACACCGGCGAGACGCTGATCGGGAACAACCCCGCGGACGAGCTGGCCAGGCGCAGGCGCGACCGGGCCGTCTGAGCGCCGCGGCCGACGAGGACCCGCTCTGGTTGGGGCCATTGTCAGTGGCGTAGGGCAGCATCGGAGATGTGAGATCCGCGCCGACGATTCTGCATCTGGACATGGATGCGTTCTTCGCCGCCGCCGAGCAGGCGGCGAAGCCGAGTCTGCGCGGAAAGCCGGTGGTCGTCGGCGGGCTGGGGCCGCGTGGGGTCGTGGCCACCGCCTCGTACGAGGCGCGGCGCTTCGGGGTCCACTCCGCGATGCCGATGGCGCAGGCCAGACGGCTCGCGCCCAATGCCGCGTATCTCGTGCCCCGCTTCTCGCTCTACCGCACAATCAGCGAGCAGGTGATGGAGCTGCTGGGCAGGCTCTCACCGCTGGTGGAACCGCTGAGCCTGGACGAGGCCTTCGTGGACCTGGAGGCGGGCGGCGCTGCCGACGACTCCGCCTCCGCCCGGGCGACCGGCGAGCGATTGCGCGCGGACATCCGCGCGTTCACGGGTCTCACCGGGTCCGTCGGCCTCGCCGGATCCAAAATGCTCGCCAAGATCGCCTCCGAGCAGGCGAAACCCGACGGTCTGCTGCTCATCGAGCCGGGTACGGAGCGTGAGCTGCTGGGGCCGATGTCGGTGCGGACGCTGCCCGGGGTCGGCCCGGCGACCGGGGAGCATCTGCGGCGGGCCGGTATGACGACCGTCGCCGAGCTCGCGGAGGCGGGCGAGGACGAGCTCGTACGGCTGCTGGGCAAGGCGCACGGGGCCGCGCTGTTCCGGATGGCCGTGGGGTACGACGACCGGCCGGTGGTCGCCGAGCGGGACACGAAGTCGGTGTCGGTCGAGGACACCTTCGATGTGGATCTGCACGACCGGGTGCGAGTGCGGATCGAGGTGGAGCGGCTCGCCGACCGATGTGTGCAGAGGCTGAGGGCGTCAGGTCACTCGGGGCGGACCATTGTGCTGAAGGTGCGGAGGTACGACTTCTCGACGCTGACGCGTTCGGAGACGCTGCGCGGGCCGACCGACGATCCCTCGGTGGTGCGGGAGGCCGCCGGGCGGCTGCTGGAGGCCGTGGACACCACGGGCGGGGTACGGCTGCTGGGGGTGGGCGTCACCGGGCTCACCGACTACACCCAGGAGGACCTCTTCGCCCAGGCTGCGGCCGAGGAACAGGCCGCAGCTGAGGAGCATGCTGCCGACGAGCCGGCCGGATCGGCACACGATGCGGCGCCGGGCGACCGCGAGGCCCATGAGGGGGACGTGGCGGGCGTTGCGGAGCCCGTGGCGCACGCGGAGCGGCGCTGGGCGGCCGGGCACGATGTACGGCATGCCGAGTACGGGGCGGGGTGGGTGCAGGGCAGCGGCGTCGGACGGGTCACCGTGCGCTTCGAGGAACCGGGGTCGCCGCCGGGACGGGTACGCACCTTCCGCGTCGACGACCCGGATCTCGAGCCCTCGGACCCGCTGCCGCTGGTGCCGCTGCCCACGGATCAGGCCGTTGCGGAGCAGGGCCCTGGTCAGTCCTCCTGGCCCGCGACGCGGCCGAAGGAGGTGTCCCCGGACGGAGTCGGCGTCTCGGGTGCCTCGGAGAGATCGAGGCCGTAGTGGTGATAGAGCTGCAGCTCCTGCTCCGGGGAGAGATGACGGCCGACGCCGAAGTCCGGCGCGTCCTTGATCAGCGAGCGTTCGTACGGGACATGCAGGGTGTCGTCGACCACCTTGCTGGGCTCCAGCGGGACGAAAGCGTCCCTGCCGAACAGGCCGGTGCGCACAGCCGCCCACTCGGGGACGCCTGTTGCATCGTCGAGATAAACCTCGTCCACAGTCCCGATCTTGGTGCCGTTGCGGTCGAACGCCTTGCGGCCGATCAGGCTGCGCGGATCGATGTCGGTCTGCACGGTCCCTCCAATAGGTCGCAACTGCTGTTTAAATACTACAAAAGTGCACATCGAGGCTGTCGGCCACTTGAGCGATCGGTGCGAGGCCGCGCTGGTAGGCTGGCAGGCGGCTGCTGACCCCGTGCGGGAGAGTCCACCGGTAACACTCCGGCGGCGCCGAAGGAGCAAATCCTCCCCGGAATCTCTCAGGCCCCTGTACCGCACGGACGAGGTCACTCTGGAAAGCAGGGCGGGCGTCGACGGCATCCGCTCTCACCGACGGTGAAAGCCGGTGTGCCCCCGTGCGCGCCGGTGAAGCTCTCAGGTTGAGATGACAGAGGGGGAGGCCGTCCGGGCATCCGCGCCGTGATGCCCCTCGCCGGTCGTGTCAGACCAGGAGGCCTCCTAAATGACCGCCAACCGCATTCCGCTCTCTCAGCTCGAGCAGGGCATCCCCTTCGAGCAGCGCCACATCGGGCCCGACGCCGAGGCCCAGGCCAAGATGCTGGCGCACGTGGGGTACGGCTCGCTCGACGAGCTGACCGCCGCCGCGGTGCCTGACGTGATCAAGAGCGCGGAGGCGCTGAACCTCCCGGGCGCGCGCACCGAGGCCGACGTCCTCGCCGAGCTGCGCACCCTGGCCGACCGTAACCAGGTCCTCGCGCCGATGATCGGCCTCGGCTACTACGGCACCTTCACACCGCCGGTCATCCTGCGCAATGTCATGGAGAACCCGGCCTGGTACACCGCGTACACGCCCTACCAGCCGGAGATCTCCCAGGGCCGCCTCGAGGCGCTGCTCAACTTCCAGACGATGGTCGCCGATCTGACCGGCCTGCCCACCTCGGGCGCGTCGCTGCTCGACGAGGGCACGGCCGCAGCCGAGGCCATGTCGCTCGCCCGCCGGATCGGCAAGGTCAAGAACGGTGTGTTCCTGGTCGACGCCGATGCTCTGCCGCAGACCCTCGCGGTGATCGAGACCCGCGCCGAGCCGACCGGTGTGGAGGTCGTCAGCGCCGACCTGAGCGAGGGCATCCCCGCCGAGATCGCCGAGCGCGGCGTCTTCGGCGTACTGCTCCAGTACCCCGGCGCCTCCGGTGCCGTCCGTGACCTCAAGCCCGTCATCGAGCAGGCGCACGAGCTCGGCGCGATCGTCACCGTCGCCGCCGACCTGCTGGCGCTGACCCTGCTCACCTCGCCCGGCGAGCTGGGAGCAGACATCGCGGTGGGCACCACGCAGCGTTTCGGCGTCCCGATGGGCTTCGGCGGCCCGCACGCCGGTTACATGGCCGTCCGTGACAAGTTCGCGCGCAGCCTGCCGGGACGGCTCGTCGGAGTCTCCGTCGACGCGGACGGGAACAAGGCCTACCGGCTCGCGCTGCAGACCCGTGAGCAGCACATCCGCCGGGAGAAGGCCACCAGCAACATCTGCACCGCCCAGGTGCTGCTCGCCGTCATGGCGGGCATGTACGCCGTCTACCACGGCCCCGACGGCCTGCGGTCTATCGCGCAGCGCACCCACCGCTACGCGACGCTGCTCGCCGAGGGACTGCGGGCCGGTGGCGTCGAGGTCGTGCACGGCTCGTACTTCGACACCCTGACCGCGCGCGTGCCCGGCAAGGCCGCCGAGGCGCTCGCCGCCGCCCGCGCGGGCGGGGTCAACCTCCACCTCGTCGACGCCGACACCCTCTCGATCGCCTGCGACGAGACGACCGGACGTACGGAGCTGGACGTTGTCTGGGCGGCCTTCGGTGTCGAAGGCGACATCGAGGCGCTCGACGCGGCGACCGCGGACGCGCTGCCGCAGGGTCTGCTGCGTACGGACGACTACCTCACCCACCCGGTCTTCCACGCGCACCGCTCCGAGACGGCGATGCTGCGGTACCTGCGCAAGCTCGCCGACCGGGACTACGCCCTGGACCGGGGCATGATCCCACTCGGGTCCTGCACCATGAAGCTGAACGCGACCACCGAGATGGAGCCGGTCACCTGGCCGGAGTTCGGGCAGATCCACCCCTTCGCCCCCATCGAGCAGGCCGCCGGATACCTCACGCTCATCCATGAGCTGGAGGAGCGCCTCGCCGAGGTCACCGGTTACGACGCGGTGTCCATTCAGCCCAACGCCGGTTCGCAGGGCGAGCTCGCCGGTCTGCTGGCGGTGCGCGCGTACCACCGCGCCAACGGTGACGACCAGCGCACCATCTGCCTCATCCCCTCCTCCGCGCACGGCACCAACGCCGCCAGTGCCGTGATGGCGGGCATGAAGGTCGTCGTGGTGAAGACCGCCGACGACGGCGAGGTCGACATCGAGGACCTGCGCGCCAAGATCGAGCAGTACCGCGACGAGCTCTCGGTCCTGATGATCACCTACCCGTCCACGCACGGTGTCTTCGAGGAGCACGTCGCCGACATCTGCGCCCAGGTCCACGAGGCCGGCGGCCAGGTGTACGTCGACGGCGCCAACCTCAACGCACTGGTGGGGCTCGCCAAGCCGGGCAAGTTCGGCGGCGACGTCTCGCACCTCAATCTGCACAAGACCTTCTGCATCCCGCACGGCGGCGGCGGTCCGGGCGTCGGTCCGGTGGGTGTGCGCTCGCACCTCGCCCCCTACCTCCCGAACCACCCGCTCCAGCCGGCCGCGGGCCCCGAGACGGGTGTCGGTCCGATCTCGGCCGCTCCCTGGGGCTCGGCGGGCATCCTGCCGATCTCGTGGGCGTACGTACGTCTCATGGGCGGCGAGGGCCTCAAGCGCGCGACGCAGGTCGCCGTGCTCGCGGCCAATTACATCGCCAAGCGTCTTGAGCCGCACTACCCGGTGCTCTACACCGGCCCGGCCGGTCTCGTCGCGCACGAGTGCATCGTGGATCTGCGGCCGCTGTCGAAGTCGACCGGCGTCAGCGTCGACGACATCGCCAAGCGACTGATCGACTACGGTTTCCACGCGCCGACGATGTCCTTCCCGGTGGCCGGCACGCTGATGATCGAGCCCACGGAGAGCGAGGACCTGACCGAGATCGACCGCTTCTGCGACACCATGATCGCGATTCGCGGTGAGATCGAGAAGGTCGCCTCGGGCGAGTGGCCCGCGCAGGACAATCCGCTGAGCAACGCCCCGCACACCGCGGCGGCGCTGGGCGGCGAGTGGGAGCACCCGTACAGCCGCGAGGAGGCGGTCTTCCCGGCCGGGGTGAGCGCCGCGGACAAGTACTGGCCGCCGGTGCGCCGGATCGACGGTGCGTTCGGCGACCGTAACCTCGTCTGCTCCTGCCCGCCGCTGGACGAGTACGACAACTGACGGACAGCGCCGGACAGGCAGCGCGCATGCGTCAGGGCCGGTGCGGAGATCAGTCTCCGTGCCGGCCCCTTGTCGTAAACGGACGGCGCTGTGAGAGAGGGCTCTACGCGGCCGTCATCACCTGCCGGTGCGGCGCGATGATCTGCCCGTCCGGCAGCAGCTCGCCGGTGTCCTCGAAGAGCAGGACGCCGTTGCACAGCAGGCTCCAGCCCTGCTCCGGGTGGTGCGCCGTGAGGCGCGCGGCTTCCCGGTCGGCTGAGTCGGATGTCGGGCAGGCTGGCTGGTGCTGGCACATGGCTGGGTTCTTTCGCTGCGTTGTGTCGACTGTGACTGTCCTGCGGCTCGATGAGCTGTTCATGGCCGCCCCCCGTATCTGTCGGTCCGATCCCAGTGTTGCCCCACGGGCGTCAATCCGCAGGGATTTCGCGGCAGCTCTTCTTACTGGTTAATGACGTATCACCCGGGCGGACGGTTCAGCTCAACTCCATTGTCCTTTCGGATGGTTCGGGGTGGCCGGTATGGGCTAGTCCACCTGGGGCAGAAGTGCGCCCCGCGACCGGACGGTCACGGGGCGCAAAGGGCGTGTGAGGAGCGCACGTGCGGGCGCTTGCCGGGCCGCGAGGATCAGGCGGGAGAGCCGAGCAGCGGGGCCGGAGTCAGGCGCAGGGTCATGACCGGGAGCAGTTCGGAGACCTGGTGCGGCCGGTGCGCGGCGATGCCCGGAGGTGCCGGAGCCAGCGGTACCAGTATGTCGGTGGGGCGGAGTGTGCCCGTCTCGGCGTCGGCGTCCGTGTCGCCGTGCAGCCAGAGAGTGAGCATGTACAGCTCGGGGATGGACAGCAGCCGCGGCTGGAAGTGGGTCCTCATCGACTCGGCCTGGCGCAGCGCCTGCTCGGTGGAGCTCAGATAGGGGCCTTCGAAGAAGTGGGAAAAGGTCCAGCCGTCCGGGGTGAGCATCGTCTCCGCGGCGGCCACGGCGCGTTCGCCGCTGCGGATGAGGAAGCGCCAGCCCGTCAGGCGGGTGTAGGGAGCACTGCTGCTCGGGACGATCTGATCCAGTACGTGGACGGGAAGCGGCAGTTCGGGGCTCAGAGGTCCCTGGACGGACCTGAGAGCGGGCGTGCGAGCCTCGCGGACGGCGGTACGGGAGCCGAGTGCCGCGAGGACGCTGCGCAGGGCGGGCGCGGGAGCCGGGGGGACATGCAGCGGCATGATGGGTCGCCTCTCACTTCGGAGACACGTTTGTGCAGGGGCAGGTGCGGACGGCACTGTCAGCATGCGGGGCCAGAGGGGGGCCGGGAACCCCACCGGGCGCCAACTCTCTGCCTCGTTCGCGGAGTTTATACGACTCGTGTTCTCGCAGTGTTTCTGCTAGCGCTCGTGCGTATTTCCGGTAAGGCGGGATCAGGCCTTTGTGTTGCGAAGTATCTGTCGATTCTCCGCGAGTGCAGGGCCGCGACCTGGGGCTTTATCGTCATCGCGGTAGGCTGAAACCTGTCGGTGTTTTTCACCAGGCATCGGGCAGAGGAAACTGCGAACTGCATCATGCCGAGGGAATGTGCCGCTCGGCCGCTTTGCACACACTACCGGCAGCGGGCCGTCCATGGGGCGTTATGGATCAGTCAGTGTGGGCATTATCGATCGTGACGTGAGCCACTGGTGCAGCGTGGTGCCCACTCGAGGAGGGACGCTTCGATGGGGGAGAAGGTCGTGGCAGGCGGGTTCCACCTGTCCGATCGGCAAAGGTACCGGAGGAAGTTGCAGCAGTGCCTCGCGGGACTGGGGAGGCTGCTGGCGGAGAAGAGGTTCGACCGGCCCAAGAATCTCATGGGTCTTGAGATCGAGCTGAATCTCGCAGGTGCCGACGGGCTGCCACGGATGATGAATGCGGAAGTTCTCGAGCGTATCGCGAGCCATGATTTCCAGACCGAGCTCGGAATGTTCAACCTGGAAGTAAATATAGTTCCGCACCGGTTGAGCGGGAGAGTTCTGGACCAGCTGGCCGAAGAGTTGCGCACCGGTCTCGGATATGCCCACAGAAAAGCGGTCGAACTCGGCTCCGGGATCGTGATGATCGGAATTCTTCCGACGCTCGCCCAGCACGACCTGGTTTCCGCGAACCTTTCGGACGTCGACCGGTACATGCTCCTCAACGACCAGATCGTCGCGGCGCGCGGCGAGGACTTCGCGCTCGACATCGAGGGCGTGGAGCGGCTGACCTGCACGTCGACGTCCATAGCGCCCGAAGCGGCGTGTACGTCCGTGCAGTTGCACCTCCAGGTGACGCCCGCGCGGTTCGCGGACGTGTGGAACGCGGCGCAGTCCGTGGCCGCCGTCCAGGTCGCCGTGGGCGCCAATTCCCCCTTCCTGTTCGGCCGGGAACTGTGGCGCGAATCGCGGCCGCCCCTGTTCCAGCAGGCCACCGACACCCGGCCGCCCGAGCTGCAGGCCCAGGGGGTGCGGCCGCGTACCTGGTTCGGCGAGCGCTGGGTGAGTTCCGCGTACGACCTCTTCGAGGAGAATCTGCGCTACTTCCCCGCCCTGCTGCCCATCTGCGACGAGGAGGACCCGCTGCGGGTGCTCGACGACGGCGGCATCCCCAGCCTTCAGGAGCTCGTACTGCACAACGGCACCGTCTACCGCTGGAACCGCCCGGTGTACGGAGTCGTCGACGGCGTACCCCATCTGCGGGTCGAGAACCGCGTACTGCCCGCCGGGCCCACGGTCACCGACGTGATCGCCAATGTCGCCTTCTACTACGGGCTGGTGCGCGCACTCGCCGAAGAGGCCAGACCGGTGTGGAGCAAGCTGCCCTTCTCCGCCGCGGCCGAGAACTTCGACAGCGCATGCCGCCATGGCATCGACGCGGAGCTCCAGTGGCCGCGCCCGGGGCGGGCAGGCGGCATCACCAAGGTGCCGGTCGTCAAGCTCGTACGCGACGAACTGCTGCCGCTCGCCGCAGCGGGGCTCGATGCGTGGAACGTCGAGCCCGCCGACCGCGACTTCTACCTCGGTGTCATCGAGGAGCGGTGCAAGCGACGCGTGAACGGGGCCACGTGGCAGGCCGACACCTACCACCGGGCGCTGGAGGCCGGTCTCGAACGGGAAGCCGCTCTAGCAGCCACCACCCGTCGCTACTGCGAGCTGATGCACCAGGGCGAGCCGGTGCACACCTGGCCGGTCGGCTTCCCCGGCGCTCACTCCTGAGCCCGCCACTGAGCCCCCGGAGCTCACTCCTGAGCCGTGGTCCGTCCCGTCTGCCCGACCGCCATGATCGCCTTGAGGATCACGCCCTGGATCTCGGCGGGGTCGCTGACCTGGTAGCCGGCGCCGCCTGCCGCCCTGGCGATCTCGTCGACCTCCGCCTGATCGGCGTCGGGGCCGACCGCGATCCCGATCAGCGGCACGGGCCGGTCCGGGTCGTTGAGGTTCTTAAGCGCGGAGATCAGCTGGCTGCGGGAGATGCTGAACCGGTCCTGGTTGGAGCCGTCGGTGAGGATGACGAGGGCGTTGAACTTGCCCTTCACATAGGTCGCCCGGGCCTCTTTGTAGGCGGCGAGCGTCGTGTCGTACAGACCGGTCGCACCGTCCGGCACGGGAGCGAGCGCCTTGAAGGCCTTGGAGAGCCGGGCCCGCTGCGTGCCCTCGCCCTTGGCGGGGGCGCCGAGCCGTGCCGTCGGCACCAGCTTGCGATAGTCGTTCGCGCCGTCGAGCCCGGTCGCGAACTCCCACAGGCCGATCTCGTCCTCCGGCGTGAACTGCCCGAGCGCCTGGAGCAGCGACGCCTTGGTGACATCGAGCCGGCTCTCCGGCTCACGGCCGGGCACGGGCTGCTGCATGGATCCCGAGACATCGACGACCGTGGTGAGCCTGGCGCTCTGCACGGTGATGGTCCACATGCCGAGCGTCTCCTGGAGGGCGTCCGAGGGCAGCGGCTCTGCCGTGACCGAGGACGTGGCGTACGGCTGTGGCGCGCGGCCGCCAGCGGTCTGTACGACGGATTCCTCGGCCTTGCCGTCGGCCGCGCGGAAGCCGTGCGCCGCAAGGGTCCGCAGGGACTTCGTCTCGCCCAGCAGGGCCATGAAGCGCGTGGCGGCCCGGGCCTCGTCGGTGCTCAGTTCGGTCTCGTCGACCAGGTTGTACGGATAGTCGAGCTGGGGCGCGCCGTCCTTGGGATAGAAGAGGTCGAGGTCGCGTGCGGTGTCGCGGGTGGCGGAGTTGTACGCGAAGGCGGCCTGCTCGGAGAGATACACGGCCTGGTTGTTCTGCGGGCCGCCGCCCTTGCCGGAGTCCTCCGGCGCCAGGGTGCGCACGACCTTGGAGTCGGCGTCGGAGACGCGCTGCGACAGCAGTTTGGCGGTGGCCGCGACCTTGGTGTCGGCCCCCGGGCCCTCCTTCCCGACGGACTGGGCGACGCTGGTGAGCGCCAGTAGCCCGGTCGCGCTGCGGGCCGGGTCGGCGGAGCCGAGGCGCACCTTGCCGGTTGCGGTGGCGGCCTCCGTGAGCTGTGCCCAGGAGTACGTCTTCTTGGGCCAGCCCAGAGTGGAGCCGGCCGAGTGGACCGTTGCCAGGGCGACGGGGGAGACCGCGACATTGCCGGCGGGCGTGAGCGGGACTCTCTCCGTGAGTGCCTTGGCGCGCTCGGCCCAGACGCTGGAGTCGGGCACCCACACCTCGTAGCCGGGCTTGCTGGTGCCCGCGGCGAGTTCCTGCGCGACCTGGAAGTTCTCGCGGGCGGTGACGCGTATGTCCATGCACTGACCGTCGGATCTGATCCGCTCCTCGCGGGCCCGGTCGGCGACCTCGCGCACGGCGGGCGCGATGTCGGGCGAGGCGACGACGTCCAGGCGTACGGCCGAGTCCTCGCACGATGTCGCGAAGGACAGCAGACCGCTCTGTGCTGCGATGCCCGTCCCCGTCGCCACGGCGAGAACGAGCATCGTGGAGATGGCGATCGTGCGCCTGCGTACGCGCGGACGGGACCTGCCTCCGTCCTGCGCCTCGCCGTCGGGCAAGCTGTGACGTCCCATGCGGTGGTGCCCCTCCTTGAACGATGAGCAAGGAAAAGGGGACCGCGTCATCGCGATGACGCTTGTCCCCCGGCCTGTCGCGCGCGATCTTCGTACCTGTATTCGAGACCCTAGCGGGGCGAGGATGGGGATGAGGCGGGAATACACAACTGGAGGCAGGTGTGCAGGCGGAAGCGGGACGGGTGGCTGATTCTCTTCCTCAAGAAGGCATGTCGCGAAGGATCTTGCGGTCCGAGACACTGCTCGTGCTCGCGCTCTCACTGGGTGCGAGTGCGGTGTCGGCGCTGATCAGCTTTATCGGTTCGCTGACGAAACCGGGCAGCCTGAAGCAGCAGGCGGCAACCTTGAACGGGTCGTTCGCCCCGGGACGGCCGTGGCTCGATCTCGCCTGGCAGCTCTTCGACATCGCGACGGCCCTGGTGCCCGTACTGCTCGTCGCGCATCTGCTGCTGCGGGAGGGCGTGGGGCTGCGGTCGATCGGCTTCGACCGGAGCAGGCCATGGAGCGATCTCGGGCGGGGCGCACTCGTCGCGGCGGGGATCGGCAGCGCCGGGCTCGCCTTCTATCTGGTGACGCGGGCCCTTGGGTTCAACCTCACGGTGGTGCCGGAGTCGCTGCCGGACGTCTGGTGGAAGTATCCGGTACTGATCCTTTCGGCGATCCAGAACTCCGTACTGGAGGAAGTGATCGTCGTCGGATATCTGCTGCGCAGGCTGGGGCAGTTGGGCTGGAGCCCGATGGCCGCACTGGTGGCGAGCTCGGTGCTGCGCGGTTCGTACCACCTCTACCAGGGCATCGGCGGGTTCGTCGGCAACATGGTGATGGGCGTGCTGTTCGTGCTGCTCTACCGGCGGTGGGGGCGGGTCGGGCCGCTGGTGGCGGCGCATGCGCTGCTCGACATCGTGGCCTTCGTCGGGTACGGGCTGCTGGTGGGCAGGGTGGGGTGGCTGCCCACGCCGTGAGCGGGTGCAGGGTGTGCGGAAGGGGCGTACGGCAGGTGCCGTACGCCCCTTCGGTCTGTGCGCCCCTTCGGGCTGTGAGCCCTTCGATTTGTACGGCCGCGGTCAGGGTGCGGAGAGCAACTCGCCGTCGATGACGGTGACGGCGTGGCCGGTCAGCAGGGTGCGCTCGCCGCGCAGGGAGGTACGGACCAGGCCGGTACGGGCGGAGGCCTGCAGGCCGGTCAGCTCGGCGCGCCCCAGCCGGGCGGACCAGAACGGAGCGAGCGCCGAGTGGGCGCTGCCCGTCACCGGGTCCTCGTCGATGCCGACGCGCGGGAAGAAGCAGCGCGACACGAAGTCGTAGCCGTTCGCAGGGTCCTCGGCGGCTGCCGTCGCGACGATGCCGCGTTCGGAGTGGGCGACGAGTGCGCGGATGTCCGGAGCCAGGGAGCGTACGGCGTTCTCGTCGGCGAGTTCGACGAGCAGATCGCCGATGTGCGGGCCGGTGTCGTGTGCCGAGAGCACTTCGGCGCCGAGTGCCTCGGCGACTCCGTCCGGGATCTCCACCTGGGCGAGCGGGGCGGTGGGGAAGTCGAGGGTGATGGTGCCGCTCTCGTCGGCGGTGGCGGAAAGGACGCCGCAGCGTGCTGCGAAGCGCACCGTGCCGGTCGCCGTACCGGTGGTGTGCAGGACGTGGGCGGTGGCCAGCGTGGCGTGGCCGCACATGTCGACCTCGGTGGCCGGCGTGAACCAGCGCAGCGCCCAGTCGGCCTCGCCGCCCGCCGGGAGCGGATGGGCGAAGGCGGTCTCCGCGTGGTTCACCTCCCTGGCCACGTGCTGGAGCCAGGAGTCCTCGGGGAATCGGTCGGAGTCCAGCAGGAGGACTCCGGCGGGGTTGCCGGCGAAGGGACGGTCGGTGAAGGCGTCGACGATTCGCATCCGCATGACCTGACCGTAGTGGCGCAGCAAAGCCGCAGGCCAAGGCCAATTCGGGGTTGCTGGACCGAATGAGTGTTGCCAGCCGACACATTCCGATATATCGTTGACGCATCGCGACAGATCAACGATGGAAGGAGCGTAGCGATGCGTTCACATGGACAGGGACACGAACAGGGTCACGGTCATGGGCACTGCGGGCCCGGCCATCAGGGTCGGGGCGACTTCGAGGGGCGGCGCGCGGCATTCGGTCCGTTCGGGCCGCCGTTCGGCGGACCCTTCGGGGGCGGGCGCGGTCGTGGCGGTGGTCGGGGAAGGGCGCGGCGCGGAGACGTACGTGCCTCGATCCTGGCGCTGCTGAAGGACCGGCCGATGCACGGTTACGAGATGATCCAGGAGATCGGCGAGCGCAGCGGAGGGGCCTGGCGGCCCAGTCCGGGCTCGGTCTACCCGACGCTCCAGATGCTCGAGGACGAAGGCCTGATCACCAATGAGACCGAGGGCGGCAAGAAGCTGTTCACGCTCACCGACGCCGGGCGTACCGAGGCCGAATCGGGGCCGGACGCCCCGTGGGAAGAGGCCGGGCGCGGGGTCGACTGGGACACGGTCAACGAGATCCGTCAGGCCGGGTTCGGTCTGATGGAGGCGTTCGGCCAGGTCTGGAAGACCGGCAGCACCGAGCAGCGGCAGAAGGCCGTCGCCGTCATCAATGAAGCCCGTAAGAAGCTCTATCTGATCCTCGCCGACGAGCACTGACTCATGGCGAGAAAAGGGCCCCGTGCGCGAGCGCGGGGCCCTTTTCGTTCCGAGCTGCAGGGTGTCAGGTGACGAGTCCGCCCAGTTTGCGCAGCGACTCGTTCAGCGCGGCGGTCGCCGAGTCCTTCAGTTTGCCCGCCATCAGTGAGACGGCGGCGCCGGTGAACTCGCCGTCGATGCGCACCTGTGTGGCGTCCCCGTCCGGCGTGAGCGTGTAGCGGTTTGCGACGCTGACGCCCATCGGGCCCTTGCCCTTGATCCCCAGCACCCGGCCGGTCTCGAACTCGTCCACGGTCCAGGCGACTTCGGCCGGGAATCCCATGAGCTTCATGTTCTCGTCGTAGGTGGCTCCCAGTTCCAGCGTCTCCGGTCCGCCATTGGGGAAGCTGGTGTGGGTGGCGTTCCACTGGCCGTAACTGGTGAAGTCCGTCAGCTGCGCCCAGACCTTCTCGGCCGGCGCCTCGATCCGGGCTTCGGCACTGACTTCGGCCATACGACCACCCCTCCATGTCGGGTTACGGTGTCGCGGAACGTAGCCGGACCTGCCGGAACATTCAATACTGATGAACAGTCAGATCCAGGTCAGATCTGTTCGGCCAGGTGAAACCGCCATATCTGCGCGGAGTCGAACCAGTCGGACGCGCGGGGGTGGGGTCCCTCGTCATGGCAGTGGAAGGCCGCCCAGAACACATCGGCGGGCAGCGCGCAGGCCGGGGCGTACACCCGGTAGACGTACTGCCGCCCGTCGAGCGCGAGCAGAGCGACCATCCAGAACATGCCCGGGGGGACGCGCGCCCGGCGTAGCGCGGTTGCTCAAGGGGCGCATGGCAAGGCGGCGCGCGCCCTTGGGGGAGAAGTGTCGCGATCTCATCCGTAAGGACGAGGAACCGGTCGTGCGTGCCCAACCTCCGTGGGATGTGCAAATGGGCCCCCGCGGGGACGCTCGGGCCTCCGGGAGCTGATGGGGTGGGAGATGTGCAAAGCCCCATGCCGCGGGTGCCTCAGCAGCCCGCCGCCACCCGTACGGAAATCGACGCCCGGCTCACCGTGGAGCTGGCATCGGTGGTCGCGGGTGCGCGTCGAAGGGCGCTGCGCGACGGCGACCGTCAGGTTGACACGGCGCATCTGCTGCACTCGCTGATCGAGTCGAACGCCGAGGTGCGTACGGCGCTCGGCGACGGGCCGCAGGTCGCGCGCGTACTCGGCTATCTCGTGCAGCGCAGCATCGGATACGGGCTGCGGTGGCAGGGCTCGGTGGAGGACTCCGGCACGATTCCCGCCGTACGCGAGACGGACGGCGAGATGTCGGGGTGGTCGCCGTCGGTGGCCGCGGCGATGGAAGGCGCGCTGGAGCGGGCCGGGCTGCGCGGAGAAGCGCGGGCCGGGGCAGTCGATCTGCTTGCCTGTATCGCTGCGGATCCGGAGTGCCGGGCCGTGGAGGTGCTGCGGCGGGCGGGGGTGGACGCGCAAGTGCTGAGCGGGCGGATAGCGGCCGGCTGACGGCCGGGCGGCGGCGCCGTGGGCGGGGTTCCCCCAGCCGTGGAGGGTGGCTGCCCGGGAGTGACGTCTCGACATGTGTCACGGGGATGACGGTACTGTCGTGCGCTGTCATGATGTGCCGATGCAGGCGTCTCAGAGAAGGAACGCCGGCCTGGGACTCGCCCTGGGCTCGGCGTTCGCGTTCGGTGGATCGGGGGTCGCGGCCAAGCCGCTGATCGAAGCGGGTCTCGACCCGCTGCATGTGGTGTGGCTGCGCGTGGCCGGATCCGCGCTCGTCATGCTGCCGGTGGCCTGGCGCCACCGGGACCTCGTGCTGCGCAGGCCCGCGCTGCTCGTCGGCTTCGGGCTGCTCGCCGTCGCGGGCGTGCAGGCCTGCTACTTCGCGGCGATTTCCCGTATCCCGGTCGGCGTCGCGCTCCTCATCGAATATCTCGCGCCCGCGCTGGTACTCGGCTGGGTGCGCTTCGTTCAGCGCAGGCCGGTCACCCGGGCCGCGGCGGTCGGCGTGGTCCTCGCCGCCGCCGGTCTCGCGTGTGTCGTCGAAGTGTGGTCGGGGGTCGGCTTCGACGTGATCGGTCTGCTGCTCGCGCTGGCCGCGGCGTGCTGCCAGGTCGGCTACTTCGTCCTGTCGGACCACGGCGGTGACGGGGAGGACGCTGCGGACCCGCTGGGCGTCATCGCATACGGACTGCTCATCGGTGCGGCGGTGCTGACGCTGGTCGCGCGGCCGTGGGGGATGGACTTCTCGCTGCTCGGCGGGAGCGCGGACATGGGCGGGACGCAGGTGCCGGCGGCGCTGCTGCTCGGCTGGATCGTGCTGATCGCCACGGTGCTCGCGTACGTCACCGGGGTCGTCTCGGTGCGCAAGCTCTCGCCGCAGGTGGCGGGTGTGGTGGCGTGCCTGGAGGCGGTCATCGCGACCGTGCTGGCGTGGGTGCTGCTGGGCGAGCATCTGTCGGCGCCGCAGATCATCGGCGGTGCGGTGGTGCTGGTCGGGGCGTTCATCGCCCAGTCACAGGCACCGAAGGCGCCGTCGGGGCCGGTTGCCGGTGGTGGGCCGGTCGACGTCGGGCTCGTGCGGGATGCGGGCGCGGCTGATGGCGCCGTGGCCGAGGGTGCCGTGAACGAGGGTGTCGTGCCCGAGGGGGAGTTGTCGGCCGGACCGGCCGCGAACTAGGGTGGCGATCATGCATTTGACCGTACTTCCGCCGCCTGCCGCTTAGCGCGGGCGGCCAGCCGTTGACGAAGACCGGGCTCGGGGTGTCCCCGAGCGGTTCGTCGCTGCCCGCGTGACGGAGCCGAGCGACCACCCATCCCGTTCTTCACACGGAGAAGTCACGTGTCGAAAGTTTCCTCAACTCCTTCTGTCGGCGTGCCCGCGCATGTGCCGGGGCCGGGCGCAGGACCTGTGCCGACGTCCCTGCCCGTCGGGCGCAGCCTCCTCTATCTGATCTTTGCCGGGGTCGCCTGGGGGACCGCGGGCGCGGCCGCCTCGCTGGTCTTCCAGGTGAGTGATCTCGGTCCTCTGGCGCTGTCGTTCTGGCGCTGCGCGGGCGGTTTGGTGCTGTTGCTGGGTGCGCTGGCGCTGCGTGCCCGGCATCAGCGTCTTACGAGGCGCACGGCCTGGGGCGCGGGACTCGTCGAGCCGCGGCGTCGCCGGCTGCTGCGGATTCTGGCCACGGGCATCGGGCTCACCCTCTTCCAGAGCGCCTACTTCGCGGCCGTCCAGGCGACCGGGCTCGCTGTCGGCACCGTCGTCACTCTGGGCGCGGGTCCCGTTCTGATCGCGGTGGGCGCGCGGCTCACGATGGGCGAGCGGCTCGGGCGGGGCGGTGTCATGGCCGTCACTGGGGCGCTGGCCGGTCTGTCCGTGCTGGTGCTCGGCGGCGAGGGCGGGACGGTGCGGCCGGTGGGCGTTGCCCTCGCTGTGCTCTCCGCCGCCGGGTACGCGGCGATCACCCTGCTGACGCGGTGGCTCGGGCGAGACGGGGGAGGTGGCGACTCGCTGTCCACGACGGCGTGGGCGTTCGCGATCGGGGCGGTGGGGCTGCTGCCGATGGCGCTGGGGGAGGGGCTGCTGCCGCACACCGAGGAACTGGGGCGTGTGGTCTGGCTGTTGGCCTATGTGGCGGCTGTGCCGACGGCGCTTGCGTACGCCCTCTACTTCGCCGGTGCGGCGGTGGTACGGGCCGCGACGGTCTCGGTGATCATGCTGCTGGAGCCGGTGAGCGCGGCGGTGATCGCGGTGACGGTGCTGGATGAGCGGCTGACGTGGGCGACGGTGACGGGGACGTTGCTGCTGCTGTCGGCGGTGGCGGGGCTGGCGGTGGCGGAGACGCGGGTCGGGCGGCGGTAGGGGGTGCGGGGTGGGGGCGCACGCGGCGGGGGCGGCCCCCACCGAGAGGTCAGCTCTGCGCCAGATAGGCCGGTACGCCGATCGACTCGTCCAGGTCCGGCGCCGGGATCGGGGTCCCCTGGCGGGTGATCACGGGGACCACTCCCGTCCAGTACGGCAGCGTCGCGTCCTCCGGGTCGTCGTTCGGGCCGCCCGTGCGCAACTTCGCCGAGACTTCCGTCAGGTCCAGGCGCAGGACCGCCGTCGCCGCCAGCTCCTTGGCGTTGGCCGGGCGGGAGTCGAGCGAGCGGCCCGGGACCACGTGGTCCACCAGGGCGTCCAGGGCCGTGCGCTTCTCTTCGAGGTCCGTCACCTGGTGGGCCGTGCCGTGGACCACGACCGAGCGATAGTTGATGGAGTGGTGGAAGGCCGAACGGGCCAGGACCAGGCCGTCGACATGCGTGACCGTCAGGCATACGGCGAGGCCGGGGTCCGGCTCGCCCGCCATGTGCAGGGGGCGTGAGCCCGTCGAGCCGTGGACGTACAGGTGATTGTCGACGCGCGCATACAGCGTGGGCAGGACGACCGGTGCGCCGTCACGGACGAAACCGAGGTGGCAGACGTAAGCCTCGTCGAGTATCGAGTGGACCTGCTCGCTGTCGTACGCCGCGCGCTCCCGGGCGCGCGTCGGGACGGTGCGTTCGGTCGGCTCGTATGCGTCCGGCATTGCGTACTCCATTGCACTAGTGCATAATCACGTTTGTGCTAGGAGAGTATCGGATCGTAGGACGTCGCGCATCGGAGATTGCCGCCAGCGTCGAGCGCGCGGTCGGCGCGGGTGACCTGGAACCGGGGCAACTGCTGCCGCCCATGCGGGAGTTGGCGACCGATCTCGGCGTCAACCCGAATACCGTCGCGTCCGCATACCGGACGCTGCGCGAGCGCGGGGTGATCGAGACCGCCGGACGCAAGGGCAGCAGGGTGCGCCCGCGCCCGGCCAGTACGGCACGCGGGAGTATCGGGGTCGCCGCGCCTCCCGGCGTGCGGGACCTCGGCGAGGGGAACCCGGACCCGGCGCTGCTGCCGCCGCTGCACGACGCGCTCGCCGCCGCGGCGCAGCGCAATGCGCAGGAGCCCGGTCTGTACGGGCAGGCCCCCGTCGACGCGGAGTTCGGGCGTCTCGCCCGCGCCGCGATGGACGCCGACGGGGTGCCCGACGGGCCGGTCGCCGTCACGTCGGGGTCGCTGGACGCCATCGAGCGCGTACTCGCCGCCCACCTCAAGCCCGGTGACGCCGTCGCCGTCGAGGACCCCGGCTGGGGAAGCCTGCTGGATCTGGTCTCGGCCATGGGGCTGAGGCCCGTGCCGGTGGCGCTCGACGACGACGGGCCGCTGCCGGGCGAGGTCCGCAAGGCGCTCGCCGGCGGAGCCAGGGCCCTGATCGTCACCGACCGCGCCCAGAACCCCACCGGTGCCGCCGTGAGCAAGGCACGCGCGCGTGAACTGCGTGCCGTACTCGCACAGTTCCCCCGCACGCTGCTCATCGAGGACGACCACGGGCACGCGATCGTCGACCTCCCGCTGTACCCCCTCGCGGGGGAGACGGACAGCTGGGCGCTCGTACGCTCCACGGCCAAGGCGTACGGCCCGGATCTGCGCGTCGCCGTGCTCACCGGCGACGCCGTCACCGTCGACCGGGTGATGGGCCGCCAAGGGCTCGGCCCCGGCTGGGTCAGCAGGCTGCTGCAGCGCGCGGTCGTCCAGCTGTGGACGTCCGGCGCGATCGATCCCCTTGAGGTCGCGCGCTCGTACGGGCAGCGGCGTGACGCGCTCGTACAGGCCCTGGCGGAGCGCGGTATCGAGGCCTACGGCCGCAGCGGCATGAATGTCTGGGTGCCCGTCCCCGACGAGACCGGAGCGGTGGCCCGGCTGCTGCACGCGGGCTGGGCGGTCGCGCCCGGGGCGCGCTTCCGGATGTCATCGCCGCCCGCCGTGCGGCTCACCGTCTCGGGCCTGGCGATGAACGAGATCGGTCCGGTCGCCGACGCGGTCGCGGCGGCCGCCGGCCCGGCACCCGCGCGCAGCTACGGCTGAGCAGCGGGCGCCTTCGGCCTGCTCTGCGTCAGTGCCGCGCCCGCAAGGACGATCAGTGCGCCGACCGGGGTGTTCCAGCCGAGCTGCTCGTTCAGTACGGCGACACCCGCGGCGGTGGCGATGACCGGAATGAAGTACGTGACCATCTGCGCGGTCGTCGGTCCGACCTCCGCGACCAGGCCGTACTGCATGAGCAGTGCGAAGCCGGTCCCCAGGGCGCCGAGCGCGATCACCGCCAGCAGCGGGACGAGCGGGAAGGAGGTCGGCAGCGTGGTGAACAGGGGTGTGACCACGGCGAGTTGAACCGTCGCGAGCAGCAGCTGTGCGCCGGTCAGCGAGAGATGTGAGTGGCTGCTGCCGGCCAGTGTGCGGCGGACGTAGATCCAGCCGACCGGATAGCTCAGCGAGGCGAGCAGCGCCATCGCCGTGCCGCCGAAGTCGAGCCCCGAGAAGCCCTGCCAGGCGCCGAGCACCGTGAGCACACCGAGAAAACCGGTACCGAGCCCGGCGACCCGGCGGCGGGTGGGGCGGTCCTCGGAGAGGGCGACCATCGACAGGGCCATGCCCCACAGCGGCGACGTGGCGTTGCAGATTCCGGCGAGGGTCGAAGGGATCGTCAGCTCGGAGTAGGCGAAGAGCGAGAACGGCAGGGCGTTGAGGAGGAAGGCGGCCACGGCGAGGTGCATCCAGGTGCGGATTCCGCGCGGCAGCCGGTCACGCCGGACCGTCATTGCGACGGCCAGCACCGCCGTACCGAAGAAGAGCCGGCCGAAGGTCACTTGAAAGGGGGCGTACGCGCCGGTGCCGACCTTGATGAGAAGAAAGCTGAAGCCCCAGACGGTGGAGAGCACCGCGAACCGGATACGCCAGTCGAGGCGGCGGCGTACGGAGCCGGTCGGGGCGGGGGTGGGCGCGGACGTGGTCCTGGAGGTGGCTGCCGAAGACGTTCTGGAGGGGACTGCGGTGCTCATGACGTCTACGATCCCCTCCCCGATCTCGTAGGACAAGCGAGAATTATTTGCTGCGTTCGCTTAGTATTGCTTACATGTTGAATCTGGAGCGCCTGCGGACCCTCGATGCCCTGGCCCGCCACGGCTCGGTCAGCGGAGCCGCCGACGGGCTGCATGTGACGACCTCGGCCGTCTCCCAGCAGATGGCGAAGCTGGAGCGGGAGGTGGGGCAGCAGCTGCTGGCGAAGAACGGACGCGGAGTCCGGCTCACCGACGCCGGTCAGCTGCTCGCCGACCATGCAGCGCGCATCCTGTCGCAGGTCGAGCTCGCCCAGTCCGACATCGAGGCGCAGCGCGGACAGGTCGTGGGCGAGGTCAGGATCGGGGCGTTTCCGACGGCCGCCCGCGGGCTCTTCCCTGCGGCCCTGACCTCGCTGCGCACGGCCCACCCCGAACTGCGGGTCCGCTCACGCGAGTTGGAGCCCGAGCAGGCGATCAGGGAGGTGGTCCGCGGCGACCTCGACCTGGCCGTGGTGCTCGACTGGAGCAACAAACGACTGCCCATGCCGGGCGGGCTCGCGCAAGCCCATCTGCTCGACGACGTCCCCGATGTCGCCATGCCCGCGGATCATCCGCTGGCGGAGCGTACCGAGGTGGACCTGGAGGAGTTCGCCGAGGACGAGTGGGTGTCCTGGCCGGAGGGCGAATTCTGTTACGAGTGGCTGATGTTCACGCTGCGCTCGAAGGGCTTCGAGCCGCGGATCGCGCACATGGCGGAGGAGCACCACACGCAGCTGGCGCTGATCGAGGCGGGGCTCGGAGTGTGTGTGACGCCGAGACTGGGGCGGGGCTGGGTGCCCGGGGGCGTACGGCTGGTGCCTGTGAGGCAGCGGATGCTCAGGCACATCTACGCGGTGTGGCGGACGGACGCCGACCGCCGACCGTCGATCAGGGCGGCGGTCGCGGCGCTGCGCGAGGCCGCGGGCCGGGCGGGTGGGGACGGCTCAGAGGCCTGACCGCTCGCCTGCCCCGGCACGGAGGACCGACGGCTCACGGACCCGACGGCTCACAGCCCCACCGGCTCACAGGCCCCCGACAGCTCACAGGCCCGACAGTTTTCTGAAGTCCCAGGATGCGATCGCGTCGGGAGTCAGCCGCAGCCACGCGTGCCTGCCGTCGTGCGGCATCTCGTCGAGACCGAAGTTCTTCCGCGCGAACAGGCTTTCCGGTACGTCCAGTTCGGGGCACGGTTCACCGGTGCGCGGCGCCTCGCCGACGAAGACGGCCGTACCGGAGAGCTCCACGCCGCGCAGTTCGCCGTAGTCCTCGCCGTCGTCGATCACCACCGCGATCCGCGGATCGGCCCGCAGCTCGGCCCAGCGGCGGCTGCGGGTGATGGAGTACAGCCACAGCGAGGTTCCGTCCCAGGAGAACCACAGGGCGCTGACATGCGGACGGCCGTCCGCGGATACGGTGGCCACCCGGCAGGTGCGCTGCCCGGCCAGGAACTCGTCCAGCTCGCCGGGCGTCATCATGATGCGACGGCCCCGGCGCTGTGTGACGGCCATGCGCGGCCCCCTCCTCGTGGCTGACCACAGAACTGACTGTGTGTCAGAAATCATGGGGGCTCTTCCGTCATCGCGCAATGGCCGTTACTGTCGCGCGCCCAGTCCCAGTGGCATGAGGGGGAACTGTGCCGTCCTTCGAACAGCTCGCGGAACAGCTCGATCCGGCCACCACCGTGCTGCTCACCGTCGAGTGCCAGCAAGGTGTCGTCGGCAAGGACAGCGCCCTGCCCGAACTCGCCGCACAGGCCCGGTCGTCCGGCGCCCTCCTCCGGGTCGCCCGGCTGGTCGCCGGGGCCCATGAGACAGGCGTACAGGTACTGCACGCGGTCGCCGAACGGCGTCCCGACGGGCGCGGCGCCAACCACAACGCCCGGCTGTTCCGCGCCGCGGCACGGCTGCCCGTACAGCAGCACTCCGGCACGACTGCCGTCCGTATCGCACCTCCGATAGAGGTCGCGGACGAGGATCTCGTCGTACGGAGGCTGCACGGCCTGTCACCCATCGCGGGCACGGACGTCGACGCGCTGCTGCGCAATCTCGGCTGCCGCACCCTCGTCGTCACCGGGGTCTCGGCGAATGTCGCCATCCCCAACGCCGTCTTCGACGCGGTCAACCTGGGCTATACGGCTGTGGTTCCGCAGGACGCCATCGCGGGGGTGCCTGCCGACTACATCCCCGCGATGGTTCGCAACACCCTCGCGCTGGTCGCCACGATCACCACGACAGACGATGTTCTGTCCTGCTGGAAACGGCCTCACCGCGCTGCGGGGAAAGCTACGCCAGCTTGATCGAACCGCCGTCGACGGTGATCGACGCAGACGGCAGCGGCGAAGTCGCAGGCCCCTTCGTGACGCTGCCGTCCGCCGCGCTGAACTGGCTGCCGTGACAAGGGCACTTGATGATGCCGTTCGAGATGTCCTTCACCGCGCAACCCGCGTGCGTGCACTTGGACGAGAACGCCTTGAACTCGCCCGGCTTCGGCTGAGTGACGACCAGATCACCGATGACCTTGCCCCCGCCCTCGGGGATGTCCGCGATCTTGGCGATCTCCTTGCCGCCACCGCCGGCGCCCGCTGCGCCCGCCGGCTGCTCGGCCACCGACTGACTGCCGTCGTCCGAGCTGCCGCACGCCGTCAGTGCGACGGCGAGACCGGCCCCGCCCACCGCGGCGACGACGGTTCGGCGTGTCATGTCCCGCGCCGGCCCCTGCGATCCGCTCATGATGGCTCCCTTTCAACGGTCCCTTCCGGCCCGCACAGCGGCCGGTTCCTGATGTTGTACGAGTGGGCGGGGCGGCACGTTCAGATACCCGGGGAATTCAAGGATTTCTTCATAAAGGCCGCTTCGAGCAGCATGAGGTTGCTCGCCTGGTCCTGCTGAGTCACCAGATGGGTGGCTCCCGAGAGCGGCAGAACCGCGTGCGGGCGGCCCGCCGCCAGCAGCGCCGAGGAGAAGCGCAGCATGTGCGCGAAGACCACGTTGTCGTCGGCGACACCGTGCACCAGCAGCAGCGGACGTGTCAGTTTGTGTGCGTACGGAACGAGCGAGCTGCGTTCGTAGTTCTCCGGCAGCACGTCGGGGTGGCCGAGAAAGCGCTCCTCCCAGTGCGTGTCGTAGAGCCGCCGGTCGGTGGGGGCGGCGCCCGCGACCGCCGCGTGGAAGACCTCCGGGTGGTGCAGTACCGCGCCCGCCGCCAGGTAGCCGCCGTAGGACCAGCCGCGGATCGCCACCGCGTCCAGGTCCAGATCGGGATGGAGCGCGGCCGCCTCGTGCAGCGCGTCGATCTGGTCCTTCAGTACGGGCGTCAGCCGGTCGCCGTGAATGGCCTTCTCCCAGGCCCGGCCCCGGCCGGGGGTGCCGCGGCCGTCCGTGACGAGCACGGCGAAGCCCTGCTCGGCGAACCACTGGGAGACGGCGGTCCACCAGCCGCGTGCCCGCACCACGATTTGGGTGGCGGGTCCGGAGTACGGGTTGAGGAGCACCGGCAGCCTGCCGGAGCCGGGCTCGTACCAGGAGGGCAGGAAGAGCTGGCTGCGCAGCTCGCGCTCGCCGAGGGACAAGAAGCGGGGCCGAGGCGTGACCAGCGGCTCCTCGGCGAGCACGGCGATGCGTCCCACGGGCTTGCCGCCGTGCAGCACGGTCACCGACTGCCCCTCGTCCGTGCCGCTGTCCAGGACGACGGTGTCGCCGCCGACGGCGGCGGTGTGGACGCCGGGCCCTTCGCTGACGCGGACGAAGCCCGCGTCCGGGTCGTGGGACCAGACATGGATCTCGGTCGGATCCTCGCTCGCGGTGAAGAAGAGTCGCTCGCCGACGGTGCCGATGACTTCACGGACCTCAAGTCCGTCCGGCGTGAAGGCCTCCCCGATCCGCAGACCCTGCGTATCGGAGCGGCACCACGGGATGACGGGTGTGCCCGACGGGAGGCGCACGGGAGTGCCAGGCATCAGGGACAGCCACGCCTCGTCACGCGCGTGCCGCAGAATCTCCGTCGTCCCGGTCGCCGGGTCCACGGCCAAGACGTACACCGAGCGCTGATCGCGGGTCTGCACGGAGATCAGCGGGCCATGGCTGTCCCACACCGCCGCCGTGACGTACTCCAAGGTGGGGTCGGTCCATTCCGACTCGACGTGGTCCTCGGTCACCGCTGAAGGGATCTCGACCCTCACCCGCGCCCCGCCGAGGCGCACGATGTGCATCGTCACCTCGGCGTTCGCCGTCCCCGCCGCCGGATACGGCATCGACGTCGGCGGCTTCGTCGGATGCGCGGGGTCGGCGATGTACCAGCGCTGCACCGCGGAGCTGTCCACCCGGGCGACCAGCAGCGCGTCCCCGTCCGGCGACCACCAGTGGCCGCGCGGCCGTCCGATCGACTCCGCCGACACATGGTCGGAGAGCCCATAGGTCACCTCGGGACTCTCGGGCGCGGCGAGCAGCCGGTCGTCGCTCCCGTCGGTGCGTACGACACGGAGTGCGCCGCCGGTGACGTACGCGATCCGCTCGCCGTCCGGCGCGAGACGCGGATCGACCACCGGGCCCGCCGTCGCCATTCTGCGCGGGGGGCCGCCGTCCGTCCGTACGGTCCACAGCTCACCGCCCAGCGCGAAGGCCACGAGCAGGGCCGCGCTGTCGGTCGCGTACGAGACCACGCCCGACGATGTCTCCCTGGCACGCTCCCGGCGGACCTTCTCCGCCTCCGGCACGTCCTCCTCGCCACCCAGAGCGAGGGGATCGGCGAGTACACGCTCCTGTCCGTCCTCGTACAGCCACAGCCTGCTGACGCCGTCCTCGCCACCCGTGCTGCGGACGAACAGCACACGCGAGCCGTCCGGCGAGACGGTGAAACGACGGGGGACACCGAGCGAGAAACGCCGGGTCCGGGCGTACTGACGGGGGAAGTCCTGGGCATCCATGAGGTCTTGCGCGTAATCGGCCATGAGGCATCGTTGGCATGTCGGCGCAGGCCATGACAAGCGAAAACCCGAGCGATCACGCGAGCCGCCCCGAAGTACTGTGGGGCAATGCTCTCCGAAGTCACAGCGACCCGCTACGTCACGCCCCTGCGTGAAGGCGGCTCGCTCCCGGGCATCGTCGAGGCCGACGATCTCGGTACGTACGTCATGAAGTTCACCGGCGCCGGACAGGGCCGCAAGACCCTGGTCGCCGAAGTCATCTGCGGACAGCTCGGCAGGCGGCTCGGCCTGCGGGTGCCCGAGCTCGTGACCATCCAGCTCGACCCCGTCATCGGCCTCGGCGAGCCCGATCAGGAGGTACAGGAGCTGCTGAAGGCCAGCGGCGGGCTGAACCTCGGAATGGACTTCCTGCCCGGCTCGCTCGGCTTCGACCCGCTCGCCTACGAGGTGGACTCGGCCGAGGCCGGCAAGGTCGTCTGGTTCGACGCGCTGATCAACAACGTCGACCGCTCCTGGCGCAACCCCAACATGCTGATCTGGCACGGCGACCCGTGGCTCATCGACCACGGCGCCACTATGATCTGGCACCACAACTGGCCGGGTGCCGCGGCATCGGCGGCCAAGCCGTACGACGCATCCGACCATGTCCTCGCACCCTTCAAGCCGGACATCGCCGCGGCCGCCGCCGAACTCGCGCCGCTGGTCACCGAGGAGCTTCTCACCGAGGTCGCCGCCGACGTCCCGGACGAATGGCTCGTCGACGAGCCGGGCTTCGAGACCACCGACGCGCTGCGCCGCGCCTATGTCGAGACGCTGCTGCCGCGCGCCGCGACGATCCATGAGCGGATCACGCTGAGCGCTCCCTCCAAGCCCCGCCCCTCGCAGGCTCCCGGCTGGCTGACCGAACAACTGACCCCCTGGCCGCACCCGACCAAGAGCAAGAAGGGCGCGGGCGAGTGAGCGAGCGCGATGTCTTCGAGTACGCGCTGCTGCGTGTGGTGCCGCGGGTCGAGCGGGGTGAGTGCTTCAACGCCGGTGTGGTGGTCTACTGCCGCGCCAAGTCCTTCGTCGCCGCCCGTACGTACCTCGACGAGGTGAAACTCAGGGCGCTCGACCCGCGCGCCGATGTGACGGGCGTGCGGGCCGCCCTGCGAGCCGTCGAGGGCGTCTGCCGCGGCGGCGAGTACGCAGGCCAGGCGGCACGTGACGACGCGGGACGCCGCTTCCGCTGGCTGATCGCGCCGCGCTCGACCGTCGTCCAGCCGGGGCCTGTGCACACCGGACTGACCTCCGATCCGGAGGCCGAGGTGGAGCGGCTGCTCGACCTGCTCGTGCGGTGAGTTCCGCCCTGCTCGTGCGGTGAGTTCCGCCCTGCTCGTGCGGTGAGTGACGGGGCGCACCCGGTGGGCCGTTGACACCGGGTGCCAGGGCTTCTAGCGTCTCGTCTGCTGAAGGTACTAAGCGGTCGCTCATCCGTGGGACGTGGGACGTACCGGGTGAACCGCATCCAAGGGCGAGGAGAACCAGCATGTCCACCACCGAGCAGCGCGTCGCGGTCGTGACCGGGGCGGCGCGCGGCATTGGCGCAGCCACCGCGGTACGGCTGGCGGCCGAGGGCCGCGCCGTAGCCGTACTCGACCTCGATGAGGCGGCCTGCAAGGACACCGTCGAGAAGATCACCGCGGCCGGAGGCAAGGCCCTCGCCGTCGGCTGCGACGTCTCCGACAGCGCCCAGGTGGAGGCCGCCGTCGCGCGCGTCGCCGCCGAACTCGGCGCGCCGACGATCCTCGTCAACAACGCGGGCGTGCTCCGCGACAACCTGCTCTTCAAGATGAGCGAGTCCGACTGGGACACCGTGATGAACGTGCACCTCAAGGGCGCGTTCCTGATGGCCAAGGCCTGTCAGAAGCACATGGTGGACGCCGGATTCGGCCGTATCGTCTCGCTCTCCTCCAGCTCGGCGCTGGGCAACCGCGGCCAGGCGAACTACTCCGCCGTCAAGGCCGGTCTGCAGGGCTTCACCAAGACCCTCGCCAAGGAGCTCGGCAAGTTCGGCATCACCGCCAACGCCGTCGCCCCCGGCTTCATCGTCACCGAGATGACGGCCCAGACGGCCGCCCGCGTCGGCATGGGCTTCGAGGAGTTCCAGGCCGCTGCCGCCACGCAGATCCCGGTCGCGCGCGTCGGGTTCCCCGAGGACATCGCCAACGCCATCGCCTTCTTCACGGGCGACGAGGCCGGCTTCGTCTCCGGCCAGGTCATGTACGTGGCCGGCGGACCGCTCAACTGAATCGGGAGACGACGGACATGACCGCAGAGGTACAGGACAGCGGAAAGGTCGCGCTGATCACGGGCGCGAGCCGCGGCATCGGCTACGGCATCGCCGAGGCGCTCGTCGCCCGCGGCGACCGGGTGTGCATCACCGGCCGTGGTGAGGACGCGCTCAAGGAGGCCGTGGAGAAGCTCGGCGCCGACCGTGCGATCGGCATCGCGGGCAAGGCCCACGACGAGGCCCACCAGGCTGCCGCCGTGGAGCGCGCGATGGAGGCCTTCGGCCGCGTCGACTTCCTGATCAACAACGCCGGTACGAACCCGGTCTACTCCCCGATGGCCGAGCTCGACCTGAATGTGGCGCGCAAGGTGTACGAGACCAATGTGATCTCGGCGCTCGGTTTCGCCCAGCAGACCTGGAAGGCCTGGCAGAAGGAGAACGGCGGTGCGATCGTGAACATCGCCTCCGTCGCCGGTCTCGCCCCTTCGCCCTTCATCGGTTCCTACGGCATGAGCAAGGCGGCGATGATCAATCTGACCGTGCAGCTGGCGCACGAGTTCGCGCCGGGTGTCCGGGTCAACGCGATCGCACCGGCAGTGGTCAAGACCAAGTTCGCCCAGGCGCTGTACGAGGGCAGGGAGGCCGAGGCGGCCGCGGCCTACCCCCTCGCGCGCCTCGGTGTGCCGGAGGACATCGGCGGAGCGGCAGCATTTTTGACTTCTGACCAGTCGGACTGGATCACGGGGCAGACGCTGGTCGTCGACGGGGGTATCTTCCTCAATGCCGGAGTGCACTGAGGGCCCTCAGGCGTTTTGTTCCTGAATGAGTCAAGTGCCCTGCCGGGCCAGCAGATTGACCCGGCGGGGCGCTGCGGTATGGTCGGCCGACCCATGGCTGAACGAGGAGCGTGCACGTGTTCTACCGGACCTGCCTGCAGGCCGCTGCAGCCCTAGCGTCCATATCTCTGCTGGCCGGATGCAGTGTCTTCGCTGGTGAGGGCGCCAATGGCGAGCAGAAGATTACGGTCGGTACGACGAGTGAGCCCACGACTCTCGACCCTGCCGCCGCCTGGGACGGCTCATGGGAGTTGTTCCGAAATGTCTTCCAGACGCTGGTGAGCTTCCCGACCGGGAGTACCACGCCGCAGCCCGACGCCGCGAAGCTGTGCCGCTTCTCCGACTCGACCAACAAGCTCTTCGAGTGCGAGCTCCAGTCGGGGCTGACCTTCTCCAACGGCGACAAACTGGACGCCGCGGCGGTCAAGTACTCCATCGACCGGATCCAGAAGATCGATGTGAAGGGCGGTCCGAGCGGTCTGCTCGGCTCCCTGGACAAGGTCGAAGCGGCCGGCGACCGCATTGTGAAGTTCCACCTCAAGACGCCGGACGCCACGTTCCCGTTCATCCTGGCCACGCCCGCGATGTCCATCGTCCCGCCCGACCAGTACCCGGCGGACAAGCTCCGTGAGGATGGCGGGCTGACCGGTTCGGGGCCGTATGTCCTGAGTTCGTATGACAAGGGCGATAAGGCTGAGCTGACCAAGAATTCCAAGTATGAGGGGTTCGCGAAGGTCAAGAACTCGGCCGTCACGATCCGCTACTTCAAGGACTCCGACGTGCTGTTCGGAGCTCTCAAGAAGAAGAAGGTCGACGCGATCTACCGCGGTCTGACCGCGCCGGCGGTCGTCGAGCTGCAGAAGAAGCTGCCGGAGGACGAGGGCCTCCAGCTCATCGAGACGGTCGGCGCCGACATCCGCTACCTGGTCTTCAACTCCAAGGACCCGATGGCGGGCAAGCTCGCCGTACGCCGCGCGATCGCCCAGATCGTCGACCGCGGCGCGCTGGTCGCCAAGGTCTACCAGGGCACGGCCGAGCCGCTGTATTCCATGGTCCCCAAGGGCATTTCCGGCCACACCACCGAGTTCTTCGACCGCTACGGCGAGCCGAATGTCGCCAAGGCGCGGGAACTCCTCAAGGACGCGGGTATCACCAAGCCGGTGCCGCTGACGTTCTGGTACTCCTCCGACCGCTACGGCTCCGCCGCCACCCCCGAGTTCGCCGAGCTCAAGCGGCAGCTCGACGCCACCGGCCTGTTCAAGATCACGGTGCAGGGCAGGCAGGAGAAGGACTTCCAGAAGGGCTACAAGGCGGGCGAGTACCCCGTCTTCGGCCGCGGATGGTTCCCCGACTTCCCGGACCCGGACAACTTCATAGCGCCGTTCGTCGGCCAGAAGAACGTGCTCAACATTCCGTACGAGAGCCCCGAGATCACCGACCAGCTGCTGCCCGCGTCCCGGCGCGAGAGCAACCGCGGCGCGGTCACGAAGCAGTTCGAGCGGGCGCAGGAGATCCTCGTCGACGATGTGCGCCTGCTACCGCTGTGGCAGGGCAAGCTGTACGTCGCCTCCAGCGAGGAGATCGGCGGCGGTGAGCGCGCGCTCGACCCGCAGACGGTCATGCAGATGTGGGAGCTCTACCGCAAGGCCAGCTGGTAGACGCCATTGTCAGTGGCCCCCGGTAGGTTCTGTGGTCGAGAACTGGTCCCATTCCGGAGGTTGTTGACGTGACCGACACCGACATGCTGCCCGAGTCCTGGCGCGGCGTCCTCGGCGAAGAGCTGCAGAAGCCCTACTTCAAGGAGCTCGCCGAGTTCGTCGAGGAGGAGCGGGCCAAGGGGCCGGTCTATCCGCCGCGCGACGAGGTCTTCGCCGCCCTCGACGCGACACCGTACGACCAGGTCAAGGTCTTGATTCTCGGCCAGGACCCGTACCACGGAGAGGGGCAGGGGCATGGCCTCTGCTTCTCCGTGCGGCCGGGTGTCAAGACCCCGCCCTCCTTGCGGAACATCTACAAGGAGTTGCAGGCGGAGCTGGGCCACCCCATCCCGGACAACGGCTATCTGATGCCGTGGGCCGAGCAAGGTGTCCTGCTGCTCAACGCGGTGCTGACGGTGCGGGCGGGCGAAGCCAACTCCCACAAGGGCCAGGGATGGGAGAAGGTGACGGACGCGGTGATCAGCGCCGTGGCCTCGCGGCCCGACCCTGCCGTCTTCGTCCTGTGGGGCGCGTACGCACAGAAGAAGCTGCCCGTCATCGACGAGACGCGGCATGTGGTGGTGAAGGGCGCCCACCCCTCGCCGCTCTCGGCGAAGAAGTTCTTCGGCTCCCATCCCTTCACGCAGATCAACGAGGCGGTGGCCGCCCAGGGCCACGAACCCATCGACTGGCGGATCCCGGACCTCGGCTGAGCGTTCGCGCACCCGGCTGACAGGCTCGGGCCCGTGCCCGAGCCTGAACGGCATTGTCACGGGCGGCGGCTAGCGTCGTGCCCCGTGGACCGGCGTATGCCGCCGCAATCGCCGCACGGACGTGGGAGGCCGCAGTGATGGAGCAGCAGGAGGCGTCGGACGACGCCGTCATGACCCGGATCGGGCAGGCGATCATGCTGCTGCACGGCGGAGACCGCGAGGAGGCACGCAATCGCTTCGGCGCCCTCTGGTCGGAGATCGGCGAGGCCGGCGAACCGCTCCATCGCTGCACCCTGGCGCACTACATGGCGGACACCCAGGACGACCCCGGTGACGAGCTCGCCTGGGATCTCCGGGCGCTGGCCGCGGCGGAGGGGCTGAGCGAGGAAGGGCTGAGCGAGCAAAGGCTGAGCGAGGAGCAGCCGGCCCGGCGCGAGGCGGGGGTCGCGGTGCGGGCCTTCTACCCCTCGCTCCATCTCAACCTCGCCGCCGACTATGTGAAGCTGCAACGCCCCGAGGCCGCGTGGGTCCACCTCGACCGGGCGCGCGCCGCGACGGATGCCCTGGGGGACGACGGATACGGCAACGGTGTGCGGGCCGCGATCGAGCGGCTGGAGGACCGGCTGCGGGGGGAATGAGGCTCAATTCCCGTGGACCTCCCGGCAGATCCGGGCCTCGGGGCTGCCGGGGCGCCAGCGGCCGTAGCCCTCGCCCAGGGCGCAGACGTCCGGCCGGACGACCGGCGCCGGAGCCGCGGGCTTTACGGGCCTCTCGGGCCGCCCGGGTCTCTCGGGCTTTCGGTGCGGCCGGGCGGGCGGCTCGGCGGCCCCGGGCTCCGGCGGCCGGGGCCTCGGCCGCTCTCCCGGACCAGCCGCGGCAGGGGTGGGTGTCGCCGGGGGCTCAAGGACCTCCCGCGCCGGGCTCTGCACGATCTGCGGCTCCACGACCTGCGCCGGGCGGTCGTTCGGCGGCGGCGGTGGTGGCGCGGGCCGCGGCTCCACAGCCACGCACCCGCTCAGCGCGACACAGCCGGACACGGCCAAGGCGGCCATCCCGGCCAGGACAGTTGTTCTTGTTCGGTGCACCCGCGCAACTCTGCTGTGCGCGGGGCGCGTTCACCGTCGTACCAGCAGACAATGGCCCGCACGGGTGACGCCGAGGGCAGTCGGCCGCCAGGGCCTACTCGCCGAGCAGTCCGCGCAGCAGCTCGGTGAATCCGGTGCGCAGCTCCGCCCGGTCGGGGACGCCCGCGTGGTACGACCCGGCCGCGTCGCAGGAGAACATCAGCCCCTCGCACCAGGCCACCAGCGACAGCGCATGGCGCTCCGGCTCCGGCGAGCCGGCCGCCGCCATCAGGGCGTTGAGCGGGCCGCGGAACCGGCTGCCCGCCGCGTCGTAGAACTCCCGCAGCTCCGGTCGGCGGGTGGCCTCCAGTGCCACCGGGCCTCGTCCTGCGGACCTTCGACACGCATCGCCGACTGGCGGCCGCCACAGCGCACGTATGCTGCCGAAGCACACGACGTGACTGAAGGACAACCGGCACAGCGCCAAGGGAGGCCCCTGTGAAGGTCGGCTGCATCGGGCTCGGCGACATTGCGCAGAAGGCCTATCTGCCCGTGCTCACCACGCTGCCCAGGGTCGAACTGCATCTGCAGACCCGCACCCCCGCCACCCTCGCGCGGATCGCCGAGACCCATCACATCCCGGCCGAACGCTGCCACACCGACCTCGAATCGCTGCTCGCCCAGGGCCTGGACGCCGCCTTCGTACACGCCCCCACTTCCGTGCACGCCGAGATTGTGACCCGGCTACTCACAGCGGGTGTGGCGACCTATGTCGACAAGCCGCTCGCGTACGAACTGGCCGACTCCGAGCGGCTGGTGGCCCTCGGCGAGGCGCGCGGCACCAGCCTGGCCGTGGGCTTCAACCGCCGTCTCGCGCCGGGCTACGCCCAATGCCTGGAGCACCCGCGCGAACTGATCCTGATGCAGAAGAACCGCATCGGCCTCGCCGAGGATCCGCGCACCCTCGTCCTCGACGACTTCATCCATGTCGTCGACACCCTGCGCTTCCTGGCCCCCGGACCGGTCGACCACACCGATGTACGGGCCCGGATCGTCGGCGGTCTGATGCACCACGTCGTGCTGCAACTGTCAGGCGACGGCTTCACCGCCATCGGGACGATGAACCGGATGAGCGGCTCCACCGAGGAGATCCTCGAAGTGTCGGGCCAGGACACCAAGCGCGAGGTCCGCAATCTCGCGGAGGTCGTCGACCACAAGGGGCAGCCGACCGTGCGGCGCCGGGGCGACTGGGTGCCGGTCGCCCGCCAACGCGGTATCGAACAGTCGGTACTGGCATTCGTGGACGCCGTACGCGCCGGGAAGTTCCTCAGTGCGCATGATGCGCTGCGGACTCATGAGCTGTGTGAACGGGTGGTGCTGCGAGCCCTGGAGCAGGTCTCCTGAGCGTGCGCGCTCCCTCGGCGGCGCAGAGCGCGGCAAGGACCGCGAGCGCTCCGTAGACCGGCCAGTCGCCGAACCTGACGTAGAGCGTGGTGTCGCGTGCCAGCGGGACGTCGTAGACGGCGGCGGTGCTGCTGTCCGTGCCGAGCAGTCCGCCGACTCGGCTGCCGTCGGGGCCGTACACCGCGCTGACGCCGGTGAGCGTGGCATGCACGACGGGCCGGCCGCTCTCCGCCGCCCGGAGCGCCGCCAGCGAGGCATGCTGCTCGGGCGCCCAACTCCCCTGGAACGACGAGGTCGCCGACTGGGCGACCAGCAGCTGCGCGCCGTCCCGGGTCAGCCGCCTGCTCATGTCGGGGAACGCCGACTCGAAGCAGACCAGGGGGCCAATACGCAGTCCGCCCGTACCTGTACCGGGCAGCACCATCACCACCGGACGGGTGCCGCGCAGCCGGTCCTCGCCCGCCGCCTTGCCCACCGAGGTCGCCCAGCCCAGCAGCCCACGCGCCGGTACGTACTCCCCGAAGGGGACCAGCCGCATCTTGTCATAGCGATCCCCGGTCGGACCTTGCGGGCCCACCAGGACCGAGCTCTTGAAGATTCCCGACCGGCCTTCGCCGTCCTTGCTCCGGGCGTCGACATTGACCAGCACCTCCGCGCCAACCGCCCGCGAGAGCACGGCGATACGGGCCGCGAGATCGGGGCGCTCGCGCAGATCCGCTCCGACGCTGCTCTCGCCCCAGACCACCAGATCGACGTCCTGACCGGCCAGTTGGCGGGTGAGCTCCTCACTGCGGGCGAAGCGCCGCTCGACGCTGTCGATGCCGTCGACGACACCTGGCTGTACGACGGCGATACGGGCGCGCCCAGTCTGCTCCGGCTGCGGAAGCCA
Organism: Streptomyces sp. NPDC005408; assembly: GCF_040606445.1. Classification (NCBI taxonomy): domain Bacteria; kingdom Bacillati; phylum Actinomycetota; class Actinomycetes; order Kitasatosporales; family Streptomycetaceae; genus Streptomyces; species Streptomyces sp. NPDC005408. Next base: position 12,279 of record NZ_JBEXEX010000049.1, on the reverse strand, counting down.
GATCCAGACCGCGGTCGTGGTGAGCGCGCAGATGACCCCGCCGCCCACCGCGGCCGTCCGGGCCTTCGGCACCGCGATCAGCACCGTCACCGCGGTGTTCACCGCCAGCACCAGCAGGCTCACCAGCCAGACGCCGCCCACCGAAGCGAGCCGCAGGGCTGGGGGGACTTCCCACTGGCTCGCCCCGAGCAGCCCCCAGGGGCCGCCCAAACCCTCCCAGGACCGGGCCAGTTCAATCATCAGCCAGCCCGAAGGCACTGCCGCGAGCGCAGCGGCAGCACGCACGGGCGAGGGCGCACCCGACAGCAGCGACCACACCAGCCACCCCCAGGGCGCCCACAGCAGCCCCAGGAGCGCGGCTATCAACACGATGAACACATGCAGGCTCGGGATCAGCCAGTGATGCACGGCGATCATGAAGCCGAGGCCGCCGAGCCAGCCCTCGACCGCCGCCCTGCGGCCCGTCGGCGCGCTCCGGACCAGCAGCATCCACGGCACCAGCGCGACATATGCGAACCACCACAGCGAGGGCTCGGGAAAGGCGAGCACGGGCAGCGCACCGGCCGCCACGGCGGCGACGGCACGCCCGCGCGGATGGGCCGCGAACTGTCTCGCGCGGGCCCCGTCAGGCCGGCCGACCGGAATCCGCATGCAGCGCCTCCTCGTCCGCCTCGCAATGACCGCGAGCAGTGTTGTCCTCTCAGTGTGCGCGTGCGGGATCTGCGGGGCCAGAGCGCCCAGGGGCGTCAGGCGCCGCCGAGCTCTCCCGAGGCCCGCCGCCACTTCTCGTGGATCACCACCGTGCGCAGCCGCCAGCCCGCGTCCGTACGCAGCAGGCCGAAGCTGTACCGGCCGCCGGAGACGAAGTCGTCGCCCGACTCCAGCCGCATCGGGTTCACGTAGTCGGCCTGCACCTCGGCCCGGTCGCCGGGATAGCCGCCGAGGTCCTGGATCTGCAGCCGCCGGTTGACGATCAGGTGCTGGCGGACGGGGAAGAGCCGCATGGTCTCCGCCATCCAGTCGGCGACCTCGGCGGCCGGACCCTCGATCCCGCCCGAGCTGCGGTAGTCCGCGCGCCCCTCGCGGGTGAACAGCGCCCGGTAGGCGCCCCAGTCCGCATCGTCCACCGCCACCGCGTAACTGGTGATCAATTCATCGATGGTCAGCCGGTCCATCACGGTCGCGAGATCCACGCGCTGCGTCATCGGGTCAGTTTCGGGCAGTGAGCGCCCAAGGCCAAGAGCTGTGCACGCCAGTCACCTGCTCTTCACCCGCTCTTGTTCGGCAAACGGTCGATCTCCGCCAGTTCGGCGTCCCGAGGCAGGTTCGGTGTCCCGGGCCATACTGCCCTCATGCGCATCGACTACGACCCAGCCCAGTGCGACCGCGACACCTTCTACCGGCTGCTGACCGCCACCGTCGTCCCCAGGCCCATCGCCTGGGTCTCCACCACATCGGCCGACGGCACGGACAATCTCGCCCCGCACTCCTTCTTCACGATCTCGTGCGTGTCACCGCCCGTCGTGCAGTTCACCTCCGTCGGCCGCAAGGACTCGCTGCGCAATATCGAGGACACCGGGGCCTTCGTGGTCAACTTCGCGCCTGAGCCGCTCTTCGAGCAGATCAACGCGACCGCCACCGACTTTCCGCGCGGCATCAGTGAGTTCGACGCGGTGGGCATCGCCCGTGAGACGAGTCTGCGCGTGAAGCCTCCGCGCGTGGCCGCCTCTCCGGTCGCCCTGGAATGCGAACTGCACAGCACCGTGCGCCTCGGCGACTCGACGGTCGTCTTCGGCCGCGTCGTCCATGCGGCGGTCAGCCAGGAGGTGATGGCGGGCGGCCACCCCGAGGTGACGAAGCTGGCGCCGCTCACCCGGCTCGGCAAGGACGAATGGGGCACGCTCGGCGGCGTACGCGAGATCTCCCGTATCCCGTACGCGCAGTGGCAGGACGGCGCCGACGGCCTGGGCCGCTGAGCACGGCCCGGACCGCCCCTGCCGGGTCTGCCATGGCCGGAGCCGCTACTTCCTGACGGCCCGTAGGACCACGAACTTCGGGTCGCTGGCGACGACTTCGCAGTTGCCGAAGAGGCGGCGCAGCTTCACGTGATACCCGAGGTGGCGGTTGCCGACGACCCACAGCTCGCCCCCGGGCCGCAGGACGCGGCGCGCCCCGCCGAACATCCGGCGGGCCGCCGTGTCCGTCGTCGCCCGGTGCGAATGGAACGGCGGATTGTTCAGCACCAGGTCGACCGTCCCGTCCGCCACTCCGGACAGACCGTCGCCCACCAGGAACTCCGCCTTCGCCTCCGATGCGACGTTCTCCCGGTACGTCGCCTCGGCCGATGCGACCGCGGAGAACGACTCGTCGATGAAGGTCACCGAGGCCTCCGGATTGGCCAGCGCTGTGGCCGTGCCGACCACGCCGTTTCCGCAGCCCAGGTCGACGACCCGGTCGGGACCGTGCCGCTCCGGCAGGCTCCGCAGGAAGAACCGTGTGCCGATGTCGAGGCGCTCGGCGCAGAAGATGCCCGCGTGATTGGTGACGGTCCGGCCCGCGAGCGCGCCCACATCGTCCGGCAGCGCGTAACGCAGCGGCCAGGGGCTGGGCGTGCGCGCGAGACGCGCGTCCGGCGTACAGAAGATGAGCCGCGCCTTCTTCACCGCGAGCGAGGTCCTGGTCGGACCGAGGTTCCGCTCGAACAGCTTCAGCGTGGAGGTGTGGATCTCATTGACCATCCCGGTGCCGACGACGACCGTGTCCGCGTGCACGGCGGGCGCGAGCCGGTGCAACTGGTCCTCCAGCAACGCGAGGCTCTTGGGCACCCGGATCAGCAGTACGTCGATCCGCTCGGGCGGCATGTCCCTGACCGACTGGAGGCGTACCGCGTCCGCGTCGATGCCGTTGCGCGCCAGATTCGCCCGGGTCGCCTCCTGGCCGAGGAAGGAGTCGGTGATCTGTATGGGACGGTGCCCGGCGAGCGAGGTGGTGAGGGCGCCCCAGCGGTCGCCGACGACGACCACTGTGCCGCTCAGGTCCGTGGACTCGGCGTCGTCGGTTCCCTTCAGCTGCCGCAGGAGGTACTCATCGGCGGCGTCCCAGGCGCGGAGGGTGTCGCGCGGGTCCTCGGGGAAGCGGGCGAGCTCGAAGCCGCCCCATGACGTGGTCAAACGGTTCATTGTGCACTCAGGCTAGCCGAGCGCACGATCACTGCGACGCACGGTCACTGCGAGCGCTCCCGGCCCCGTCCCGCCGGACGGTCAGGCGGCGCGCTGTACGTCCACGAGCGCGGCCGCGGCCCACTCCACCACCAGCGCCTCGTACTCCGGGCGCCGGTCGTCGGGCAGCTCGCCGTCCGCCCACAGCTCACGGATCCGGGCATTGAGCTCGGCGGCGGACATCGCGGTTTCTGACTCGCGGGACAAGGGGGACATGCAGACAGGCTAAGGCCTGGGTAGGACACCCGTCAGCCCCGCGACAAAGGGCCTCAGCCGGCCGACTCACCCGCGTGCGGGCTCAGCGCATCCGACCCGACCAGGATGAACAGCAGGATTCCGAGCGCGATGCGGTAGATCACGAACGGCATGAAGCTCTTCGTAGTGATGAACTTCATGAACCAGGCGATCACCGCGTAGCCCACCGCGAAGGCGATGACCGTCGCGAAGGCGGTCTGCGGCCAGTCCACATGCCCGCCCTGGCTCGCGTCCTTGAGCTCGAAGGCGCCCGAGGCGAGCACGGCAGGGATGGCCAGCAGGAACGAGTAGCGAGCCGCCGCTTCGCGGGTGTAGCCCATCAGCAGACCGCCGCTGATGGTGGCGCCCGAGCGCGAGACGCCCGGAATCAGGGCCATGGCCTGGCAGAGGCCGTAGATCAGACCGTCCCTGACGCCCAGCTCCTGCAGCGTCTTGCGCTGCTTGATGGCGCGGTGCTTGCCGCCCGTCTCGTCGCGTGCGGCCAGGCGGTCGGCGATGCCGAGGACGATGCCCATCACGATGAGGGTGGTGGCGATCAGCCGCAGATCACGGAAGGGGCCCTCGATCTGGTCCTTGAACGTGACACCGAGCACACCGATCGGGATCGAGCCAATGATGACGAGCCAGCCCATCTGGGCGTCGTGGTCGCTGCGCAGGGCCTTGTTTGTCAGGGAACGGAACCAGGCGGAAACGATCCGGGCGATGTCCTTGCGGAAGTAGATGAGGACGGCCGTCTCCGTGCCGATCTGGGTGATGGCGGTGAAGGCGGCGCCCGGGTCGTTCCAGCCCGCGAACGCGGCGGTGAGCCGCAGATGCGCGCTGGAGGAGATCGGCAGGAACTCGGTCAGTCCCTGGACGAGCCCGAGGATGAATGATTCGAACCAAGACATCGAAAACTACGCCACCCAAGAAATGATCACGGTCTGACGGCGCGCGCGTTCCCGATCATGCGCCAGTTCTGAGGAAGCGTAGCGTCCCCGGATCGAGGCGAATGTCGCAGCCCCTGTCAGCACAGGTAGCGGGCGACCCGGCTTGCTCAACTCCCGCCCGGCGCCTGCCGGGTGGGCAGTGCCGCATCGTCGACGGCGTATGCCGGACGGGCCTCCCGCAGCCGGTGCCGCTTGCGCCAGGCGATCCAGGCCGCGGCCATCCCCGTCACCACGATGAAGCCCATCGCGATCAGAAAGGCGGGGGACGTCGGTGAGCCCGCCCGGCTGCCCGCGACCACATAGGCCGCCGTGTTCGGGACCGAGCCGAGCGCGGTCGCCAGCAGAAAAGGCACATAGCCCATACGTGAGACGGCGGCGCAGTAGTTCGCCGCGGCGAACGGCACACCCGGGAAGAGCCGCAGCGCCAGCATCGAGCGGAAGCCGTGCCTGCTCAGCTGGGTGTCGGCCGCCTTCAGCCAGCGGCCCCTCAGCAGCGGCCGCAGCGCACCCTGGCCGAGGAGACGCCCCAAGGCGAAGGAGATGCCCGCGCCCAGCACCGTCCCTGCGAGCGCCGAGACAAACCCGGCCTGGGAGCCGAAGAGCGCGCCCGCTGCCAGATTGAGCAGCGGCCGCGGTACGAAAGCCGCGGTGCACGCCCCGTACGCGACACCGAACAGCACCACCGCCGCCGCTCCGCTCAGCTGCGCCGGCCAGCCTGCCGAGAGCAGCCGCTGCGGCTCGTAGAGGACCACCATCACCGCCGCGGCAGCCAGCATCGCCAGGAGCAGCGACAGCCGCGACCACGGCGAGAACAGCGCCCGGGTGCAGCGCACGGCTAGGCCCGAGGCGGGCCGGGGGACGGGGTCGAGCATCCGGGGAGACTAACCGACAACTGGGTGTGATCGCCGTAATGTGGGCGGCATGACCCCGGTCAAGCCCCCGGCCGTCCCGCGCAGCGAGCTCGCCGACGCCGTCCTTCAGCGGCTCACCGCCGTCTATCCCACCGGCGCCGACGCGACCAGGGCCGAGGGAGCCGGCGCGTACATGAAGGGCATCGCGCCCTTCCTCGGGCTGTACACCGCAGCCCGCCGCGAGCTCTCCCGCACCGTCCTCGAAGGCACCACTGCCCCCGACGAAGCCGACTGCACGGCGATCGCCCTGCGCTGCTGGGCGCTGCCCGAGCGCGAATACCACTACTTCGCCGTCGACTATCTGCGCCGCCATGTGAAGCGCTGCTCCTCCGGCTTCCTTCCGGTCGTGCGCCATCTCGTCGTCACACTCTCCTGGTGGGACACCGTCGACGCGCTCGCCTCACACGTCGTCGGCCCGCTCGTGACCGCCGATCCCAGGCTGAAATCCGTCATGGACAGCTGGATCGAGGACGACGATCTGTGGGTCGCGCGCACCGCGCTGCTCCACCAGCTCCGCCACAAGGACGCGACCGACACCGGGCGGCTCTTCGCCTACTGCCTGCGCCGCGCCGACCACCCCGACTTCTTCATCCGCAAGGCGATCGGCTGGTGCCTGCGCGAGTACGCCAAGTCCGATCCGGACGCGGTACGCGAGTTCGTCGAGCGGCACCGGGACCGGCTCGCGCCGCTGTCCGTACGCGAAGCGCTCAAGAATCTGTGAGCTGCTGAACTCCCGCACAGGGAAAACCATTCGACGCGGCGAAGCGCCCTGAGCGATCATCGTCGACATGTTCCGGTACGCCTTCCTCGCAGCGCCGTCCGCAGTCGCGGACGCGCCGAAGGCTGCCGCATTCCCCGCAGCGGCCGCAGCCGCCGCTGCCGCAGCGCCCCTCGACGGCGCCCGAAGCTGACCCTTCCCGGATCGTCCGGCGGACCCCACAGGGGGAGGGTCGGCAAGGCCCAGGGGTCCCATTCACGCTTCGAGTTCCGAGGAAACCGAGGACAACAGCCATGCCCAAGACGGCATACGTGCGCACCAAGCCGCACCTCAACATCGGCACCATGGGCCATGTCGACCACGGCAAGACCACTCTCACCGCAGCCATCACCAAGGTTCTCAGCGAGCGCACCGGCAGCGGTACCTCCTACGTTTCGTTCGACCGCATCGACCGGGCGCCCGAGGAGGCGCTGCGCGGCATCACCATCAACATCGCGCACGTCGAGTACGAGACCGACACCCGGCATTACGCGCATGTGGACATGCCGGGCCATGCCGACTACGTCAAGAACATGGTCACCGGAGCCGCGCAGCTCGACGGGGCGATCCTCGTCGTCTCCGCGCTCGACGGGGTCATGCCGCAGACCGCCGAGCACGTCCTGCTCGCCCGCCAGGTGGGCGTCGACCACATCGTCGTCGCCCTCAACAAGGCGGACGCGGGCGACGACGAGCTCACCGACCTGGTGGAGCTTGAGGTCCGCGAGCTGCTGACCTCCCACGGGTACGGCGGTGACGCCGCACCGGTCGTGCGCGTCTCGGGACTCAGGGCGCTGGAGGGCGACCCACGCTGGGCGGCCGCCATCGAGGCGCTCCTCGACGCCGTCGACACCTATGTGCCGATGCCCGTCAGGTACACGGACGCGCCGTTCCTGCTCCCGGTGGAGAACGTGCTCACCATCACCGGGCGCGGCACGGTCGTCACCGGCGCCGTCGAGCGCGGCACCGTCCGCGTCGGCGACCGGGTGCAGGTGCTCGGCGCGGACACCGAGACGGTCGTCACCGGCTTGGAGACCTTCGGCAAGCCGATGGAGTCCGCGGAGGCCGGTGACAATGTCGCCCTGCTGCTGCGTGGCATGGCGCGCGACGCTGTGCGCCGCGGCCATGTGGTGGCGGCGCCCGGCAGCGTCGTGCCGAGCAGGCGCTTCACCGCCCAGGTGTATGTGCTCTCGGGCCGCGAGGGCGGCCGTACTACTCCGGTCTCCACCGGCTACCGGCCGCAGTTCTACATCCGCACCGCGGACGTCGTCGGCGACATCGACCTCGGTGAGGCGGCGGTCGCGCGGCCCGGCGACACGGTCACCATGACCGTCGAGCTGGGACGTGACATCCCGCTGGAGCCCGGTCTCGGCTTCGCGATCCGGGAGGGCGGTCGCACGGTCGGCGCCGGAACGGTGACCGAGCTGGTGTGATCCAGGGCCCGCTTCCCGCACCTCGCGGGAGGCGGGCCCGCAATCATGCGCGACACTGATTCCCATGGCTGACACGGCAGTTGTACTCGGCTCAGGCGGAATCACCGGGGTGGGCTGGGAGATCGGCATCCTGCACGGACTCGCCGAAGCGGGAGTGGATCTGACCTCCGCCTCCCTCGTCGTCGGCAGCTCGGCGGGCGCCGTCGTCGCCGCCCAGCTCACCTCCGGGAAGCTGAGCCTCGCCGAGCTGTACCAGAGGCAACTCGCCGCTCACGAAGGCGAGATCGCGGCCCGCTTCGGTCTCCCGACGATGCTGAGGTATGTACGGGGGATCGCCATGTCCCGTACGCCCGAGGAGTACGGACGCAGGCTCGGCCGGCTGGCACTCGCCACCGACACCGTCGACGAGGCCCAACGGCGCAAGGTGATCGCCGGGCGGCTTGCTTCGGCCGAATGGCCCGAGCGGCAGCTGCTCGTCACCGCGGTCGACGCGCTGACGGGCGAGTTGAAGGCCTACGGGAAGGACAGCGGTGTTCCGCTCGTGGACGCCGTCGCCGCCAGTTGCGCGGTCCCCGGCGTCTGGCCGCCGGTCACCATCGAGGGCCGCAAGTGGATCGACGGGGGAGTGCACACCACGGCCAACGCCCACCTCGCCGCCGGATACGAGCGAGTGGTCGTCATCGCGCCGATCGCCTCCGGTACCAAGACGATCCCCTCGCCCCGGGCCCAGGCGGCACAGCTCGCGGCCGGGGGAGCCCGGGTCGAGGTCATCACCCCGGACGCCGCAGCGAAGAAGGCATTCGGCCGTAACGTTCTCGACCCCGCCCGGCGGGCCCCCGCCGCCCGCGCCGGGCTGGCCCAGGCCGCCGCGCACGCCGAGGCGGTCGCCGCGGTATGGGCACAATGAGACGGTGAACGAGCAGATACCCGTCATCCGCCAGGTCGACGGGGGCACCGCCAAGCTGATGCCCGACATCGACCGGGAGCGGGCCTGGCTGCTGACCGTGGACGGCGCGCCCCAGTCCTATGTCGACCTGGACGCGCCCACATATCTGGAGTTCGAGTACGCGCAGCGCCTCGGCCATGTCGTCGACTGCGCCGCGGACGAAGGTGTCCCGCTCGACCTTCTCCACCTGGGCGGCGGGGCGCTGACCCTGCCGCGCTATGCGGCAGCGACCCGGCCGGGCTCGCGCCAGGACGTCGTGGAGGCGGACCGCGGACTGCTGGCGCTGGTCGCCGAGCAGCTGCCGCTGCCCGAGGGATCAGGCATCGAGGTGCACGGAGCAGACGCCCGCGCCTGGGTCGAAGCGGCCCCCGCGGACTCCGTGGACCTGCTGATCGCGGACGTCTTCGGCGGCTCGCGGGTACCCGCCCATCTCACCTCGGTCGAGTACGCGCGGGCGGCCGAACGCGTCCTGCGGCCCGGCGGGATCTACGCCGCCAATCTCGCCGACGGCGCGCCCTTCGCCTTCCTCCGCTCCCAACTGGCCACGTTCGCGGAGGTGTTCGGGGAGCTCGCGCTGATCGCCGAACCCTCCGTGCTGCGCGGGCGGCGCTTCGGCAACGCGCTGCTGCTCGCCTCGCACACCCCCATCGACACGGCGGCCCTCACCCGCCGCACCTCCGCCGATCCCTTCCCGGCGCGAGTCGAGCACGGCCCGTCGCTGACCCGGCTCATCGGGGACGCGACGGCGGTACGGGACGTGGACGCGGTGGCGTCACCCGAGCCGCCCGACGGCGCTTTCAGCATCGGCTGAGACAGCGGCATCGGCTGAGACAGCAGTCGGGGCCGCCGCCACCTGCTTCGTACGACGGGTCAGGTTCCGTACGTCGGGGACGAGCAGCACGGCGGCGGTGACCACAATGACGAGCGCCGCGCAGCCCCACAGCGACTCGCGCCGTCCGAACAGGCCCTCCGCCGGACCGGCGAGCGCGGTGGCCAGCGGAAGCATCGCGACCGAGCCGAACCAGTCGTACGCCGAGACCCGGGAGAGCTTGTCCTCCGGAATCTCCTGGTGCAGGGCCGTCATCCACGCCACACCGAACACCTCGATCGCCAGTCCGCTGACCAGCATCACCGCGGCGAGCCCCGCCGCAGGCAGCGGTACGGCGAGCGCGGCCGACGGCGCGGCCAGCGGGAAGACGCACAGCGTCCCGGCGAGCAGCATCCGCCGGGGCTTCCAGCGCATCATCAGCAGCGCCCCGCCGATCGTGCCCACACCGAACGCGGCGAGCGCCACGCCCCAGGGGCCCGCGCCGCCCAGCTCGTCCCGGGCGACCAGCGGTCCGTAGACCGACTCGGCCGCGCCGACGACAGCGACGACCACCGAGAACTGGGCGACGATGCCCCAGAGCCACGGCCGGCTGCTGAACTCCTTCCAGCCCTCCCGCAGATCGGACAGCAGACCGCCGCCGGGCTCGCGTTCGCGGATGTGGCCGACGTCGAGGAAGGCACGCAACGCACCCGCGACTGCGAAGGCCGCGGCGTCCAGGGCGAGTACCCAGCCGGGACCGACCGCCGCGATCAGCGCGCCGCCGAGTGCGGCTCCGCCGATGGCCGCGCCGTGCATCGCCATCCGGAAGAGCGCGAAGGCCCGGCTGACCTGTTCGCCACTGACGCTGGACATGAGCATGCCCTCGGCGGCCGGGTTGAAGAACGCCTGGCCGGTGCCGCACAGCGCGCTCAGCAGCATCATCTGCCACAGCCGCGGATCCCCGGCCAGGACGAGTACCGCGAAGACCGCCTGCGAGACGCAGTTGAGCGCATTGGCGGCGACCATTACCCGATGCCGCGGCAGCCGGTCGGCGATCGCGCCGCCGATCAGCAGAAACAGGACGAGGGGGAGGGTGCGCGCCGCCACCACCAGCCCGACGTCGCCGCCGTCCCCGCCGGACTGCAGAACCGCGAACGCCGCCGCGATCATCGCACCGTGGGTGCCCAGGCTCGTGACGATCGCGGCGGCGGTCAGCAGGGTGTAGTTGCGTCCGGCCCATTCCGGGCGGCGTGCCAGGCGGCGGGGAGAGGTGGCTGGAGAGGTCACCTCGGGACTATCCCCGCTGCCCGGCCGCATTGCCAAACGGATTAGTCGGTGGGCGTTCCCGCGAGCCGCACCGTGCTGAGGATCTGCGCGATGGTCGCGTCCGGGACCTCGTCCTTGACGCCGGTGTTGGCGTACAGGACCCAGCTCGCGAAGTCACCCTTGCTGTTCTTGAAGGTGAACGCGATCGACTTGCCGTCGGACATGCACTGGTTGGTCTTCTTGACGCCGAGAGCGGTGGCCGTGGCGACGCTTCCGGTGAGCCCGGACTTGGTGGTGTACGGCTTGGCCTTGGTGATCTTGACCGTGCCCTTGGGCTCCTTCTGCGCGTATCCCGCCCAGACCCAGTTGCCCGCCTCGTTGTAGGCACCGGTGGCTGTGTCGGTCGCGCCCTTGCCGCCCTTGGTGCCGGTCGTGCTCAGGCCCCACTGCTCGGGCTTGCCGTCCTTGTCGGTGTCGAACGTGCACCACTTGGACTTGTAGTGGGCCGGGGCCGACATGACGACGACGGGCGAACCGTCACCCTTCTTCTCGTCCTCGAAGAAGGTGCTCATGCTGGAGCCGGCGACCTCCCAGGTGGGCGGGACGTCGAACTGCGTACCGCGCTTGGGGTTGGTGACGACCTTCCAGCCTGCGATGAGCGGCTTGGCGTCCTCGCCGCCGCGCGGGTTCTCGGTCGGCGCCGCGGGTGCCTGGCTGGGCTTCTTCGTGGCGGGCGTCTTCGAGGCGCTGACCTTGCTGCCCTCGTCGCCGGTGCCCTTGCCGTCGTCCTTCAGCACGATGACGCCGGTGACGACCGCGGCCGCCACGACCGCCGTGGCCGCGACGATCGCGACGATGGTCGTCTTCTTCTTGTCGTCCTGCGGCGGCTGGGGCGCACCGGGCGGCTGCCCGGGCACGGCGTACTGCGGCGCCGTCGGCTGCTGGTACGGATTGGGCTGCTGGTAACCAGGTTGCTGGTACCCCGGCTGCTGATGTCCCGGCTGCTGATAGGGATTCGGCTGTTGGTACCCCGGCTGCTGGTACGGGTTCTGGTCCTGCGGGTTCTGCTCGCCCCCGGGCGGCTGCTGTCCTGGCCACATGGCGAGTAACGATAGAGGTGCGGCGCCACAGGTGCTACGTCCGCCCCCACGCAGGGGATGGCCAAGTCGGCTACTCGTGGGTAACATCGCGTCCCATGAGCGCTGATCAGATGTCCGTCGGCGAGATGCTCGCCGCCACAGTCCCCATGGCCCGGACCCTCAACCTGGAGTTCGTGGAGACCACCGCCGAGCGTGCTGTCGTCCGTATGCCGGACCAGTCCGACTTCCACAACCACGTCGGCGGGCCGCACGCCGGGGCGATGTTCACGCTCGCCGAGACCGCGAGCGGCGCCATCGTCATCGCCGCCTTCGGCGACCAGATGACGCGCGCCGTACCGCTCGCCGTCAAGGCGGAAATCGGCTACAAGAAGCTGGCGATGGGCGTCGTCACCGCGACCGCCACCCTGGGCCGCCCGATCGCGGACGTCGTCGCGGAACTGGACGCGGGAGAGCGTCCGGAGTTCCCCGTCGAGATCGCCATCCAGCGCGCGGACGGCGCGGTGACCGGCGAGATGACCATCGTGTGGACCCTGCGCCCCAACGCCTGACCGCACTGCCTGAGCGCCCGGGGTAGGCTGCCCGGCGTGGCGCGGTCCAGCGGTTTGGCGTTCAGCTCGTCGCGGAGGAGTCTCTCGTATTCCCCGCAGCGAGCACATCGG
>NZ_JBEXEX010000048.1:0-57723 GCF_040606445.1 Streptomyces sp. NPDC005408 | reverse complement strand
AAGAGGGCTTCCGGGCCGCTCTGACCGGCCTGGTCAACCGGTACGCACGCGACAAGAAGCTGCTGCGCGAGAAGGACGACAACCTCTCCGGCGAGCGAACCCGTAAGACGGGTTCGCCCTCCGACGTGACGTTTCTCCTGAAGCGGTGTCAGCCCTCTTCGTGCGTGACCGCGCGCCGCGCGTCCGCGTCGAGCACGCCCCAGCTGATGAGCTGCTCGGTCAGGACCGACGGTGACTGGTCATAGATCACGGCCAGGGTGCGCAGGTCGTCCTGACGGATCGACAGCACCTTGCCGTTGTAGTCGCCGCGCTGGGACTGGATCGTGGCGGCGTAGCGCTGCAGCGGGCCGGCCTTCTCCTGCGGCACGTGGGCCAGCCGCTCCAGGTCAAGGACAAGCTTCGGCGGCGGCTCGGCGGCCCCGCCCGGCGTGGTGCCGGGAAGCAGCTCCTGCACCGGGACGCCGTAGAAGTCCGCAAGCTCGGCAAGACGCTGTACGGTCACGGCACGGTCGCCGCGCTCGTACGAACCGACCACTACGGCCTTCCAGCGGCCCTGGGACTTCTCTTCCACGCCGTGGAGGGAAAGTCCCTGCTGGGTGCGGATGGCGCGGAGCTTGGCCCCGAGCTGTTTTGCGTATTCGCTGGACATATAGCTCCCCGGACGCTGTGACAACGTGCGGCTCCGCCGCGCGGCTGGTAACTCACTGTGAGGTTACGCAGCGTTACTTGGATGCGTCAAGCCGAAATGGTCCACACCGGTCTTCAGCAGGGCCGGGACCCGCAGCCCGGCAAGGCCCTGGTACCGTGGGTGGCGCAATTCCGACGTCCTTTAACGTCCGTCCCGTGAGGCGGAGAAGGAGGTCCGTTTCATATGGACACGCAAGGCAGTTCCGATGCCGCACGCCCCGTTCTCGAGGCCCCCGACATCGCGCGGGTACTGACCCGCATCGCCCACGAGATCGTCGAACGCGCCAAGGGCGCCGACGACGTGGTGCTTCTCGGCATTCCGACCCGCGGTGTGTACCTCGCCCGCCGGCTGGCCGACAAGCTCGAAGAGATCACCGGCCGCAAGATCCCGGTCGGCTCGCTCGACATCACCATGTACCGCGACGACCTGCGTCTGCGGCCCGCCCGCACGCTGGCCCGCACCGACATCCCCGGTGACGGCGTCGACGGCAGGCTGGTCGTCCTGGTCGACGACGTGCTCTTCTCCGGCCGCACCATCCGCGCAGCGCTCGACGCGCTCGGCGACATCGGCCGCCCCCGCGCGGTACAGCTCGCGGTCCTCGTCGACCGCGGCCACCGCGAACTCCCGATCCGAGCCGACTACGTCGGCAAGAACCTCCCCACGTCGCTGCGGGAGACGGTCAAGGTCCAGCTCGCCGAGGAGGACGGTCGCGACACCGTGCTCCTCGGTGTGCACGAGACCGCCCCGGCCGGCGAGCAGTAGCGCCCTCTCCGTACGCCCACCAGTCCCGTACGGACGTGCCACCTGCGCGCCCGCATGCCGCTGTGCTTGTCCGGGCCACCCCCGGACCCACGACCTTCAGACAACGGAGCACACCCAGATGAAGCGCCACCTCATCTCGGCCGCCGACCTCACCCGCGACGACGCCGTGCTGATCCTCGACACCGCCGAGGAGATGGCCCGGGTAGCCGACAGGCCGATCAAGAAGCTGCCGACCCTGCGCGGCCGCACCGTCGTCAACCTCTTCTTCGAGGACTCGACCCGGACCCGGATCTCCTTCGAGGCCGCCGCCAAGCGGCTCTCCGCCGATGTCATCAACTTCTCCGCCAAAGGGTCCTCGGTCTCCAAGGGCGAGTCGCTCAAGGACACCGCGCTGACCCTGGAGGCGATGGGCGCGGACGCCGTCGTCATCCGGCACGGCGCCTCCGGAGCCCCGTACCGCCTCGCCACCTCCGGCTGGATCGACGGCGCCGTCGTCAACGCCGGTGACGGCACCCACGAGCACCCCACGCAGGCGCTGCTCGACGCCTTCACCATGCGCCGCCGCCTGGTCGGCGCCGACGCCGGAACAGGGCGTGGCCTGGACGGGCGCCGGATCACGATCGTCGGCGACGTCCTGCACAGCCGGGTGGCCCGCTCCAACGTCCTGCTGCTCAACACTCTCGGCGCCGAGGTCACCCTGGTCGCCCCGCCGACCCTGGTCCCGATCGGCGTCGAGAACTGGCCGTGCGAGGTGTCGTACGACCTCGACGAGGTGCTGCCGAAGTCCGACGCGGTGATGATGCTGCGTGTGCAGCGCGAGCGGATGAACGCCGCCTTCTTCCCCACTGAGCGCGAGTACTCGCGCCGCTACGGCCTGGACGGCGACCGCATGGCGCGGATGCCGGAGCACGCCATCGTCATGCACCCCGGCCCGATGAACCGCGGCATGGAGATCACCGCCGAGGTCGCCGACTCCGACCGCTGCACGGCCGTCGAGCAGGTCGCCAACGGCGTCTCGACCCGTATGGCCGTCCTGTATCTGCTTCTGGGCGGCAACGAGCCCGCCGTCAGCCCCACCCACTCCCGCACCGAGGAGACCAAGTAACCATGAGCAAGATCCTTATTCGCGGCGCGAAGGTGCTGGGCGGCGAGGCACAGGACGTCCTGATCGACGGCGAGACCATCGCGGCCGTCGGCACCGGGCTCGAAGCCGCTGACGCGACGGTCGTCGAGGCCGAGGGCAAGATCCTGCTGCCCGGTCTCGTCGACCTGCACACCCATCTGCGCGAGCCCGGCCGCGAGGACTCGGAGACCGTCCTGACCGGCACCAAGGCGGCTGCCGTCGGCGGCTTCACCGCCGTCCACGCCATGGCAAACACCTTCCCGGTCGCCGACACGGCCGGTGTGGTCGAGCAGGTCTGGCGGCTCGGCAAGGAGTCGGGCTACTGCGACGTGCAGCCCATCGGCGCCGTCACGGTCGGCCTCGAGGGCAAGAAGCTCGCCGAACTCGGCGCCATGCACGACTCCGCCGCGGGCGTGAAGGTCTTCTCCGACGACGGCAAGTGCGTCGACGACGCGGTGATCATGCGCCGCGCCCTGGAGTACGTGAAGGCCTTCGACGGCGTCGTCGCCCAGCACGCCCAGGAGCCCCGCCTCACCGAGGGCGCCCAGATGAACGAGGGCGTCGTCTCCGCCGAGCTCGGCCTCGGCGGCTGGCCCGCCGTCGCCGAGGAGTCGATCATCGCCCGCGATGTCCTCCTCGCCGCCCACGTCGGCTCGCGCGTCCACATCTGCCACCTCTCCACCGCGGGCTCGGTCGAGATCGTCCGCTGGGCCAAGTCCAAGGGCTGGAACGTCACCGCCGAGGTCACCCCGCACCACCTGCTCCTCACCGACGAGCTGGTGCGCACGTACAACCCCGTCTACAAGGTGAACCCGCCGCTGCGCACCGAGGCCGACGTCCTGGCCCTGCGCGAGGCCCTCGCCGACGGCACCATCGACTGCGTCGCCACCGACCACGCCCCGCACCCGCACGAGGACAAGGACTGCGAGTGGGCCGCCGCCGCCATGGGCATGGTGGGCCTGGAAACCGCCCTGTCGGTCGTCCAGCAGACGATGGTCGACACCGGCCTGATCGACTGGGCGGGCGTCGCCGACCGGATGTCCTTCCGCCCGGCCGCCATCGGCCGCCTGGATGGCCACGGCCGCCCCGTCTCGGCTGGTGAGCCCGCGAACCTCACGCTCGTCGATCCGACATACCGTGGACCCGTGGACCCCGCGGGCTTCGCCTCTCGCAGCCGCAACACCCCCTACGAGGGCCGTGAGCTGCCGGGTCGCGTGACCCACACATTCCTGCGGGGCCGTGCCACGGTCGTCGACGGGAAGCTCGCGTGACAACTCTCATCATCCTGGCCGCCGACGAGAAGTCGGCGGAGGTGACCAACTGGGCCGGACGCATCGGCTGGGTGGTCGGACTGCTGCTCTTCATCGCGTTCGTCTACTGGCTGATGCGCCAGGGGTGGAAGTGGCGTGGCAGCCTCCAGTCCGACCTGCCCGAGCTGCCCACCGCGCCCGAGGCGCCGGGCGAGGCGACACTGAGCATGAGCGGCCGCTACCACGGCTCCACGACCGCAGGGCAGTGGCTGGACCGGATCGTGGCCCACGGCCTGGGCACCCGCAGCCGCGTCGAGCTCACGCTCACCGACGCGGGCCTGGACGTCGTACGCCCCGGGGCGCAGGACTTCTTCGTCCCCAGGGCAGCACTGCGCGAGGCCAGGCTCGACAAGGGCATCGCGGGCAAGGTCCTCACCGAGGGCGGACTGCTGATCGTCACCTGGGCGCACGGCGACAAGCTGATCGACTCCGGCTTCCGCTCCGACCATGCGGCCGAGCACGCCGCGTGGGTCGAGGCGATCAACAACCTGAACCAGAACAGCACGACGGAAGGCGCACGATGACGACCTCCACCTGGGGAGCCGCCAAGGTTCCCGCCGTACTCGTCCTGGAGGACGGCCGCACCTTCCGCGGCCGTGCCTACGGGGCCGTGGGGGAGACCTTCGGCGAGGCGGTGTTCAACACCGGCATGACCGGTTACCAGGAGACGCTCACAGACCCCTCCTACCACCGCCAGGTCGTCGTGATGACCGCCCCGCACGTCGGCAACACCGGCGTCAACGACGAGGACGACGAGTCCCAGCAGATCTGGGTCGCCGGCTATGTCGTACGCGACCCCGCGCGCGTGCACTCCAACTGGCGCTCCCGGCGCTCCCTCGACGAGCAGCTCGTCGCCCAGGGCGTCGTCGGCATCAGCGACATCGACACCCGTGCGCTCACCCGCCATCTGCGCGAGCGCGGCGCGATGCGCGTCGGCATCTTCTCCGGCGCGGCGGTCATGGATGACGCCACGCTGCTCGCCAAGGTGCAGTCCAGCCCGCAGATGAAGGGCGCGAACCTCTCCGCCGAGGTCGCCACCACCCAGGCGTACGTCGTTCCCGCGATCGGCACCAAGAAGTTCACCGTCGCCGCCATCGACCTCGGCATCAAGGGCATGACCCCGCACCGGATGGCCGAGCGCGGCATCGAGGTGCACGTCCTGCCCGCCACCGCCACGGTCGAGCAGGTGTACGCGGTCAACCCCGACGGCGTCTTCCTCTCCAACGGCCCTGGCGACCCGGCCACCGCCGATCTGACCGTCGTCAAGGCGGTCCTGGAGCGCAAGACCCCACTCTTCGGCATCTGTTTCGGCAACCAGCTGCTCGGCCGCTCGCTCGGCTTCGGCACGTACAAGCTGAAGTACGGCCACCGCGGCATCAACCAGCCCGTGCAGGACCGCTCGACCGGCAAGGTCGAGGTCACCGCGCACAACCACGGATTCGCCGTCGACGCACCGCTCGACAAGGTTTCCGACACCCCCTACGGCCGCGCCGAGGTCTCCCACGTCTGCCTCAACGACAACGTGGTCGAGGGCCTCCAACTGCTCGACCAGCCGGCCTTCAGCGTCCAGTACCACCCCGAGGCGGCCGCGGGCCCGCACGACGCCGCGTACCTCTTCGACCGCTTCGTATCCCTGATGGAGGGCCAGCGTGCCTAAGCGCTCCGATATCCAGTCCGTCCTGGTCATCGGCTCCGGCCCGATCGTCATCGGTCAGGCCGCCGAGTTCGACTACTCCGGCACCCAGGCCTGCCGTGTCCTCAAGTCCGAGGGCCTGCGGGTCATCCTGGTGAACTCCAACCCGGCGACGATCATGACCGACCCGGAGATCGCCGACGCCACGTACGTCGAGCCGATCACCCCCGAGTTCGTCGAGAAGATCATCGCCAAGGAGCGCCCCGACGCGCTGCTGCCCACCCTCGGCGGCCAGACCGCGCTCAACACCGCGATCTCCATGCACGAGCAGGGTGTGCTCGAGAAGTACGGCGTCGAGCTCATCGGCGCCAATGTCGAGGCGATCAACAAGGGCGAGGACCGCGACCTGTTCAAGGGTGTCGTCGAGGCCGTCAAGGCCAAGATCGGCCACGGCGAGTCCGCACGCTCGGTCATCTGCCACTCCATGGACGACGTCCTCAAGGGCGTCGACGAGCTCGGCGGCTACCCGGTCGTCGTCCGCCCCTCCTTCACCATGGGCGGTGCCGGATCCGGCTTCGCCCACAACGAGGACGAGCTGCGCCGGATCGCCGGACAGGGCCTCACGCTCTCGCCGACCACCGAGGTGCTCCTCGAGGAGTCCATCCTCGGCTGGAAGGAGTACGAGCTGGAGCTGATGCGCGACAAGCACGACAATGTCGTGGTCGTCTGCTCCATCGAGAACTTCGACCCCATGGGCGTGCACACCGGCGATTCGATCACCGTCGCCCCCGCGATGACGCTGACCGACCGCGAGTACCAGCGGCTGCGCGACGTCGGCATCGCGATCATCCGCGAGGTCGGCGTGGACACCGGCGGCTGCAACATCCAGTTCGCCGTCAACCCCGACGACGGCCGGATCATCGTCATCGAGATGAACCCGCGCGTCTCGCGGTCCTCCGCGCTCGCGTCGAAGGCCACCGGCTTCCCGATCGCCAAGATCGCCGCCCGGCTCGCCGTCGGCTACACCCTCGACGAGATCCCCAACGACATCACCGAGAAGACCCCGGCGTCCTTCGAGCCCACGCTCGACTACGTCGTGGTCAAGGTGCCGCGGTTCGCCTTCGAGAAGTTCCCCTCCGCCGACGCCACCCTCACCACCACCATGAAGTCGGTGGGCGAGGCCATGGCGATCGGCCGGAACTTCACCGAGGCGCTGCAAAAGGCGCTGCGCTCGCTGGAGAAGAAGGGCTCGCAGTTCTCCTTCACCGGAGAGCCCGGCGACAAGCCGGAGCTGCTGCTGACCGCCAAGGTCCCCACCGACGGCCGGATCAACACCGTCATGCAGGCCATCCGCGCGGGCGCCACGCCCGAAGAGGTCTTCGATGCGACCAAGATCGACCCGTGGTTCGTGGACCAGCTCTTCCTGATCAAGGAGCACGCGGACGAGCTCGCCGCCGCCGAGAAGCTCTACCCCGAGCTGCTCGCGGACGCCAAGCGCCACGGCTTCTCCGACGCCCAGATCGCCGAGATCCGCGGGCTGCGCGAGGACGTCGTACGCGAGGTCCGGCACGCGCTGGGCATCCGCCCGGTCTACAAGACGGTCGACACCTGCGCCGCCGAATTCGCCGCCAAGACCCCGTACTTCTACTCCTCCTACGACGAGGAGAGCGAGGTCGCGCCGCGCGAGAAGCCCGCCGTGATCATCCTCGGCTCGGGCCCGAACCGCATCGGCCAGGGCATCGAGTTCGACTACTCCTGTGTCCACGCCTCCTTCGCGCTCAGCGACGCGGGCTACGAGACCGTGATGGTCAACTGCAACCCCGAGACCGTCTCCACCGACTACGACACCTCCGACCGGCTCTACTTCGAGCCGCTCACGCTGGAGGACGTCCTGGAGATCGTCCACGCCGAGTCGCTGGCGGGACCGATCGCCGGAGTGGTCGTACAGCTCGGCGGCCAGACCCCGCTGGGTCTCGCACAGGCGCTCAAGGACAACGGCGTGCCGGTCGTGGGCACCCCGCCCGAGGCCATCCACGCCGCCGAGGACCGCGGCGCGTTCGGCCAGGTGCTCGCCGACGCCGGTCTCCCGGCCCCCAAGCACGGCACCGCGACCACCTTCGCCGGGGCCAAGGCGATCGCCGACGAGATCGGCTACCCGGTCCTCGTACGCCCGTCGTACGTGCTCGGCGGACGCGGCATGGAGATCGTGTACGACGAGTCGCGCCTCGAGAAGTACATCGCCGAGTCCACCGAGATCAGCCCCACCCGGCCTGTCCTGGTCGACCGCTTCCTCGACGACGCGATCGAGATCGACGTCGACGCGCTCTACGACGGCACGGAGCTCTACCTCGGCGGCGTCATGGAGCACATCGAGGAGGCCGGTATCCACTCCGGCGACTCGGCCTGCGCGCTGCCCCCGATCACGCTCGGCGGCTTCGACATCAAGCGGCTGCGGGCCTCGACCGAGGCCATCGCGAGGGGCGTCGGCGTCCGCGGACTGATCAACATCCAGTTCGCGATGGCGGGCGACATCCTCTACGTCCTCGAAGCCAACCCGCGTGCCTCGCGGACCGTCCCCTTCACCTCGAAGGCGACCGCGGTGCCGCTGGCCAAGGCCGCAGCCCGTATCTCGCTGGGGGCGACCATCGCCGAGCTGCGCGCCGAGGGCCTGCTCCCGGCGAACGGCGACGGCGGCACGCTCCCGATGGACGCGCCGATCTCCGTCAAGGAGGCCGTGATGCCGTGGTCGCGCTTCCGCGACATCCACGGGCGCGGCGTCGACACCGTCCTCGGCCCGGAGATGCGCTCCACGGGCGAGGTCATGGGCATCGACTCGGTCTTCGGGACGGCGTACGCCAAGTCGCAGGCGGGTGCGTACGGACCGCTGCCGACCAAGGGCCGCGCGTTCATCTCGGTCGCCAACCGCGACAAGCGCTCGATGATCTTCCCGGCGCGTGAGCTGGTCGCCCACGGCTTCGAGCTGCTCGCCACCTCCGGCACGGCCGAGGTGCTCAAGCGCAACGGCATCAACGCCACCATCGTGCGCAAGCAGAGCGAGGGCCAGGGCCCGAACGGCGAGCGGACCATCGTCCAGCTCATCCACGACGGAGACATCGACCTCATCGTCAACACCCCGTACGGAACGGGTGGCCGTCTCGACGGCTACGAGATCCGTACGGCGGCTGTGGCGCGCTCCGTGCCGTGCCTGACGACGGTCCAGGCCCTCGCCGCCGCCGTCCAGGGCATCGACGCGCTCAACCGCGGTGATGTGGGCGTCCGTTCACTCCAGGAACACGCGGAACACCTGACCGCGGCCCGCGACTAGCAAACGGCGAGGGGGACACCGGAAACGGTGTCCCCCTCTTCATGAGGACACCTGGACACCACCATGTACAAGCTCTTCTTCAACCTCGTCTTCAAGCGCATGGATCCGGAGCAGGCCCACTACCTGGCCTTCCGCTGGATCCGCCTCGCGGTCCGCACCCCCGTCCTGCGTACGTTCGTCGCCGCGGCTCTCGCGCCGCGCTACAAGGAGCTGCGTACCGAGGCATTCGGCCTGCGTATGCACGGCCCCTTCGGCCTCGCCGCCGGCTTCGACAAGAACGCCGTCGCCATCGACGGCATGTCGATGCTCGGCTTCGACCACATCGAGATCGGCACGGTCACGGGCGAGGCGCAGCCCGGCAACCCGAAGAAGCGCCTCTTCCGCCTCGTACCGGACCGCGCGCTGATCAACCGCATGGGCTTCAACAACGAGGGCTCGGCGGCGGTCGCGGAGCGCCTCCACGCGCGCGTGCCGGTCTTCAAGACCGTCGTCGGCGTCAACATCGGCAAGACGAAGGCCGTCCCGGAGGCCGAGGCCGCCGCCGACTACGTGATGTCGACCGAGCGGCTGGCCGAGCACGCCGACTACCTCGTCGTGAACGTCTCCTCGCCGAACACCCCCGGCCTGCGCAACCTCCAGGCCACCGAGTCGCTGCGCCCGCTGCTGACCGCGGTTCGCGAGGCCGCCGACCGCACGGTCACCGACCGCCGCGTCCCGCTCCTGGTCAAGATCGCCCCCGACCTCGCGGACGAGGACGTCGACGCGGTCGCCGACCTCGCCCTCGAACTGGGCCTGGACGGCATCATCGCCACCAACACGACCATCGCCCGCGAGGGTCTCGGCCTGAAGTCCGACCCGGCGCTGGTGAAGGAGACCGGCGGACTGTCCGGCGCGCCGGTCAAGGAACGCTCCCTGGAGGTCCTGAGCCGCCTCTACGCGCGCGTGGGCGACCGGATCACCCTGGTGGGCGTCGGCGGCATCGAGAACGCCGAGGACGCCTGGCAGCGCATCCTGGCGGGCGCCACGCTCGTCCAGGGCTACAGCGCCTTCATCTACGAGGGCCCCTTCTACGCCCGCGCGATCCACAAGGGCCTGGCCGCCCGCCTGGCAGCCAGCCCGTACGCCACCCTCGCCGACGCGGTCGGCGCCGAGACGCGAAAGGCCACCGCATGAGTCCCCTGGAGACCACTGCGCCCTTCGGCGCGCGCCTGCGCCACGCCATGGACACCCGCGGCCCGCTCTGCGTCGGGATCGACCCGCACGCGTCGCTGCTGACCGCCTGGGGCCTGGGTGACGACATCGCGGGCCTGGAGCGCTTCACGCGTACGACGGTGGAGGCGCTGGCCGACCGGGTCGCCGTCCTGAAGCCGCAGTCGGCGTTCTTCGAGCGCTTCGGCTCGCGCGGCATTGCCGTACTGGAGAAGGCGGTCGAGGAGGCGCGGGCCGCGGGCGCGCTGGTGATCATGGACGCCAAGCGGGGCGACATCGGCTCGACGATGGCCGCGTACGCCGCGACCTACCTCGACAAGGACTCGCCGCTGTTCTCGGACGCGGTGACGGTTTCTCCGTATCTGGGCTTCGGCTCGCTGCGTCCGGCGCTGGACGCGGCCGCGGTCTCGGGTGCGGGCGTCTTCGTGCTGGCTCTCACCTCGAATCCGGAGGGCGCGGAGGTGCAGCGCTCCACGGCCGCGGACGGGCGGTCGCTGGCGCAGGTGATGCTCGACCACATGGCGGTGGAGAACGCCGGCGCCGAACCGATGGGGTCGGTCGGCGCGGTCGTCGGCGCGACGCTGGGCGACGCGGGCGTGAATCTCGACATCAACGGGCCGCTTCTGGCACCCGGTATCGGCGCGCAGGGCGCGACCCCCGCGGACCTTCCCGGAGTCTTCGGCCCGGCGGTCGGAAACGTCGTACCGAGTGTCAGCCGGGGCGTTCTGCGCCACGGTCCGGACGTGGCGGCGCTGAGGGAGTCGGCGACGCGCTTCGCGGACGAGGTACGAGCGGCGGTCTCGGGCGTTTAGCCCCTTGTCGGGGGCCTCGAACACCTCCGCGAAAATTGCTGCATCGACCACGTTGACGAAATCTTGGCCCAAAACTTGGTCGATATGTCGCAAATGTCCTGGTCGGTCGATGCTGACCAGGACTTTTCGTCTGTTCTCGCTGACTGGAGCGGCCTTGGCCGCTAGTCTCCGTCGAAGAGCGAACGTGCACTTCGTTGCTCGTTGCTCGCCCTGGTGAGGCGCGCCTAGGTTCCTCACCGGTCCGTATCCGACAGTTCGACATCCGAGGTGACGTAGGCGTGGCTCTTCCGCCCCTTACCCCTGAACAGCGCGCAGCCGCGCTCGAAAAGGCCGCCGCGGCTCGCCGGGAGCGGGCCGAGGTCAAGAATCGACTCAAGCACTCCGGCGCCTCGCTCCACGAGGTCATCAAGCAGGGTCAGGAGAACGACGTCATCGGCAAGATGAAGGTCTCCGCTCTCCTTGAGTCCCTGCCGGGCGTGGGCAAGGTCCGCGCCAAGCAGCTCATGGAGCGGCTCGGCATCTCCGAGAGCCGTCGTGTGCGGGGTCTCGGCTCCAACCAGATCGCCTCTCTTGAGCGCGAGTTCGGCGGCGGCGCCGCCTGACGTTCTCGGGCACTCCCGGGAACCTGGATAATCGCTGCATGGCAGCAGAGGTACGTCCGCGGCTGACCGTGCTCTCCGGCCCCTCCGGGGTCGGCAAGAGCACGGTCGTCGCCCATATGCGCAAGGTCCACCCCGAGGTATGGCTCTCGGTGTCGGCCACCACAAGAAAGCCGCGCCCCGGCGAACGTCACGGCGTTCAGTATTTCTTCGTCACCGACGAGGAATTCGACAAGCTGATCGCCAATGGCGAGCTGCTGGAATGGGCCGAGTTCGCGGGCAATCGCTACGGCACGCCGCGCCGTGCGGTGCTCGACCGCCTGGAGGCGGGCGAGCCGGTGCTGCTGGAGATCGATCTCCAGGGCGCGCGGCAGGTCAAGGAATCCATGCCGGATTCGCAGCTTGTCTTCCTGGCCCCGCCGAGCTGGGAAGAGCTGGTCCGTCGGCTCACCGGCCGCGGAACCGAGTCCCCCGAGGTCATCGAGCGTCGGCTTGCGGTCGCGAAGGTAGAGCTGGCCGCCGAGTCGGAGTTCGATGTCACCCTGGTCAATACCTCCGTCGAGGACGTGGCGCGTGAGCTGCTAGCCTTGATGGCAGTTGTTTGATCTTTGTCCGATCATTTTGCAAGTTCTTCGGAAGGCTAGAGAGTGTCCTCTTCCATCACTGCGCCCGAGGGCATCATCAACCCGCCGATCGACGAGCTGCTCGAGGCCACCGACTCGAAGTACAGCCTTGTGATCTACGCGGCCAAGCGCGCGCGCCAGATCAACGCGTACTACTCGCAGCTCGGCGAGGGTCTCCTCGAGTACGTCGGTCCGCTGGTGGACACCCACGTCCACGAGAAGCCGCTCTCGATCGCCCTGCGTGAGATCAACGCGGGTCTGCTGACCTCGGAGGCCATTGAGGGCCCGGCTCAGTAGCGTTTTACGCTCTTCACCACAGGCCCGGCGGCGCGTCCGCCGGGCCTGTGGTGTGTGATTGGGGTACGCATCCGAGTGCGGGGAGACGCAGTGGACAAGCCGAAGGTCGTTCTGGGGGTCAGCGGAGGCATCGCCGCGTACAAGGCGTGCGAGCTGCTGCGGAGGCTGACGGAGTCGGGTCACGACGTACGCGTGGTGCCGACCGGGTCTGCGCTGAACTTCGTCGGCGCAGCGACCTGGTCCGCGCTCTCCGGCCACCCCGTGTCGACCGAGGTCTGGTCCGACGTCCACGAGGTTCCGCACGTACGGATCGGGCAGGGCGCCGATCTGGTCGTCGTCGCCCCGGCCACCGCCGACATGCTCGCCAAGGCGGCGCACGGCCTCGCCGACGACCTGCTCACCAATACGCTCCTCACGGCGCGCTGTCCCGTGATCTTCGCGCCCGCCATGCACACCGAGATGTGGGAGCACCCCGCAACCCAGGAAAACGTTGAGACGCTGCGCCGCCGGGGAGCCGTGGTCATCGAGCCCGCGGTCGGCCGGCTCACCGGCGTCGACACCGGCAAGGGACGGCTGCCCGAACCTGGCGAGATCTTCGAGGTCTGCCGCAGGGTGCTCGCCCGCGGCGTGGCGGCGCCGGACCTGGCGGGCCGCCATGTGGTCGTCAGCGCGGGCGGCACGCGCGAGCCGCTGGACCCGGTGCGCTACCTGGGGAACCGATCGTCGGGCAAGCAGGGGTACGCCCTCGCCCGCACCGCCGCGGCCCGTGGCGCGCGCGTCACGCTCATCGAGGCCAACACCGGCATCGCGGACCCGGCGGGCGTCGACGTCGTCCATGTGGGAACGGCGGTCCAGCTGCGCGAGGCCGTGCTGAAGGCCGCGTCGGACGCCGACGCCGTGGTGATGGCCGCGGCCGTGGCGGACTTCCGCCCCGCCGCGTACGCCGCGGGCAAGATCAAGAAGAAGGACGGCCAGGAGCCCGCGCCCATCGGGCTGGTCCGCAACCCCGACATCCTCGCCGAGATCTCCGCCGAACGGGCCCGTTCCGGCCAGGTGATCGTCGGCTTCGCCGCCGAGACGGACGACGTTCTCAGCAACGGCCGCGAGAAGCTGCGCCGCAAAGGCTGCGATCTGCTCGTGGTGAACGAGGTGGGGGAGCGCAAGACCTTCGGCTCCGAGGAGAACGAGGCCGTCGTCCTCGCGGCGGACGGCGGCGAGACGCCGGTCCCGTACGGGCCCAAGGAGTCCCTGGCGGACACCGTGTGGGACCTGGTCGTGCCGCGGCTTGGGTGAATTCTTGGGTTCGCCTCAGCGGCCGGATGAAACTGGGTGAAATCTGGCATATCGACCCCTGATTGGGGTCTATCGTTCTAGAGTCCTGCGCCCGAGCACAGGTCAAAGAGCTCCCACGGAGCGAGACGGGTGGACCGGTGGCGGAGGGCGCCAGATAAACTGGTCATGGAACGTCGCGGGGCGCAGCCCCCGGCCGGTCCGCCAATGATCAGCCAGCAGCCGCTGCAACCCCAGGGAGCATTGTGTCCCGTCGTCTGTTCACCTCGGAGTCCGTGACCGAGGGTCACCCCGACAAGATCGCTGACCAAATCAGCGACACGATTCTCGACGCCCTTCTGCGGGAGGACCCGACCTCCCGGGTCGCCGTGGAGACCTTGATCACCACGGGTCTGGTGCATGTCGCCGGCGAGGTGACCACCAAGGCGTACGCCGACATCCCCACGCTGGTGCGCAACAAGATCCTCGAGATCGGCTACGACTCCTCGAAGAAGGGCTTCGACGGCGCGTCCTGCGGCGTCTCGGTCTCCATCGGTGCGCAGTCGCCGGACATCGCGCAGGGCGTCGACACCGCGTACGAGAAGCGGGTCGAGGGCGACGAGGACGAGCTCGACAAGCAGGGCGCCGGCGACCAGGGCCTGATGTTCGGCTACGCCTGCGACGAGACCCCCGAGCTGATGCCGCTGCCGATCCACCTGGCGCACCGGCTCTCCCGCCGGCTGTCCGAGGTCCGCAAGAACGGGACCATCCCGTACCTGCGCCCCGACGGCAAGACCCAGGTCACCATCGAGTACGACGGCGACAAGGCCGTGCGCCTGGACACCGTGGTCGTCTCCTCGCAGCACGCGTCCGACATCGACCTGGACTCGCTGCTCGCGCCCGACATCCGTGAGTTCGTCGTCGAGCACGTGCTCAAGCAGCTCATCGACGACGGCATCAAGCTGGACACCGACGGCTACCGGCTGCTGGTCAACCCGACCGGCCGCTTCGAGATCGGCGGCCCGATGGGCGACGCCGGCCTGACCGGCCGCAAGATCATCATCGACACCTACGGCGGCATGGCCCGCCACGGCGGCGGTGCCTTCTCCGGCAAGGACCCGTCGAAGGTGGACCGCTCGGCGGCGTACGCGATGCGCTGGGTCGCGAAGAACGTCGTGGCCGCCGGCCTCGCCGCCCGCTGCGAGGTCCAGGTCGCGTACGCGATCGGCAAGGCCGAGCCGGTCGGCCTCTTCGTCGAGACCTTCGGCACGGCGTCGGTCGACGTCGACAAGATCGAGCAGGCCATCGCGGAGGTCTTCGACCTGCGCCCGGCGGCGATCATCCGCGACCTCGACCTGCTGCGCCCGATCTACGCGCAGACGGCGGCGTACGGCCACTTCGGCCGCGAGCTGCCGGACTTCACATGGGAGCGCACGGACCGCGTGGACGCGCTGCGCAAGGCCGCGGGTCTGTAAGCACGGCACGCTCACGGCGGCCCCGGACCGACAAGGTCCGGGGCCGTTCGGCTGTCAGTGGCATCTGGTAGGAATTTGGCTGTGAGCAGCGACAACAAGCAGCCCGAAGAGCCCGCCGCCGACGGGCCCGAGCAGCTTGCGCTCATTCGGGAGACGGTGCGCAAGGCCAAGGTGCCCAAGGCCAAACCGCGGACCTGGCGGGGGGCCGCGCTGGCCAAGGAGCTGCCCGTGGCGCGGGTGATGGTCAACAAGGGCGTGCTGCATCTCGATCAGTACTTCGACTACGCCGTGCCCGAGGAGTTGGACGCGGACGCGCAGCCGGGGGTGCGGGTGCGCGTGCGCTTCGGGGCCGGGGAGCATCGGGTTCGGGCGGGGCGGCGCGAAGGGGGCGGGCTGATCGACGGGTTTCTCATCGAGCGGCGTGCCGAGACGGACTATGCGGGAGCGCTCGCAGCGCTCGCCTATGTTGTCTCGCCCGAGCCGGTGCTCAGCCCGGAGACGCTTGCCCTCGCGCGTGCGGTCGCCGATCGGTATGCGGGGAGCCTGGCGGATGTGCTGCAGCTCGCCGTTCCGCCGAGGAACGGACGGGCCGAGGCGAAGCCATCCCCGGAGCCGCTGCCGCCGCCCGTGGCACCGGAGGCCGGGAGCTGGGGGAGGTACGGCCGGGGGGCGGCGTTCCTGGAGGCGCTTGCGAGTGGGGGCGCGCCGCGAGCCGTGTGGACCGCGTTGCCCGGGCCGCAGTGGCCGGACGAGCTGGCGCGGGCCGTCGCGGCGACACTCGCCTCGGGGCGGGGCGCGCTGGTCGTCGTGCCCGACGGGCGGCGGGCCGCGCGGGTGGATGCCGCGCTCACAGCCCTGCTCGGGGAGGGTCGGCATGCGCTGCTGACCGCCGAATCCGGGCCCGAGAAGCGGTACCGGCAGTGGCTCGCCGTGCGACGGGGGTCGGTGCGGGCCGTCGTCGGGACCCGGGCCGCGATGTTCGCCCCCGTACAGAATCTCGGCCTTGTCGCGATCTGGGACGACGGCGACTCCAGCCACAGCGACGAGAACGCACCGTTCCCGCATGTGCGTGAAGTGCTCGAACTGCGGGCCAAGCACGACACGTGCGGCTTCCTGCTGGGCAGTACGAGCTGCACGGTCGAGGCGGCGCAGCTGGTGGAGAGCGGCTGGGCGCTGCCGCTGATCGCCGACCGCGAGCGGGTGCGCAAGGCCGCGCCCCTGGTGCGTACGGTCGGGGACGGCGAGCTGGCTCGCGACGGGGCCGCGCGGGCGGCACGGCTGCCCAGTCTGGCCTGGCAGACCGTGCGAGACGGACTCAAGAGCGGTCCGGTGCTGGTCCAGGTGCCCAGGCGCGGCTATGTGCCCAGGCTCGCCTGCGAGCGGTGCCGTACGCCCGCCCGGTGCCGGCACTGCTCGGGCCCGCTGGAGGCGCCGGACGAGCGGGATCTGAAGTGCGGCTGGTGCGGGCGCGGTGCGCCCGACTGGCACTGCGTCGAGTGCGGCAGTAATCGACTGCGCGCCCAGATCGTGGGTGCTCGGCGTACGGCCGAGGAGCTGGGCCGGGCCTTCCCGGCCGTTCAGGTCCGCACGTCGGGGCGGGACCATGTGCTGGACACCGTGCCCGGACGGCCCGCGCTGGTGGTGAGCACGCCCGGCGCGGAGCCCGTGGCCGAGGGCGGGTACGCGGCGGCGCTGCTGCTGGACGGCTGGGCGATGCTGGGGCGGCCCGATCTGCGCGCGGGCGAGGACGCGCTGCGGCGCTGGATGGACGCCGCCGCGCTGGTACGCGGTCAGGGCGAGGGCGGCACCGTGGTGGTCGTCGCCGAGCCGACGCTGCGTCCTGTGCAGGCGCTCGTGCGCTGGGACCCGGTCGGGCACGCACAGCGCGAGCTGGCCGAGCGGGCAGAGCTCGGGTTCCCGCCGGTGTCGCGGATGGCGGCGGTCTCGGGCCGGGCGGAGGCGGTCGCCGCGTTTGTGGCGAGTGCCGAACTACCGGGTGACACAGAGGTGCTGGGCCCGGTTCCGCTGCGGATCACGGACCCGGGCAGGCCCCGAAGACCGGGTGATCCCCCGGTGGGCGAGGCATGGGAGCGGGTGCTGCTGAGGGTGCGGCCGGGCAGTGGAGCGGCGCTGGCCGCCGCGCTGAAGTCGGCGCAGGCCGCCCGGATGGCCCGAGGGGGCACCGAGCAGGTCCGGATCAGGGTCGACCCGCCGGACATCGGCTGAGGGGCGCGTCGGCGGACCGCGAACGCCGCGGGTGCGGCCGGCGGGTGCGGCCGACGCGGGCCGTAGCCGCGGGGTGCGCCCCGAGCGACCGCCTGCGGGACCGCTCACGCGTCCGCCTGCGCGTCCTCGTGCGGGGCCGCCCAGGCGTCCTCCCACACCTCCACCTACGGGTCCGCCCTCGCGACCGCCTGCGGGAGTCTCGTACAGCAAACGGCTGCCCCCACCCGTCAGGGCAGGGGCAGCCGGGCGGAAGGTCAGCCGTTGCGCGGGCCGGGGAAGGCGCTCGGGCGGGCCTCCTCGCGGAGGGATTGGCTGCTGGCCGTCGGCTGCGGCGGCATCGCGCGGGCGGCGGGGACGCCCGGCAGGCTCGGGCCCACCGGCAGTGTGCGGGTCGTCGCCGTGTCCGCGCCGTGGTCCACATCCGCGGTGCCCGCCTGCTGGGCGGCCCGCCGCGCGCCGTAACGGCGGTGGACCGCCTGCTTGGTGACCCCGAGAGCCGAGCCCACCGCGTCCCACGAGAAACCCAGCGAACGGTCGAAGTCCACCGCCGCGGTCACCAGTGTCTCGACGCTGTCCCGCAGCTCCTGCGCCAGACGGACGGTCGGGGCCGGGGCCCTGCCGTAGACGACGAAGCCCGTGGAGGGGCCTGAGCGGCGCGGGCGGTAGACATTGCCCAGCTGGGCGGTCAGCGTGCGCAATGCGTCCACCTGACGGCGGACCCGCTCGATGTCCCGCACCAACAGGTGCAGACTTGCCCTGGCTTGGGCGTCGTGGGTTGCGTGGTCGGCCATTGACAAGCCTCTCGAACCGGCGTTGAAAAAGGGGCCGGGCCGCATCCGGGGCGGCCCGCTTCGGTCAATCTCTCTTGACCAACGCTCTACCCGGCGATGTGGTCACGGTGCGGGGGCGTATGCGCATATGCGCGGGGCGCACGGCCGTCCGTACGCCCCCTGCCGCCCGGCCCCATAGACTGGTGTGCTGCTCGTCACCGCACGCAGCGCACCGAATCGCGCCGCACGCAGCAGCAGCTGTCCGCACGTACCAGCCTGAGAGGCAGTCAGCCACCGATGAAGCTCGTCTTCGCAGGCACCCCCGAGGTCGCCGTACCGTCCCTGGACGCCCTGATCGCCTCCGACCGGCATGAAGTGGCCGCCGTCGTCACCCGGCCCGACGCACCCGCCGGGCGCGGCCGCCATCTGGTGGCCAGCCCGGTCGCGCAGCGTGCCGAGGAGGCCGGGATCGAGGTGCTGAAGCCGGCCAGCCCGCGTGACGAGGCGTTCCTGGAGCGGCTGCGCGAGATCGCGCCGGACTGCTGCCCGGTCGTCGCCTACGGCGCGTTGCTGCCCAAGGCTGCCCTCGATGTGCCCGCACGTGGCTGGGTCAATCTGCACTTCTCGCTGCTGCCCGCCTGGCGCGGTGCCGCACCCGTCCAGCACGCGATCCTCGCCGGGGACGAGATGACGGGCGCGTCGACCTTCCTGATCGAGGAGGGTCTCGACTCCGGGCCGGTCTACGGCGTGATCACCGAGCATGTACGGTCCACCGACACCAGCGGCGACCTGCTCACCCGGCTCGCCTTCGCCGGTGCAGGCCTGCTCGCCGCGACCATGGACGGCATCGAGGACGGCACGCTCAAGGCCGTGCCGCAGCCTGCCGAGGGCATCACGCTCGCGCCGAAGATCACCGTCGAGGACGCCCATGTGGACTGGAAGGCCCCGGCGCTCCGCGTCGACCGCCTCGTCCGCGGCTGCACCCCCGCGCCCGGCGCGTGGACGGTCTTCCGCGGCGAGCGGCTCAAGCTGATCCAGGTGGCGCTGGTGCCCGACCGTACGGACCTCGCGCCCGGCGAGCTCTCGGCAGGCAAGAACAATGTGTACGTCGGTACCGGATCGCACGCCGTCGAGCTGCTCTGGGTCCAGCCGCAGGGCAAGAAGCCGATGCGTGCGGCCGACTGGGCGCGGGGGGTGCGCATTGCCCCGGGCGAGCGAGTGGGCGCCGCGGACGTAGGCTGAGAGCGTTCGACCCTTTCAATCGCGGAGCACCTTTGAACGAGCAGGCACATCGCCGTCCCCCGAAGCCGTACCGCCGCCCCAAGAAGGATCCCGTGCGGATCCTCGCCTATGAGGCGCTCAGGGCCGTCGACGAGAGGGACGCGTACGCCAACCTCGTCCTGCCGCCCCTGCTGAAGAAGGCCCGCGAGAAAGACGACTTCGACGGGCGTGACGCGGCGCTCGCCACCGAGCTGGTGTACGGGACGCTGCGCCGCCAGGGCACGTACGACGCGATCATCTCGGCGTGCATCGACCGGCCGCTGCGCGAGGTCGACCCGCCGGTGCTCGACGTGCTGGCGCTCGGCGCGCACCAGCTGCTCGGGACCCGGATCCCCACGCACGCGGCGGTCTCGGCGAGCGTGGAGTTGGCACGGGTGGTTCTCGGCGACGGGCGGGCGAAGTTCGTCAACGCCGTTCTGCGCAAGATCTCGCAGGACGACCTGGACACCTGGCTGGAGCGGGTCGCGCCGCCGTACGACGATGACGCCGAGGACCATCTGGCCGTGGTGCACTCGCATCCGCGGTGGGTCGTCTCCGCGCTGTGGGACTCGCTGGGCGGCGGGCGCGCCGGGATCGAGGACCTGCTGGAGGCCGACAACGAGCGGCCCGAGGTGACTCTCGTCGCCAGGCCCGGACGCTCCACGACCGACGAACTGCTCGATGTGCTGGGCGAGGAGTCCGGGCAGCCGGGGCGCTGGTCGCCGTACGCCGTGCGGCTCGCCGAGGGCGGCGAACCCGGCGCCATCGAGGCCGTACGGGAGGGCCGGGCCGGGGTCCAGGACGAGGGCAGTCAGCTCGTCGCGATCGCCCTGGCCGACGCGCCGCTGGAAGGACCTGACGAGCGCTGGCTCGACGGCTGCGCAGGCCCCGGCGGCAAGGCCGCACTGCTGGCCGCGCTCGCCGCGCAACGGGGCGCGTCGCTGCTTGCATCCGAGAAGCAGCCGCACCGTGCCCGGCTGGTCGAGCGTGCGCTGGCCGGCAACCCGGGCCCCTACCAGGTCATCGCTGCCGACGGCACGCGCCCGCCGTGGCGTGAGGGCTCCTTCGACCGCGTACTCGTCGACGTCCCCTGCACCGGGCTCGGCGCACTGCGTCGCCGCCCCGAGGCCCGCTGGCGTCGCCGCCCCGAGGACCTGGAGGGCTTCGCGCCGCTCCAACGCGCCCTGCTGCGCGAGGCGTTGAAGGCGGTACGGGTCGGGGGAGTGGTCGGGTACGCGACCTGCTCGCCGCATCTCGCCGAGACCAGGGTGGTCGTGGATGACGTGCTCAAGGGCCGCGGCGGTGAGGCCGCGGAGGCAGAGCTGCTGGACGCCAGGCCCCTGATGCCGGGTGTTCCCGCGCTGGGCGAAGGGCCCGATGTGCAGCTGTGGCCGCATCTGCACGGCACGGACGCGATGTACCTCGCGCTGCTGCGTCGTACGGCCTGAGACGAGGGCGCGTCACATCGCCCCACCCCGGGCCGGACGGACCGTGATGGTCCCGTCCGGCCCGGATTCGATGCGTGAGCTGAAGCCGCGGCTGATCCGGTCGAGGAGGCCCAGAAGCCACCGGGTGTCTTCGTCCGAGGCGTGCTCCAGCCGCATCCGCCGGGACTGCAGCGGTGTGATGCGTACGTCGAGGAGCTTGCCGGTCCCCGGCGCCAGCGAGACGAGGTACAGCAGCCGCAGGTCGTCGCGGTACTGCTTGTAGCTGCCGATCCCCTCGTAGTCGTCGATCAGGTCGCCGCAGCCGTAGGCGATGAGCTTTCCGCCGTACACCTCAAGCGGCCTGGCATGGTGCGAGGAGTGCCCGTGCACGACATCCACGCCGCCGTCGACGAGCGCGTGGGCGAAGCGGATCTGGTCGCGCGAGACGTCGTAGCCCCAGTTGGAACCCCAGTGGATCGAGGCGACCGTGATGTCGCCCGGTCGTTTGGACTGCCGTACCCGCGTGGCCAGTTGGGCCGCGGCGGTGAGCGACGGTCCGGACACGAAGTCGACCCCGCTCCGGTCTTCCGTGGCGGCCCAGTTCCGCGGGATGCCGCTGGATGCCATTCCGAAGGAGAAGACCAGGAACCTGATGTCGCCGCCGACGGGGACGATCGCGGGACGGCGGGCCTCGACGGCGTTCCGGCCCGCCCCTGCCGTCTGCAGCCCGGCGCCGAGCAGGGCGTCGAGTGTCTCTTCCAGCCCGCGGCGGCCGTAGTCCAGGACATGGTTGTTGGCCAGTGCGCAGACGTCAGGACGGGCGGCGGCCAAGCAGGGCAGGTTGGCGGGGTGCATCCGGTAGCGGACCTCTTTGCCGGGTGCGATCTCGTCGCTCTGCGTGACGCTGGTCTCCAGATTGAGGATCCGTGCGTCGGGTGCGGCCTCGTCGAGCACCCGCAGGGCATCGCCCCAGGGCCAGGCGAAGCCGGCAGGCCGGGGAATCGGGCCGTTCGCCGCCTCCGCCAGTTCGACATAGGCGCGGGCGTCCTTCAGCCAGGTCTCCTGCAGCACTGGATTACCGGGGTGCGGAAGGATCTGGTCGACACCACGGCCGAGCATGACGTCGCCGCCGAGGAACAGCGTGGCCGGTTCACCGCGCATGCCCTCAGGCTAGGACCTCCGACCCGGTTCGCGTCGGGCCGGACCCCGGCAGACGCCCTCGGCACGCGCCCCGGCGGCGTCCGCGTTGACAGCCCGGCAACGGCTCAGTCGTCGGTCGAGGGCCCGCTCGGCGCGGAACCTCCGCCCGACGCACCACTGCCGGCCACCACGCGCTCCGGCACCCGCGGCTCGTCCTCGCGGGCCTGCCGGTGTGGCCACCACACCTTCGGCCCCACGTCCAGGAACAGACCTGTGACCAGCACGGACCGTACGACGAGGGTGTCCAGCAGCACGCCGAGCGCCACCGCGAAGCCGATCTCCGCGAAGGCGACCATCGGCAGCGTGCCCAGCGCGGCGAAGGTGCCCGCGAGGACCAGGCCCGCCGAGGTGATGACCGCGCCCGTCGTCGCCAGGCCGGTCAGCACACCCTGTCTGGTGCCCTGACGGCGCGCTTCCTCGCGGATACGGGTGGTCAGGAAGATGTTGTAGTCGATGCCCAGGGCCACCAGGAAGACGAAGACGAACAGCGGGAAGTCCGTCGCCTCACCGGCGTAGTCGAAGATGTACAGGAACGCCAGCGCGCTCAGGCCCAGCGCCGCCGCGAAGGACAGGACCACCGTCCCGATCAGCAGCAGCGGGGCGATCAGGGCGCGCAGCAGCAACATGAGCACCAGCAGCACCACGACCAGAACCAGCGGAATGATCAGGTAGTTGTCGTGCGTGGTGGCGTTCTCCGCGTCCAGCAGGGCTGCCGTGCCGCCGCCCACCTGGGCATCGGCGTCCGGGACAGCGTGCACCGCGTCCCGTACTCGGTCGACCGTGACCTTGGCCGCCTGGCTGTCGGCGGGATTCGTCATGGTCGCCTCGAACAGCACGCGGCCGTCGTTCAGCGGTTTTGTGCCGGGCGGGATTGTGATCGACCGGGGGACCACGCCGGGCGTCGTGGCGACGGTCGCGCCGACCTGGCGGGCCTGTGGCGCATTGCTGATGATCACCAGTGGGTCGCCGCTGCCCGCGGGGAAGTACGTGGCCTGGACCGTCTGCCCGACAATCGAATCCGGTTTGCCGGTGAAGGCGTCGGCGTTGCTGATGCCCTCGGCCCGCAGCTGGGTCAGGCCCAGGGCGAACGCCGCGAGAATGACGGCGGTGATGCCCCACGTCGCCCGCGGGCGGCCGGCGATACGCCGTCCCGTACGGGCCCAGAAGCCCCGCTCGGTGGGCTCGGGCGAGCCCAAGTGCGGGATCGCGGGCCAGAAGATCCAGCGGCCGAAGATCACCAGCAGGGCGGGGAAGAGCGTCAGCATGGACACCATGGCGACCGCGACACCGATCGCGGCGACCGGGCCGAGACCGCTGGTGGAATTCATCTCGGCGAACAGCAGGACCAGCATGCCGAGCACCACGGTCGCGCCGCTGGCCAGCACCGCGGGCCCGGCGCGGTGCATCGCCAGAGCCATCGCCTCGTGCCGGTCCTCGTGACGGCGCAGCTCCTCGCGGTAGCGGGCGACCAGCAACAGGGCATAGTCCGTCCCCGCGCCGAAGACGAGGACGGTCAGGATGCCTGCGCTCTGCCCGTTGACGGTCAGATCGGCATGCGTGGCCAGGAGATAGATCAGCGCCTGCGCAGCGGAGAGCGCGACGATCACCGAGATCACCGGGACCAGCAGCAGCGTCGGACTGCGGAAGGTGATCAGCAGCATGACGATCACGACGCCGAGCGCCGCGAACAGCAGGGTCGAGTCGATGCCCTCGAAGGCCTTGGAGAAGTCGGCGGCCGTGCCACCGGGGCCGGTGATGTGCACGCTCAGTCCGGCGCTGCTCTTGCCCGTCTCGTCGCGGATGGAGTCGACGGCGGGCGCGATCCGGTCCCAGCCCTTCTCGTCCATGGTGATCGGTACGTAGACCTGGGCGGCCCGCGGGTCGACCGGCCGGTCCAGGATCGGTCCGCGGACCTCGTTGCCGCGTACGCCGTGGTCCCGCAGCTGCCTGATCGCCGCGATGTCCTCGTTGATGGTCTGCCGGTCGGCCGGGGTCAGGCCGCTGTCGCGCGCGTAGATGACGACAGCCGGGATGACCTCGGGCCTGAACCCGTTGGATTCCTGGAGCACTTGGGTGGATTCGGCACTGCCGGGCAGCCAGGACGCGGCGTCGTTGTCCTGGGCGTCGCCGAGCTTCGACGCCAGGGGGAAGGCGAGCACCATCACGGCCAGCCAGAGCACCACGACGACCCATTTGCTGCGCCGACCGCAGACAAAGTGGGCGACACCCTTCTTGGGCCGCTCTTGTCCCTTGTGCGCGTCCGGCATGACGCCCCCAATTGCCCCTCGTGGCGGGCCATATCGCCCTGAGCAGTGGGCCGAATCGCCAGGATTGCACGGAGTGTGCTGATCCCGGGAGCCTTTGGTCCGTACCGGGAGTCGTACCGAGGAGGGGAAGAGGCCCGGAACATGGCAGGCTTGGCCCATGGCCGTACAGATCAGCCCCAGTATCCTCTCCGCCGACTTCTCTCGCCTGGCGGAGGAGGCGAAGGCAGTCGAAGGCGCCGACTGGCTCCATGTCGATGTCATGGACAACCACTTCGTGCCCAACCTCACGCTGGGCGTGCCGGTCGTGGAATCTCTCAGCCGGGCTGCGGACACCCCGCTGGACTGCCATCTGATGATCGATGACCCCGATCGATGGGCTCCGCAGTACGTCGAAGCAGGGGCCGGATCCGTCACCTTCCATGTCGAGGCGGCGGCCGCGCCCGTACGCCTCGCACGGGAGATCAGGGCGAAGGGCGCCCGCGCCTCGATGGCGCTCAAGCCCGCCACGCCCATCGAGCCGTACGAGGACCTGCTCCCCGAGCTCGACATGCTGCTGATCATGACCGTGGAGCCGGGCTTCGGCGGCCAGGCATTCCTCGACATCATGCTGCCCAAGATCCGCCGTACCAGGGAGCTGATCTCCAAGCACGGCCTTGAGCTCTGGCTCCAGGTCGACGGTGGCGTATCGGACGCGACCATCGAACGGTGTGCCGAGGCCGGCGCTGATGTGTTCGTCGCCGGCTCGGCCGTCTACGGGGCCAAGGACCCGGCGCAGGCCGTGCGCTCGCTGCGTGCCAAGGCCGAGGAAGCCATCTCCTCGGCCGCATGGGCGTGCAACCACTGAGCCACAAGCAAGTGAACTCAACCCAACAGGGCTGATCAAGAACCAGCGGATCTGACAGGATGACGGATCCGGAGTGTGTACAGCAGTGAGGAGATCGCGGTGTCGACGGGCCGGTCAGCCATGCGGATGGGACCCGCGGAGCTGGTGCAGGCGGCGGCCATGGCCCGCCGCTTCTATCTCGAGGGCAAATCCAAGATCCAGATCGCTGAGGAGTTCGGCGTCAGCCGCTTCAAGGTCGCCCGGGTCCTGGAGACCGCACTCGAACGTGATCTCGTACGGATCGAGATCCGCGTCCCCGCAGAGCTGGACGCCGAGCGCTCCGACGCGCTCCGCGCCCGCTACGGACTGCGGCACGCGGTCGTCGTCGAATCCCCGGCGGAGGGCGAAGAGGAATCGCCCGACCCGGAGAACCTCGGCGAAGTCGCCGCCGACCTCCTCGGCGAGCTGGTGAACGAGGGCGATGTGCTGGGGCTGGCCTGGGGCCGCTCCACCATCCACATGGCCGCAGCGCTCGACCGGCTGCCGCCGTGCACGGTCGTGCAGCTCACGGGCGTGTACGACGCGGGGACCGCCGAGCGCGGCTCGGTCGAGGCCGTGCGCCGCGCCGCGCAGGTCTCCGGCGGCGAGGCCCACCCCATCTACGCCCCGATGCTGCTGCCGGACCCGGCAACCGCCGCGGCGCTGCGCAACCAGACCGGCATCGCCCGCGCCTTCGAGTACTTCGACAAGGTCACCGTCGCGGCCGTCTCCATCGGTTCGTGGGAGCCGGGTATCTCGACCGTGCACGACATGCTCACCGACGAGGAGCGCGCGCACTACGCCTCGCTCGGCGTCGCCGCC
Organism: Streptomyces sp. NPDC005408; assembly: GCF_040606445.1. Lineage (NCBI taxonomy): Bacteria > Bacillati > Actinomycetota > Actinomycetes > Kitasatosporales > Streptomycetaceae > Streptomyces > Streptomyces sp. NPDC005408. The sequence goes on along the minus strand of NZ_JBEXEX010000048.1, from coordinate 31,764 downwards.
GAGATGTCCGCGCACCTCTTCGACGCCGAGGGCCGCCGGGTCGGCCGTGACCTGGGCGAACGCTGCATCACGGTCGAGGCCGACCGGCTCCGGCGTATCCCCGAGGTGGTCGCGATCGCGGGCGGCCAGCGCAAGGCGGAGGCGATCGCGGCCGTCCTGCGCTCCGGGCTCGTCACCAGCCTGGTGACGGACACGGCGGCCGCGGACCATCTGCTGTCGGCGCCCCCGGGACCGCGCCCCGCGCTGGACCGGGCGGACCCGGACGACTGACGCCCGTCGGGAAACTGTTTGGAGGATCTGCCGGGGACCATGCCCGTGAGCTGGAGTTTTCTCCCGGGCATGGCATTCGCACGGTCGTGGGAGAATGAAGTACGTGCGATTTCCCCGGCTGAAATGCCCGGGGGCCGACTCCGATCGACTGGGATGTTCTGCACGTGCGTTTCCTCAATGACCTGAAGCCGCCGTACGACCTGACGTACGACGACGTGTTCATGGTGCCGAGCCGCTCCGCCGTGGGCTCCCGACAGGGCGTCGACCTGTCCTCCCCCGACGGCTCCGGCACCACCATTCCGCTGGTCGTCGCGAACATGACCGCCATCGCGGGACGCCGGATGGCCGAGACGCTCGCCCGCCGCGGCGGCCTCGTCGTCATTCCCCAGGACATCCCGATCGACGTCGTCACCGACGTCATCTCCTGGGTCAAGACGCGCCATCTCGTTCTTGACACGCCGATCGTGCTCGCCCCCGGCCAGACCGTCGCCGACGCGCTGTCCCTGCTGCCGAAGCGCGCCCACGACGCGGGCGTCGTCGTCGACGCCGACCACCGGCCCGTCGGTGTCGTCACCGACGCGGACCTCTCCGGCGTCGACCGCTTCACGCAGCTGTCCGAGGTCATGTCCCGGGACCTGCTGCTGCTCGACGCGGACATCGACCCGCGCGACGCGTTCAACAAGCTCGACCACGCCAACCGCCGGTACGCCCCCGCCGTGGACAAGGACGGTCGGCTCGCCGGCATTCTCACCCGCAAGGGCGCGCTGCGCGCGACCCTCTACACCCCGGCCGTCGACGCCAGCGGCAAGCTGCGCATCGCCGCTGCCGTGGGCATCAACGGCGACTTCGCGGCCAAGGCCAAGCAGCTGCTCGACGCGGGCGTGGACACGCTCGTCATCGACACCGCGCACGGCCACCAGGAGTCGATGATCAACGCGATCAAGCAGGTGCGTGCGCTCGACCCGCACGTGCCGATCGTCGCGGGCAACATCGTCGCCGCCGAGGGTGTGCGCGACCTCATCGAGGCCGGCGCGGACATCATCAAGGTCGGTGTCGGCCCCGGCGCCATGTGCACCACCCGGATGATGACCGGTGTGGGCCGCCCGCAGTTCTCCGCGGTCCTCGAATGCGCCGCCGAGGCCAAGAAGTACGGCAAGCACGTCTGGGCCGACGGCGGTGTCCGCCACCCGCGTGATGTCGCGATGGCGCTGGCCGCGGGCGCGTCCAACGTCATGATCGGCTCCTGGTTCGCCGGGACCTACGAGTCGCCGGGCGACCTTCAGCAGTCCGCCGACGGACGCTTCTACAAGGAGTCGTTCGGCATGGCCTCGGCCCGCGCGGTGCAGAACCGCACGAGCGAGGAGTCGTCCTACGACCGTGCCCGCAAGGCGCTGTTCGAGGAGGGCATCTCCACCTCGCGCATGTTCCTCGACCCGACCCGTCCGGGCGTCGAGGACCTGATCGACTCGATCATCGCGGGCGTCCGCTCCTCGTGCACGTACGCCGGTGCGGGCTCGCTCGAGGAGTTCGCCGAGAAGGCGGTCGTCGGTGTGCAGAGCGCCGCCGGTTACGCCGAGGGCAAGCCGCTGCACGCCAGCTGGAACTAGCACGAATCACCCACGTCCGGTCATCGCGAACATCGCGGCGGCCGGACGTGGCATTTCCTCCAACTCCTCGTACTCACAGGCATGCGCGGCGCAGGTCGGGGTATACGCGCCCTGCACTGACCACGAGCAGGGGAGGACGAAGTGTCCACGGCGAGCACGGTCCCGACCGAACTCACACAGCCTGGAACACGGCGCCCGAACATGGCGGAGCTGGATCTTCCGTGTGTGCCGAAACCTGGGGACGTAGCTCCCAGCGACGCACGCGAGATATCGAAGCTCTTCTTCGTACGGCTGGCCTCGCTGGACGAGGGGACGCATGAGCACCAGTACGTACGGAACACGCTCATCGAACTGAATCTGGCGCTGGTCAGGTACGCGGCGGGCCGGTTCCGCAACCGGGCCGAGCAGATGGAGGACATCGTCCAGGTCGGCACGATCGGTCTGATCAAGGCGATCGACCGGTTCGAGCTGAGCCGCGAGGTGGAGTTCGCGACGTTCGCCGTCCCGTACATCGTCGGTGAGATCAAGCGGTTCTTCCGCGACACGAGCTGGGCCGTCCATGTACCGCGCAGGCTGCAGGAGTTGCGGATCGATCTCGCGAAGGCGACCGACGAACTCTCCCAGGAGCTGGACCGCGCGCCGAACACGGCCGAGCTCGCCGGGCACCTCGGGCTCGACGAGGAAGAGATCATCGAGGGTGTGGTCGCCAGCAACGGCTACACGGCGGGCTCGATCGACATGCCCATCGACGACGCCTCCGACCACGCACCGGTGCCGCTGTCCGACCGGCTGGGCGCGCCCGACGCCGATCTGGAGATCGCGGAGAACGTTCAGGCGCTCAAGCCGCTGATCGAGGAACTGGACGACCGGGACAAGCGGATCCTGCGGATGCGCTTCGGCGAGGAGATGACCCAGTCGGAGATCGGCGTGGAGCTCGGCGTCTCGCAGATGCATGTGTCCCGGCTGCTGACGCGCATCACCAAGCGGCTGCGTGAGGGCCTGCTCGTCGTGGAATGACGCGCCCCCTCAGGACCGCAGTTCCCCCCACGGGAGAAGCGGCGTCCCGGCCGTCCGGGACGCCGCTTTCCCGTGCGCGTCGGCGCTTGCGGGGGTGTGCCCGGTCAGTGCGCCTGGCGCAGCCAGGTCGCCTGGACGCGCTTTCCGTCCGGCAGCGGGCAGACCTCCACCTGCTCCGCGAGCTTCAGTACCATGTGCCAGCCGAAACCGCCGCCACCTGCGAAGTCCGGCTCGCGCGGCACGGGAGGCACCGGGCTGGAGTCGTCCATCTCCACCACCAGCGTGTCCTGTCCCGCGGTCAGGTGCAGCCGCCACCACCCGGTGGTGTGCCGTACCGCATTGGCGACGAGCTCGGAGACGACCAGCAGCACCGCGTCCAGGTCGGCCCAGGGGCAGTGCTGCAGCAGAAACTCCGCGGTGGCCCCCCGGGCCACCGCGCCGTCTCTGTGTGGCGAGTGATCAATCACCACATGCGGTTCTGCGTTCATCTCCGCTCGCATACCCCACTTGTCGCACTTCTATCAGCCGGTGCACTTAGGAAAGTTTCGTACGGAGTGCTGCGGCGACCGCGGCCGCCATCGCGGCATGTCCCGCGTCGTCGGGATGCACTCCGTCGGCCAGCTGTGAGGGGCCGATCAGATCCCGTCCCGGCAGAAGCGAGAGCTGCCCGTCGCCGGAGGTCTTCCGGGTGTCGAGGACGGCGTGCTCCATCGCCGTACGCAGCTCGGCGAGTGTCGCGCCCAGCCGGTTTGGACTCTGCTCGGCGGCGGGGCGCAGCACGGGGGAGAGGACCAGCAGCGGGGTGCGCGGATGGCCCTGGCGTACGACGGCGATGAACGCGCGCGTCGTCTCGTACAGCAGCGGGGCCGAACAGGGGACGCCGGTCCAGCAGTTGGTGCCGAAGGCGAGAGTGATCACATCGGCGGGGAGGTCTGACAGCTGCTCCGCGGTGGCCAGTTCGCCGCGGGCCGAGCCCGCGTAGCCGAGGTTGACGGTGTCCAGGCCGAGCATTCGCCCGGCGATCGCGGGCCAGGAGTGGGCGGGGCGGGTCGACCACCATCCCTCGGTGATGGAGTCGCCGTGGACGAGCCAGCGCGGCTGACGGGCGGCGGGTGCGACTGAACCGCCGACGGCGCGCAGACCGAGGATCACCGGGGACTGTCCCTCCGGCGGATGGATCGTGAACCGCCCCCGGACACCCGAGGGGAGGGGGACGGTGACCACCGCCTCCTCGGCCGGTTCGGCGATCGTCTCGGAGACACAGCCGCCGTCATGCCACAGCGCGAAGCAGTGGGCGATGTCGCGCAGGGCATCGGTCGGACCCGGTACGGAGGCGCGATAGCGGATCTCGACCGCGTCCGCGCCCTCGGCCGTGAACTCCAGCCGCACGCCGATCGGCAGCGCCGCGCGCTCCCCGGTGTCCCACGGCAGCCTGCCCAGATCCGCCGGGTTCGCGCGCACCGCGCGTCCCTCGTCCAGCCATGCCACACCGCGCAGAAAGGGGCGAGGATCGAGCCAGTTCACCCAGGACCTCCGGGGGTTGGGGGCGGTTACCTCGAGGAACATTGCGTTGTACATGTCCTGTCGCGTAGCTTGACTGCCCCTACCCGGGGGTAACTACCGCTGATCAGTTGTCCTATTGCTCTGGGGAGACCATGCGCCGGCGATTGCGCCGCCCCACGATCCGTGGACGGATCGTGACTCTGACGGTGATACCCGTCATCGCACTGATGGCGCTGTGGACTTTTGCCATGGTGTCGGTGACGGGGGACCTGCGGGCCCTGATCCGCGTACAGGGTGTGTACGAGCATTTCGGCACCCCCGTCGACACCGCAGTCGGCCAGATCCAGATCGAACGCCGTATCTCCGCCGAGTATCTGGGCGCCGGAGGCAAGAACACTGCGGCCGCCGTCGCCGCCCTCACAAAGCAGCAGCGCTCGACCGACCGGGCCGTGCGCGCCATGCGCGAGGCCATCGGTGACCCGGATCGGCGCGGGGACCTGTCCGACCGTCAGCGGCAGTCCCTCGACACGATGGCCGAGTCCGTCGACGGGCTCGAGGACCTGCGGGAGAAGGTGATGGCCCGGACGATCTCGTGGGACGGCGCCGTCGGGGCGTACACAGCCATGGTCGAGCCGACCTTCGATGTGCAGTCCACGCTGACCGCCCTGCAGGCTGGTCAGCTCGCCCGGGAGGGCCAGGTCGTCATCGAACTCGTGCGCGTACGCGAGTTCGTGTCCCGTGAGGACGCGCTCGTGGCCGGCGCCCGCGCCTCGGGCAGTCTCACCGACCAGCAGTACGACACGCTCACCGCCACCATCGAGGACCGGCGGGTCTTCCACCGTACGTACGTCCCCGATCTCCCGGACGACTCCCGGCAGTTGTTCACGGACTTCGAGAAGAGCGCGGAGTACATGGCGCTGACCGCGGGCGAGGACGCTCTGCTGCGGGCGGGCGCCTCACGTGCGGGCAAAGCCATGGCCGCCGAGTCGTGGCGGACCACGACGGACCGCGCGGTCAAGCGGTACATGCTGCTGTGCACCGACTCGGCGCTCAACACCGCGGACCGCGGGCGGGCCTTCGCGTATCGAGAGATGGTCAAGGCAGCCGTCGTCGGTGTGGTGGGACTGGTCGCGGTCGGCCTGTCGATCCGGTTCTCGATGGTCAGCGGGCGGCGCATCTCGCGCCGTCTGGAGGACCTGCGCGACGCGGCCGATGTGCTGGCCACCCGTCAGCTGCCCGACGTGATGGAGCGGCTCGGCGCGGGCGAGGAGGTGGACGCGGCCGCGGCCGCCCCGCCGCTGGACTTCGGCGACGACCACCGGGGGCTGGACGAGATCGGTCAGGTCGGACAGGCGCTCAACACCGCCCGTCTGGCCGCCGTCGAGGCCGCCGTCAAGCAGGCGACGCTGCGCCGCGGAGTCTTCGCCGTCCTGCTCAATATCGCCCGCCGCAACCAGGCGCTCGTCCACCGTCAGTCGAAGCTGGTCGACACGCTGGAGCGGCGCACCAGCGATCCGGACACGCTGGAGGACCTGTTCCGGATCGACCATCTGACGACCCGGATGCGACGCCATGCGGAGGGGCTCATCATCCTCTCCGGCGCAACGCCGGGACGCCGCTGGCGCCGGCCCGTGCCGGTGGCCGACATCGTGTCGGCGGCGGCCGGTGAGATCGAGGACTACACCCGGGTCGTGGTGCCGCCGATGCCTGCGGTCGGAATCAGCGCTGAGGCCGTGGCCGACGTGGTGCACCTGCTCGCCGAACTCGTCGAGAACGCCGCTGTGTTCTCCCCTCCGCACACCCAGGTCACCATGCGGACCGGAGAGGCGCGCAACGGCTTCGTCCTCGAGATCGACGACCGTGGTCTCGGCATGGACGTCGACGAACTGGAGCAGGCACACCGGACACTGGCGCGGCCCGGCGACTTCGACCCGGCGCAGGACGAGCGTCTCGGACTGTATGTCGTCGGCCGGCTCGCCGAGCGGCACGGGATCGGGGTGACTCTCACCAGGTCGCCGTACGGCGGCACGACGGCCGTGGTGCTGCTGCCGCACTCGATCCTTGCGCCCGTCGAGCAGCCGCCGGTCGCCGAACCCGAGGAGAAGCCCCGGCCGGTGCGGGCCCTGCCCACCCCGCGAGCCCTTGAGGCCGTGCCTCCGGTGCACGACCGTGCCCCGGAGGAACCCGCCCCGGCGCCGCCCGCCAAGGCCGGGCCGCCGCTGGGCGGGCTCCCCACCCGGGTCCGCCAGGCCTCGCTCGCCGCCCCGCTGCGCGATAAGCCCCCGACACCCGCCGCTGCCCCCGAACGCGAGGTGTCCCCGGAAGAGATGCGCTCGATCTTCGGAGCTTTCCAGGCCGGTCTCGACCGCGGCCGCAAGGGCGATAGCGTCGGCCCCGCGTCGCCGGGTGCCGCACCGCGCCCCCGTACGACAGATGAAGGGACGGACGACGATGGCTGAGACAAGCCCCGGCGACCAGTCGGGCCTCGGCTGGCTGCTGGACGATCTGCTGGCCAGGACCGACCACGTCCGTCAGGCGGTGCTGCTGACGGCCGACGGTCTGGTCAGCAGCGCGTCCCGCGGCATGGTCAGGCGGGACATCGAGCATCTCTCCGCCGTCTGTGCGGGTTTCCACAGTCTTGCCAAGGAAGCGGGGGACCGCTTCGAGGCCGGAAGCGTGCGCCAGACGATGGTCATGCTCGACAACGCCTTCCTCTTCATCACCCCGGCCGGCGACGGCAGCAGGCTCGCGGTGCTCTCCGACATCGAGACCGATGTCGGACAGCTCGCCCATGAGATGGCGCTGCTGGTCAGGCGGGTGGGCCGCCACATGGCCGTCCCCACGCGCTCGGCCGCCGAGGCCACCGACACCTAAACCGTGAGCGACCACTGGTACGAGGACGAGACCGGTCCCCTGGTGCGGCCGTACACCGTCACCCAGGGCCGGACCCGTCCCGCCGCCGAGCACAGCATCGATCTGATGTCCCAGGTCACGGCCATCGACCTTGACAGTCCCGAGCCGCCGCTCGACCATGCCCGCAGTTCGCTGCTCGATCTCGTACGCCGCAAGCCGCGCCCTGTCGCGGAGATCGCCGCCGACGCGGATCTGCCCCTGACCGTCGTACGCGTCCTGCTCGTCGATCTGGTCGAAGCCGGACTCGTCCGGGTCTCGGCACCGGTCACGCACGAGGGTCTCGACGACCCCGAGCTGCTGCGCGAAATCGTCGACCGCCTTCGGGAGCTGTGAGGCTTCCGTTCAACGGTGCGCAATGTTTCCCCGTGCCTTCCGTCATCGCGCAATGATCGTTCGCAGATGCGCAACAACCCTGCATTACGGGCATGAGCGCCAGCCTCGTAGGCTCACTCCCCGTACCAGGAGTGGCGGTGACCGCCTGCTCGGCGGTTCCCTCCCCTCATGCGCGGGCTTCTCCGCCATGCCCGCGGGCCGCCGGTCACCCCGCTGCCGACCCGCAGCCATGAAGGAGCCCCGCAGTGCTTGACCACGGCGAAGCCCCACCCGCGACCGAGCCTTCCACCGCCCGCGGCCAGGGCCTCGGCGCCCGGCTGATGCGGCGCAAGCCCGTCGAGCAACTGGTCGCCGAGGGCGGCCAGGGCGAGGGTGGCTCGCTGCGCCGCTCGCTCACCATGTGGCAGCTGACCATGATCAGCATCGGTGCGACGCTCGGCACCGGCATCTTCGTCGTGCTCGGCGAGGCCACACCGCTGGCCGGCCCGGCCGTCGCGATCTCGTTCGTCATCGCCGGTCTGACCGCGCTGTTCTCGGCGCTCTCCTACGCCGAGCTGGCCGGATCCATCCCGGTCTCCGGCTCCTCGTACTCGTACTCGTACGCCACCATGGGCGAGATCGTCGCCTGGATCTGTGGCTGGTGTCTGATCCTTGAGTACGGGGTCTCCGTCGCCGCGGTGGCCGTCGGCTGGGGCGAATACCTCAACGAGCTGCTCGACGGCACGATCGGGGTGACCATCCCCGACGCGATCTCCGCACCGCTGGGCGAGGGCGGCCTGATCAACCTCCCGGCGCTCGTCGTCGTGCTGCTCGCCATGTCCTTCCTGATGGGCGGCGCAAAGGAGAGCGCACGGGTCAACACGATCATGGTCGGCGTGAAGATCGTGACCCTGCTGCTCTTCATCGGCATCGGCTTCATGGGCATCAAGGCCGGCAACTACACCCCGCTCGCCCCGCTCGGCGTGACCGGCATCAGCGCCGCCGCGGCCAGCCTCTTCTTCTCGTACATCGGCTTCGACGCGGCCTCCACCGCCGGTGAAGAGGCCAAGAACCCCAAGCGGGATCTGCCGCGCGCGATCATGCTGTCGCTGCTGATCGTCACCGTGCTGTACTGCCTGGTCGCACTCGTCGCCGTCGGCGCCATGCCGTGGCAGGACTTCGAGGGCACCGAGGCAGCCCTGGCGCAGATCATGAAGGACGTCACGGGCCAGAGCGTCTGGGGTGTGGTGCTCGCCGCGGGCGCGGTCGTCGCCATCGCCTCCGTGGTCTTCGCGGTGCTCTACGGCCAGACCCGCATCCTGTTCGCAATGTCGCGCGACGGCCTGGTCCCGAAGCTGTTCGCCAAGGTGAACCCGCGTACCGGCGCCCCGCGCGCCAACACCGTCATCGTCTCGCTCTTCTGCGGTGCCCTTGCGGCCTTCATCCCGCTGGGCGAACTGGCCAACGCCACCAGCATCGGCACGCTCTTCGCCTTTGCGCTGGTCAACGTCGCCGTGGTGATCCTGCGTTACAAGCGCCCCGACATGAACCGCACGTTCACGGTGATGCTCTTCCCGGTCACCCCGATCCTCGGCTTCGTCTTCTGCGGCTACCTGATGTACACGATGCCGGGCACCACCTGGATGGTCTTCGGTGGCTGGATGATCGTCGGCCTCGTGTTCTACTTCGGATACGGCATGCGCCGCTCCCGACTGGCCACGGCAGAGAAGTGATCCACCCGCAGTGCGACTGAACGAACTCGACGAACGCATCGTCCACGCCCTCGCCGAGGACGCCCGCCGCTCCTACGCGGACATCGGCTCCGAGGTCGGTCTCTCCGCGCCCGCCGTCAAGCGGCGGGTGGACCGGCTGCGCGCCGAAGGAGCCATCACCGGGTTCACCGTCCGGGTGGACCCGGCGGCGCTCGGCTGGGCGACCGAGGGCTTCGTCGAGATCTACTGCCGCCACAACACCTCGCCCGAGGACATCCGTCGCGGCATGGCGCGCTACCCAGAGGTCGTGTCCGCCTCCACCGTCACCGGTGAGGCGGACGCGATCGTCCAGGTCTTCGCATCCGACATGCGCCACTTCGAGCGGGTGCTCGAGCGGATTGCGGGCGAGCCGTTCGTGGAGCGCACCAAGTCGGTCCTGGTGCTCTCCCCGCTGGTGCGGCGCTTCTCGTCGGGCGCGCCCGCCTAGGGCCTGTCGTTCGGCCGTCAGAACTTCGGGTTCCAGGGCACGACCTTGAAGTCGCCCGTCCCGGCCTTGACCTTTTCGAACGGCGCCGAGCCCACGCACTTGGGCAGGTCCGGGGTCTCCACGGGACTGCCCGTGGACGCCCAGCTGTAGCCGAGACGGTCCTTGCCGCCCAGGTCGTGGACCGTGATGCCGACCCGCTTGCCCGTCGCGCCCTCCAGGTCGGACTTGGTGATGACACCGCTCACCACGGCCACCTTGCCGCCGGTCAGCAGGCAGTCGACCCTGGCCTCGGCGAAGGCGCCCTTGCCGTGCAGATAGTGGCTGAAGCGGAAGGTGCCGGTCGCCTTCATCGGGTCGTCGTTGTCCTTCGCCGCAAGATGCGCGTCGAAGGTGAAGGTGATGTCGTCGCCGAGCGAGCGGTACAGCTTCGCGGAGCCGGACAGCGCGGCAGCCTCGCGGACGCCGCCGTCGCCGTCCCCCGAGGCGACGGCGGAGCCCGCGGCCGAGGCAGTGATCAGCAGCGCCGCCCCGATGGCGGCGATCTTCGTACGACGGTGAGCGACGCGGCTCATGACAGGCCCTTTCGGCAGGTGATCCAACGCCCACCACTCTTCCGGCGACGGCTCCCCGGCACATCGGGCCAGGGGCTGCACCGGTGTTCCGCCGCCCGGCGGGGGAGAGGCCCGTTCACCTCCGACCGTGGTCTGATCCCGGCGGCACGCAACGAATCACCGCCACGGGCGGGCATCGCGCAATGGATCGACCATCGACGCGCAACGGTCGCGCCTTGTCCGGGCGGGAGTCCGGACCGTACCGTTTTAACGTCTTCTTCACCCCGCATACATCGCCCCGAGGTTGCTCATGCCCCCGCTGCGCACCGCCCTCCTCCAGAGCTCCGGCCGACCGGGCTCGGTCGCCGAGAACCTCAAGGTGCTCGACGAGGCCGCCGGCCGCGCCGCGACGGCCGGCGCCGGACTGCTGATCTGCCCCGAGATGTTTCTGACCGGGTACGCGATCGGCGACGATGTGCCGCTGCTGGCCGAGCCCGCCGACGGCCCCGGCGCGCGGTCCGTCGCGGAGATCGCCGAACGCCACGGCATCGCGGTGATGTACGGATACCCGGAGCGGGACGGCGAGGGGATCTTCAACTCCGCGCAGCTGATCGGCCCCGACGGCACGAGCCTCGCGAACTACCGCAAGACCCATCTCTTCGGCTGCTTCGAGCGGCAGTGGTTCACCCCGGGCGAGCAGCCGGTCGTCCAGGCCGAGCTCGGCGGGATCCGGATCGGCATGCTCATCTGCTACGACGTGGAATTCCCGGAGAACGTCCGGGCGCACGCGCTCGCCGGAACCGAGCTGCTTCTTGTGCCCACCGCACAGATGCACCCCTTCCAGTTCGTCGCCGAGTCCGTCATCCCGGTGCGGGCCTTCGAGAGCCAGATGTACATCGCCTACGTCAACAGGACAGGCCCGGAAGGGGAGTTCGAATTCGTCGGCCTCAGCTGCCTGGCGAGCCCCGACGGCACGACCCGGGTCCGCGCCGGACGCGGCGAGGAGCTGGTCGTCGGCGAGGTGGACCCCGCACTGCTGAGCGCCTCGCGCGAGGCCAATCCCTACCTGCGCGACCGGCGCCCCGGCCTGTACGCGTCCCTGATCTGACCCTCCCCGCTCGCCGCACACGCTTTCCCGCAAGGAGTCCGTACCCCATGACGTCCACGGTGCCCACCACTGCTGTCCAGCACTCCGACGAGCAGCCGCCGATCACCATGTTCGGTCCGGACTTTCCGTACGCGTACGACGACTTCCTCGCGCACCCGGCGGGCCTGGGCCAGATACCGGCGACCGAGCACGGCACCGAGGTCGCGGTCATCGGCGGTGGCCTCTCCGGCATCGTCGCCGCGTACGAGCTGATGAAGATGGGCCTCAAGCCGGTCGTCTACGAGGCGGACAAGATCGGCGGCCGGCTGCGCACGGTCGGCTTCGAGGGAACCGGCACGGACGAGCTCAGCGCCGAGATGGGCGCCATGCGCTTCCCGCCCTCCTCCACCGCGCTGCAGCACTACATCGACCTGGTCGGTCTGACCACACAGCCCTTCCCCAACCCCCTTGCCCCCAGCACCCCGTCGACCGTCGTCGACCTCAAGGGGGAGTCGCACTACGCCGAGACCATCGACGATCTCCCGCAGGTCTACCGCGATGTGATGGACGCCTGGAACGCCTGTCTCGAAGAGGGCGCCGACTTCTCCGACATGAACCGTGCCATGCGCGAGCGTGATGTCCCGCGTATCCGCGAGATCTGGGCGAAGCTGGTCGAGAAGCTCGACAACCAGACCTTCTACGGCTTCCTCTGCGAGTCCGAGGCCTTCAAGTCCTTCCGGCACCGCGAGATCTTCGGCCAGGTCGGCTTCGGTACCGGCGGCTGGGACACCGACTTCCCCAACTCCATCCTGGAGATCCTTCGCGTCGTCTACTCCGAGGCCGACGACCACCACCGCGGCATCGTCGAAGGCAGCCAGCAGCTGCCGCTGCGGATCTGGGAGCGCGAGCCCGCCAAGATCACGTACTGGGCGCCCGGCACCTCGCTGTCCTCCCTGCACGACGGCGAGCCGAAGCCGGCCGTGACCCGGCTGAACCGCACCGCGGGCAACCGGATCACCGTCACCGACGCCTCCGGCGACATCCGTACGTACAAGGCCGCCATCTTCACCGCGCAGTCCTGGATGCTGCTCTCCAAGATCGCCTGCGACGACTCGCTCTTCCCCATCGACCACTGGACGGCGATGGAGCGCACCCACTACATGGAGTCGTCCAAGCTCTTCGTCCCGGTCGACCGGCCGTTCTGGCTGGACAAGGACGAGGTGACGGGCCGTGACGTCATGTCGATGACGCTCACCGACCGGATGACCCGCGGCACCTATCTCCTCGACAACGGGCCCGACAAGCCGGCCGTCATCTGCCTCTCGTACACCTGGTGCGACGACAGCCTCAAGTGGCTGCCGCTGTCCGCGAACGAGCGGATGGAGGTCATGCTCAAGTCGCTCGGCGAGATCTACCCGAACGTCGACATCCGCAGCCACATCATCGGCAACCCGGTCACCGTGTCCTGGGAGAACGAGCCGTACTTCATGGGCGCGTTCAAGGCGAACCTGCCCGGTCACTACCGCTACCAGCGCCGTCTGTTCACGCACTTCATGCAGGACCGGCTGCCCGAGGACAAGCGCGGCATCTTCCTCGCGGGCGACGACATCTCCTGGACGGCGGGCTGGGCCGAGGGCGCCGTGCAGACCGCGCTCAACGCTGTGTGGGGCGTGATGCACCAGCTCGGCGGCATGACCGACCCGAGCAACCCGGGCCCCGGCGACGCGTACGACGAGATCGCTCCGGTCGAACTGCCGGAGGACTAGGGCCTGCCGTCCGGGGCCGGCCGCGATCCGGCCGGCCCCGGACGGTGTTCAACTGCTCAGGCGCCGCACGCCCGCACGCCCGCGTACACCGCGGCCGCCACATCGGTCAGCTCCTCGGCGTCCCGGGTGTGGCCCTGAAGGTCGATCATGATCTCGTCCACGCCGACCGCGGCGTGTGCCACCAGGTCCTCGACGATCTGGTCGACGCTGCCCTGGAACGGCCGGCGGGCCTGGCCCTCGAACGGCTTCTCGCTGTACTCCCCGTTGGCGCGCACGCACACCGCGATCGGGCGCTCGCGGCCACGCTCGGCCGCCAGGTCCTTGAGCTTCCGCCAGTCGGCGGCCAGCTGCTCGGCCCCCATCGCCGCCGGCAGCCAGCCGTCCGCCCGGTCCACAAGACGACGTGATGCGCGCGGGGCCATCGCCGCCAGATAGACCGGAATCGGACGGGCGGGCTTGGGGCCGACGACGGCGGAGGTGATGGTGGTCAACTCGCCCTCGTACGCGACGGGGTCGGGCCCCCAGACCGCCTGACACACGTCGAGGACCTCGTCGAGCACCGCACCGCGCTTCTCGAAAGCGGCGGGTGCCGCGGCGGCGTACTCGTCCAGGGACCAGCCCGTGCCGAAGCCGGCGAGCAGCCTGCCCCCGCTGGCCGCGTCGAGCGTGGCGAGGGAGCGTGCGAGCTGGAAGGGGATGTGCAGCGGCGCCACGAGGACGCTGGTGCCGAGTCGTGCCCGCTCGGTGGCCGCCGCCGCCAGCGTCAGGGTCACCAGCGGATCGGCGACCGCCCGGTACTGGTCGGGCCACGCGAGGCCCGGGATGCCGTAGAGGCCCTGCGTGGCGGGCTCGGGGAACAGGACGCGCTCGAAGACCCACAGGCTTTCGTAGCCGGTCTCCTCGGCGGCCCGCGCCACCGCGGGGACGTCACGGCCGATGTCGTACTGCCTCATCTGGGGGAGACCGAGCCCGAGACGTATCGCCATGCGTGTGCTCCTTCGCAAGATCGATGGTGACACGGTGGAGTCGGGTGGTCAGCGCCAGGGCGTGAGCAGACAGCGCCCCACAAGACCGACACCCGTGTCCAGTCGCTCGGTGAACTCCTCGGCCAGGCCCGGGAGTTCCCGTACTCCCCACAGCAGTCGCGCCGCCGACCAGGCGCCCTCGCGGGCCCGGTCCAGGCTCCAGGCGCCGACCAGGTGGGTGAGCGGATCGGCGATTTCCAGCAGATCGGGCCCCGGCATCAGATCCTCGCGGATGCGCTCTTCGAGGAGGGTGAGGATGTCGCCGACGCGGTCGAACTCGCCCTCCAGATCTGCCGGTTCGCAGTCGAGCGCGCGGCATGCGTCCACCACCGCGAGCGCCAGATCGTGCCCGATGTGCGCGTTGATGCCCGCGAGTGCGAACTGCAGCGGGCGTACGCCGGGATGGCGCCGGTACTGGAACAGCGGCCGCCAGCAGGCCGGCGGGCGGTGCCCCGTGGCCACCGCGTCGACGGCGGTGAGATAGCGGCGGGCGAACAGGACGTCCAGCGTGACGGCGGCCCGCCGGTCGGGGAAGCCGCCGTCGTCGATGCGCCGGTCGATCTCCTCCGTGACGGCCAGATAGACCCGGTTGAAGACGGCGACCCCGTCCGCGGCCGGCCAGTCGGCGCGCAGTGCGTGCATCCGTTCCACGACGGAGTCGACCGGGGACGGGCGGTGTCCGGCCCGGGCCGCGAAGTGTTCCATCTGCGCCATGCACGCAGCGTCCCAGCCGGCGGCCCGATGGCACGGTGACGGGCCGGGGCTTCCCCAGAACGGAGGACCTATGACTCGGAGTCGTACGCCGAAGTGCCCGAGTCCAGCAGCGGCTCCTGCTGCTTGAGATGTGCCGGGGCGAAGGCGCGCAGCACGTGGTAGCCGGTGATGACGACGATCGTGCCGAGCGCGATACCGCTGAGCTCGAAGTTGTCGGTGATCTTCAGGCTGACGCCGCCGACGCCGATGATGATGCCCGCGGCGGCCGGCACCAGATTCAGCGGATTGCGCAGATCCACCCGGCCGTTGATCCAGATCTGCGCGCCCAGCAGGCCGATCATTCCGTAGAGGATCACGGTGATGCCGCCGAGCACCCCGCCGGGGATCGCGGCGACGACCGCGCCGAACTTCGGGCAGAGACCGAAGAGCAGGGCGAAGCCCGCCGCGGCCCAGTAGGCGGCGGTGGAGTAGACGCGGGTTGCGGCCATGACGCCGATGTTCTCGGAGTACGTGGTGTTGGGCGGGCCACCGACGGCGGTGGAGAGCATCGAGGCCGCGCCGTCGGCCGCGATGGCGGTGCCCAGTTTGTCGTCGAGCGGCTCGCCGGTCATCTCGCCGACGGCCTTGACGTGTCCCGCGTTCTCGGCGATCAGGGCGATGACGACGGGCAGGGCGACCAGGATCGCCGACCACTCGAAGCTCGGGGCGTGGAAGGACGGAAGTCCGATCCAGTCGGCCTTGCCGACGCCGGACAGGTCGAGCCGCCAGTGGTCGACGGCCTCGGCCCCGCCGACCGCGGAGTGGATCTTGCCGAAGACGCGGTCGAGTGTCCAGGAGAGCACGTATCCGAAGACCAGGCCGAGGAAGATCGCGATACGCGAGAGGAAGCCGCGCAGACACACGACGGCAAAGCCGGTGAAGAACATCACCAGCAGTGCAGTCCACTGGTCCTGCGGCCAGTACGTGGACGCGGTCACCGGCGCGAGGTTGAAGCCGATGAGCATGACGACGGCGCCGGTCACGATCGGCGGCATCGCGGCATGGATGATCCGCGCGCCGAAGCGCTGCACGGCGAGGCCCGCGAGGAAGAGCGCGACTCCGGTGACGAAGACGGCGCCCGTGACGGTGGCGCTGTCGCCGCCGGTGGCCCGGATGGTCGCGGCGACGCCGACGAACGAGAGCGAACAGCCGAGATAGCTGGGCACCTTGCCCCGGGTGGCGAGCAGGAAGATCGCCGTCGCGATGCCGGACATCATGATCGCGAGGTTGGGGTCGAGGCCCATCAGGACCGGCGCCACGAAGGACGCGCCGAACATGGCCACCACATGCTGGGCGCCGAGCCCTGCCGTACGGGGCCACGAGAGCCGCTCGTCGGGGCGTACGACGGCGCCGGGAGCGGGAGTCCGCCCGTCGCCGTGCAGGGTCCAGCGCACGCCGAGGTTCACGGGCCGCTCCACTTCCACAGTCGTTCGATGATCGGCGCAATCGTAGTGCGCCCTCCGGGCGGGAGTCCCATCCGTGAATCGTGCGCGCGGCATTGTCACTCGTACCTGGCAGCCCTACGCTCGCACGGTCCCGTTCATGAATCTCGTTCACATATCTGATGGGAGCGTTCGATGACCGGAAGACCCCGACGGCGCCTGGGAGTTGTGCTCACCGCCGTCGCCGCCTGTGTCACCGTGCTCGTACCGATCGCGTCGTCCCAGGCCGCGGCCACGTCCGGCTCGCATCGCGTGCCGAAGACGGTGGTCATCGACGGCAAGCGGCTCACGGTGGCCAAGTCGCGGCTCGACCACGGCGATCCGGCCCTGCGCAAGGCGGCCAAGGCCCTTGTCGTACGTGCCGACGGCTGGCTCGGACAGGGGCCCTGGACGGTCGTGGACAAGCCCAAGCCCGCACCGGGCGGCGATGTCCACGACTATCTGAGCCAGGCGCCCTACTGGTGGCCCTCGCAGCCCAAGACGCCCGAGAATCCCTGGGGTTGCCCGTACGTCCAGCGCGACGGCGAGCGCAATCCCGAGGTCGACACCGGAACCGACCGCCCCGACATCGGCAAGGTCGTGAACTCGGTCACCACGCTGAGCCTGGCCTGGTACTACACGGGCAAGAAGCAGTACGCCGAGCATGCGTCGACGATCCTGCGGACCTGGTTCCTGGACCCGGCGACGCGGATGAACCCCAACCTGAACCACGGGCAGTTCATACCCTGCAAGTACGACGGCAGGGCGATCGGCATAATCGACTTCTCGCAGCAGTACACCAGCGTCCTGGACGCCATCGCGATCCTCGACAGCGGTGCGCCGGGCTGGACCAAGAGCGACCGGACCTCCATGCGGGCCTGGAACGCGTCCTTCCTGGACTGGCTGGTGAACTCGCCCTTCGGCAAGGACGAGTCGGCGGCCAAGAACAACCACGGCACGTTCCATGACATGCAGGTGGCCGCCCTGGCGCTCGCCACCGGCGACAAGGACCTCGCCCGCAAGGTCGTCCTCGACGCACGCGGCAAGCGGATCGATCCGCAGATAGCCGCGGACGGCAGCCAGCCGCAGGAGCTGGCGCGGACCCGCAGCTGGCACTACTCGACCTTCGACCTTGTCGCGTACACCCGGCTCGCCGACATCGGCAGGCAGGTGGGCGTGGACCTCTGGGCGTACCGGGGACCGCAGGGGCAGAGCCTGTTCAAGGCGGTCGACTATCTGCTGCCGGCGGCGACGGCGGCGGCTGCCTGGCCGCACCCCGAGCTGGAGTTCTACCGGTACGCGGCGAGCGACATAGTCCACGCGGCGGCGGACGGGGGCGACGCGAAGGCCAGGGCGGCGGTGCCGCGGCTGGAGACGCCGCCGGGGGGCGACCTGTGGGCGCTGCGGCCGTCGGCGGAACAACTGGACTCGATAGCGGGCTGATGTCAGCCCCTCCGGGTTGGTGTCCTCCATCGCGGGACGGGCTCACTTCCTGAGCCTCTCCTGCGATGGGGGAAACCTCCGGGCAGGCCCATCGGTGAATCCCATTCGGATATCTGATGGGGTGTTACGTTGAGTTTCATGATCGGAAGGCTCCGCAGGTGGCGGGCCGGTGCGCTGCTCGTCGTCACGGCGACGCTGGCCGCTGTGCTCGTTCCGTCCGCGTCCACCGCCGCCGAGCGGCACCGGATTCCCACGGCCCCCGAGACGGTTGTCCTCGACGGGGACCGGCTCCAGCAGGCCAGGATCCGCCTGGACAGTGGCGATCCCGCTCTGCGCACGGCGCTCGATGCGCTCGTCGTGCGCGCCGACGGCTGGCTGGGCCAGGGCCCCTGGACCGTCGTCGACAAGCCCGGGCCCGCCCCCGGCGGCGATCCGCACGACTATCTGAGCCAGGGGTACTACTGGTGGCCGTCGCAGCCCAAGACCCCCGAGAACCCGTGGGGTTGCCCGTACGTCCATCGCGACGGCGTTCGCAACTCCGAGGTCACCGGCACCGACTACCCCGACCGCGCGAAGGTCCTCGACTCCGCGTACACCCTCAGCCTCGCCTGGTACTACACCGGCAAGGCGAAGTACGCCGAGCACGCCGCGAAGATCCTGCGCACCTGGTTCACCGACCCTGCGACCCGGATGAACCCGAATCTGAACCACGCTCAGTTCGTCCCGTGCACGTACGAGGGCCAGGCCCTCGGCATCATCGACTTCTCTCATGCCTTCACCGGCATCCTCGACGCCACCGCCATCCTGGACACGGGCGCGCCCGGCTGGACCCAGCAGGACCGGGCCGGAATGCACGGCTGGTACCAGGGCTTCCTGGACTGGCTGGTGAACAGCCCGTTCGGCAAGCAGGAGGCCAGGGCCGTGAACAACCACGGCACCTTCTACGACATGCAGGTCGCCGCTCTGGCGCTCGCCACCGGCGACAAGGCCCTCGCCCGCACGATCGTGCGCGACGCGCGTACCAAGCGGATCGGCGCGCAGATCGCGGCGGACGGCCGCCAGCCCGGCGAGGTCGCCCGCACCCGCAGCTGGCACTACGCGACGTTCAACCTTGTCGCCCTCACCCGGCTCGCCGACATCGGCAAGCAGGTCGACGTCGACCTCTGGGCGTACGAAGGACCGGGCGGGGCAAGCCTGTTCAAGGCCGTCGACTATCTGCTGCCCGCCGCGACCCGGACGGCTGCCTGGCCGCACGCCGAGCTCGAGTTCCACCGGTACGCGGCGAGCGATGTCGTGCACGCCGCTGCCGACGCCGGTGACCGCAAGGCCATGGCGGCGGTCCCGCACCTGGAGGCCCCGCCGGGCGGCGACCTCTGGGCGCTGCGGCCTTCGGCGGAACAGCTCGACCTGATCGCGGGCTGAGCGGCGCACTCCTGACCTGCGGGGCTCCGCCCGGCCTTTCAGGACCGCCGCTCGGTCACCGGGTCCGCGACGCCGGACTTCGCGCTC
Source organism: Streptomyces sp. NPDC005408 (assembly GCF_040606445.1). Classification (NCBI taxonomy): domain Bacteria; kingdom Bacillati; phylum Actinomycetota; class Actinomycetes; order Kitasatosporales; family Streptomycetaceae; genus Streptomyces; species Streptomyces sp. NPDC005408. Next base: position 12,388 of record NZ_JBEXEX010000048.1, on the reverse strand, counting down.
TCCCGGCCGGAGGACCGCAACACCCCCGCACCCAGGATCAGGCCGAAGGCGAGTGCCGTCACCAGGCCGAACGAGACCACCAGGCTCGTCGCGTCCGCCACCGCACCGATCGCCGACGGTGCGATCAGCCCCGAGGTGTACGTGATCGTGGCGACGCCGGCGATGGCTTGGCTGGGGTTCGGTCCGCTGCGACCCGCCGCCGCGAAGGTCAGCGGTACGACGACGGCGACCCCGAACCCGATGAACGCGAAGCCGGTCATCGCCACGGCCGGATGCGGCGCCACGACCACAAGGAGACCGCCCGCCGTCGCCAGCACACCGCCCGCCCGCACCGTCCGCACAGGACCGAAGCGGTCCACGATCCGGTCGCCCGCCAGCCGCGCCACCGCCATGGTCAGCGCGAACGCGGTGGTGGACGCGGCCGCGAGACCGGCCGACGTGTCCATCACATCCCGCAGGTACACCGCCGACCAGTCAAGACTCGCGCCCTCCGCGAACACCGCGCAGAACCCGACAGCCCCGATGACCAGCGCCGACTTGGGCGGCAGCGCGAACCGGGGCGGCGGCGCCTCGTCGGGCGCGCTGCGCAGATCCAGTACGCCCTGACAGGCCACGAGCCCGAGCGCGGTGAGCGTCACGGCGGCGAGGGCGTGGTGCAGCCGGGCGTCGCTGCCCAGATGTGCAGCGAGCGTGCCGCCCGCCGAGCCGATCAGGGCGCCCGCGCTCCACATGCCGTGCAGTCCGGACATGATCGACCGGTCGAGCCGGTTCTCGATCTCGACGCCGAGGGCGTTCATCGCCACGTCCGACATCCCCGCCGACGCCCCGAACACGAAGAGTGCCCCGCAGAGCGCGAGCAGGTTCGGGGCGAAGGACGGCAGGGTCAGCGAGAGGGTCCACAGGGCGATCAGTCCGCGCAGGGCGTTGCGCGCGCCGAAGCGGTGGCTGACCGCTCCTGCCAGCGGCATCGCCACGGAGGCGCCGAGCGCGGGGAAGGCGAGCGCGAGACCGAGCTGCCCGGCACTGACCGAGGCATGGTCCTGGATCCAGGGGATCCGGGTGGCGAAACTGCCGGTGACCGCGCCGTGCACACAGAAGACGGCGGCGACGGCATATCGCGCCCGCCTCAACTGCTGCCGACCGAAGACCACTTCGTTCGCCATGCCCTGCCCCTCCCCATTGACGTGGTGCGTAAACTATCAGGAACCCTGCCTGATAAATAGTGGCGGCAGGGATCTGGAAGGATTCCGGCATGCCCGCATCACCGAGCACCGCCCGGGCCATCAACGACCGGCACGCACTGCAACTGCTGCAGCAGGAAGGCCCGTTGACGGCAGGCCAGCTGAAGGCCAAGACCGGACTCTCCAGGCCCACCGTCGCCGACCTGGTGGAACGCCTGCAGGGCTCCGGCCTGATCCAGGTCGTCGGTGAGGCGGGCGCGGATCGCCGCGGCCCCAATGCCAGGGTGTACGGAATCGTCGCCGACCGCGCGCACCTGGCCGCTCTCGACGTACGTACCCAGAGCGTGAGCGTCGTCGTGGCCGATCTGCTCGGGGTCACGCTCGCCGAGGCATCGCTCCCGATCGGCAGCGACACCGGCACCGAGCCCGCGGTCGAGCAGGCGGCCGCGCTGCTGGAGCGCACCGCCCGGGAGGCGGGCGCGGCCCGGCTCCACAGCGTCGGCATCGGCGCCCCCGGCCTGATCGACCCGGTCACCGGCGAACTGCGCGACACCTCCGGCCTGCCCGCCTGGCACCGCCGCCTGGTCGCCGCCCTCCAGGAACGGCTGCCCGCCCGGGTCATCGTCGAGAACGAGACCAACCTCGCGGCCGTCGCGGAACAGCGCCTCGGCGCGGCCCGCGACCGCGACACCTTTGTCTTCCTGTGGCTCGGACACGGTGTCGGGGCTGCCCTCTTCCTGGACGGCCGGCTTCGCCGGGGTGCGTCCGGCGGAGCGGGCGAGATCGGCTTCCTGCCGGTGCCTGGCACGGCGGGCATACCCTCCGCGGTCGACTGCGGAGGCGGCTTCCACTCGCTGGCCGGGTCCGCCGCGATCTGCGAGCTCGCCGCCGGGCACGGCGTCGAGGCGGAGCGGCGCGGAGAGCCCCCGGCGGCGGCGCTGGTTCAGGCGGCCGTGGCGGCCGGGCGGGGCGGTTTCCTCGAGGACCTCGCCCACCGGCTGTCCCTCGGCGTGGCCGCCGTCGCCGCCCTACTCGACCCGGGCTGTGTGGTCCTCGGCGGCGAGGTCGGCCACGCGGGCGGCGCGGAGCTGGCGGCCAGGGTCGAGTCACGGCTGGCGGAACTGTCCCCGCTGCGTACGGAGGTACGCGCCGGAGAGCTGGGCGGAACCGCGGTCCTGAGAGGCGCGCTGATCACGGCGCGCGAGGCGGCACAGGACGAGCTCTTCACCCCACGGGGCTGAACCCTGTCCGAACGCGAGCCGTTCCCTCAGCCCAGTCGCCGAGTCAGGAACTGCTCGAACGTGACCTTCCCGACGGCCCGTTCGGGCGTCAGATGCGCACCGGCGCGGAAGCCCGCGTACGCCTTCCCGGCCAGCCGCACCGGCACGATCGGGCGGCGCTTCCCCGTCGCGCTGAGGTAGGCGCGCGCCAGATCCGCGAGCGGGCGGACCTCCGGGCCGCCCATGTCCTCGACCCGCCCCGCGGGCGCGCCGACGGCCAACTCGGCCAGCCGGTAGGCGACTTCAGCCGTGTCGATGGGCTGCGTGCTCACCCCCGAGGGCAGCGGCAGCACCGGCAGCCGGGCCGCGCCCGCCACCAGCCGGAACACCAGATCGTGGAACTGGGTCGTCCGCAGCACCGTCCAGCCGAGCCCCGAGTCCCGGGGACTCTTGGCCCCGGCCTCCTCGATCATCCGCTCGACCTTGTGCTTGACGCGGTAATAGCCGAGCGGCACGCGGTCCACGCCGACGATCGAGATGTACACGAGATGGGGCACGGCGGCCCTGCGCGCGGCTGCGAGCAGGTGGGCGGCCGCCTTGTCGTCACCGCCGCGCGGGGCGGTCGCGCAGTGGACGATCGCGTCCACGCCGTCGATCGCCGCGTCCAGTCCCGTACCGTCGCGCAGATCGACTGCGTACGGCTTTGCATGGCGGCTGAGTACACGGACTTCGTGTCCGTGCTCGCGCAGCCGGTCGCACACCAGGCTGCCCAGCGTTCCCGTGCCGCCCGTCACCAGGATCGACTTCATGGGCTCAGCGTGCCAGACGCGCACGGAAGCCGAAGCCCGACGGCGGCAAGGGCCGGTTCTCCGCCGCCGGGCGGTCGACACCCCAGCGTCCGCGGAGGTGTCGAGAGATTAAAAGGACTAGACCAGAGAAATCAATAGGCCCGAACCAGCCGACTGCACAGGCCTTTGTGAGCCAGTCCACAGTTGGTCACTCGTACAGCCCAGGCGTGGCATGGCACACTGGCCCTGTATCAGCAGCAGCGCACTCCGGGGTCGGTGTAATTCCGAACCGGCGGTTACAGTCCGCGACCCGTCCGCATCCAGCGGCCGGTTGACCAGGTGAAATTCCTGGACCGACGGTGAAAGTCCGGATGGGAGGCAGTGCGCGGCGGGCGACCTTTCCGGTACGCCGACCGTAGTGGCTGATCGCCGTTCCGCGGCGGTCGGTGTGCTCGGCCCAGGCGACTGCCGTGAATCGTTGTTCCGCTCTCTGTCGTCATCGACAGGCCCCGGAGTCCGTGCCCGAAGAGGCAGGAGGACCCGGTGGCCACCGCAGCCGACGTGGACGCGATGCGCCGAGCGATCAGGCTCGCCGCCCGCGGACTCGGCTCCACCAGCCCCAACCCGGTCGTCGGGTGCGTCATCCTCGACGCCTCCGGACAGCCTGTGGGCGCGGGCTACCACCAGCGCGCCGGCGGCCCGCACGCCGAGGTCCACGCCCTGCGCGAAGCGGGCGAGCGCGCCCGCGGCGGCACCGCCTACGTCACCCTCGAACCCTGCAACCACACCGGCCGCACCGGCCCCTGCGCCCAGGCGCTGATCGAGGCCGGGATCAGCCGGGTCGTGTACGCGGTCGGCGACCCCAACCCGCAGGCCACCGGCGGCGGCGACACCCTGCGGGCAGCCGGGATCAAGGCCGAGTCGGGCCTGCTCGCCGACGAGGCCGAAGAAGGCAACATCGCCTGGCTCACCTCCGTACGCCTCGGCCGCCCCTACGTCCTGTGGAAGTACGCGGCCACACTCGACGGCCGTATCGCGGCGCAGGACCGAAGCAGCCGCTGGATCACCTCGCCCGAGTCGCGTGCCGACGTGCACCGGCTGCGCGCCGAGGCCGACGCGGTGGTCGTCGGGTCGGGGACCGCCCGCGCCGACGACCCGCATCTCGCGGTGCGCGGCATCGAAGGCGCCGTCCAGCCGCTGCGGGTGGTCGTCGACACCGATGCCACCGCCGTCCGGCCCGGCGCCCGTGTCCTCGACGACGCCGCGCCCACGCTGATCGCGGTGGCCGAGGACGCCGAGACGGAACTGCCCGATGTCGTACGGCTGCCCCGCGCGGCCCAAGGCCTGTCCGTGACGGCCCTGTTGGAAGCCCTCCACCAGCGTGGCATCCGCTCCGTACTCCTCGAAGGCGGTCCGACTCTCGCCGGAGCCTTCGTCGCCGCCGGCGTGATCGACAAGGTCGTCGGCTATCTCGCCCCCGTACTTCTCGGCGCGGGCCCCGCCGCCCTCGCCGACGCCGGAATCACCACGATCACCGAGGCGTTGCGCCTCGACGTGACCGAGGCCGTCCGTATCGGCCCAGACCTTCGCATCACTGCCACTCCAAAGGAGCGCTGAGCGTGTTCACCGGAATCGTTGAAGAAATGGGTGAGGTCACCGCCGTCGAGAACCTCGGCGACTCCTCCCGCTTCCGACTGCGCGGCCCCGTCGTCACCGAAGGCGCCAAGCACGGCGACTCCATCGCCGTCAACGGCGTCTGCCTCACCGTCGTCGACTTCGGCGACGGCGAGTTCACCGCCGATGTGATGGCCGAGACGCTCAATCGCTCCAGCCTCGGCGCGCTCCAGGAAGGCTCCAGGGTCAATCTGGAGCGGCCCATGGCCGTCGGTGGCAGGCTCGGCGGGCACATCGTGCAGGGCCATGTCGACGGCACCGGCACCATCGTCGAGCGGAAGCCCTCCGAGAACTGGGAGATCGTGAAGATCTCCCTCCCCGCCGACCTCACCCGCTATGTCGTCGAGAAGGGCTCGATCACCGTCGACGGCGTCAGCCTCACGGTCGTCGACGCAGGACCCGACTACTTCACCATCAGCCTCATCCCCACGACCCTCGCGCTGACCACGCTCGGCATCAAGCAGCCCGGCGACCCGGTCAACCTCGAGGTCGACGTCATCGCCAAGTACGTCGAGCGGCTGCTCGGCGCGGACGCCAAGGAGAGCGCGAAGTGAGCGCCGTCGACTGGCTGGGCAGCGAGGCCTTCACGGCCTTCGGCCAGCACATCAAGTGGTCCGACATGATCGGCAACATCGTTGGCCTGATCGCCCTCGCGCTCGGCTGGCGGCGCTCGATATGGACCTGGCCCGCGCAGTTCGCCTCCGGCCTCATCCTGCTCGTGGCGTTCGCCTCCGCGCATCTGACCGGCAGCGCGGGCAAGCAGGTCGTGGTCATGGTCGTCGCGGCCTGGGGCTGGTGGCAGTGGACCCGAGGCCGGCAGCAGGCCCAGGACGGCTCGATCGCCGTCCGCTTCGCCACCTGGCGCGAGCGCGGAGTACTCGCCGCCGCCGCGGCGGTCGGCACCCTGGCCGTCGCCGGTCTCTTCACCCTGTACCCGTCGCTGTCCTGGGACCCGTGGCCCGACGCGTACATCTTCGTCGGCACCCTGGTCGCCATGTACGCCCAGGCCCGCGGCATGGTCGAGTTCTGGTTCGCGTGGCTGCTCGTCGACCTCGTCGGCGTGCCGCTCAACTTCGCCAACGGCTTTGCCTTCTCCGGATTCGTCTACGTGATCTACGGCGCGCTCGTCCTGTGGGGCATGCGCGACTGGTGGCTGCGCTCCCGTACGAGCGCCAAGCCCTCCCTGGAAGGAGCGGCAGCATGACTGCTCAGCCCACCTGGTACTCCGCCGACAACGTCGAGGACTTCGCCCTCGACCCGGTCGAGCAGGCCATCCGCGACATAGCGGCGGGACGGCCCGTCGTGGTCGTCGACGACGAAGACCGCGAGAACGAGGGCGACCTCGTCATCGCGGCCGAGAAGGCCACACCCGAAATCGTCGCCTTCATGATGAGCGAGTGCCGCGGCCTGATCTGCGCCCCCATGGAGGGCGAGGAACTGGAGCGGCTCGACCTGCCGCAGATGGTCGAGCACAACACCGAGTCGATGCGGACGGCCTTCACCGTCTCCGTCGACGCGGGCCCGGCCTTCGGCGTCACCACCGGAATCTCCGCGGCCGACCGCACCACCACCCTCCGGCTGCTGGCCGGCGGCAAGGCCGAGGCATCCGACTTCGTACGCCCCGGACATGTCTTCCCGCTGCGTGCCAAGCCCGGCGGCGTGCTCGTGCGCAACGGCCACACCGAGGCCGCCGTCGATCTCGCCCGGCTCGCGGGCCTGCGCCCGGCCGGCGCGATCGTGGAGATCGCGGGCGAGGACGGGGTGATGCTGCGGCTGCCCGAGCTGATCCCGTTCGCCCGCAAGCACGGCCTGACGATCATCTCCATCGAGGACCTGATCGCCTACCGCCGCTCCTCCGAGCCGACCGTCAAGCGCGAGGCCGAGGTCAATCTGCCCACGTCCTTCGGGCAGTTCACCGCCTACGGCTACCGCTCCACCGTCGACGGCATCGAACACGTCGCACTCGTCCATGGCGAGATCGGCGACGGCGAGGACGTCCTGGTCCGGGTCCACTCCGAGTGCCTGACCGGCGACATCTTCCACTCGCTGCGCTGCGACTGCGGCCCCCAGCTCCAGGCCTCCATGGAGCACATCACCGAGACCGGCCGGGGCGTCGTCGTCTATCTGCGCGGCCACGAGGGCCGTGGCATCGGCCTGCTGTCCAAGCTGCGTGCCTACGAACTCCAGGAGCGCGGCCGGGACACCCTCGACGCCAATCTTGAACTCGGCCTGCCCGCCGACGCCCGCGACTACGCGGCGGGCGCGCAGATCCTTGACGACCTGGGCGTACGCAGCCTGCGGCTGATGACCAACAACCCCGACAAGATCACCGCGCTCGTCCAGCACGGCCTCACGGTCCACGGCCGCGAGCCGATGCCCGTCCAGGCGGGCGAGCACAATCTCCGGTATCTGCGCACCAAGCGGGACCGGATGGGACACGACCTGCCCTGGCTCGACGGCTCCACCGCGTCCGCCTGCGGCAACCAGTAAGTCAGCACGACCAGCACGTCGGAAAGTCTCAAGGGAGAAACATGAGTGGCAAGGGTGCACCCGAACTGTCCGTCCGCAACTGCGGGGACCTGCGGGTGGCGGTGATCGCGGCCCAGTGGCACGAGAAGGTCATGGACGGCCTCGTGAACGGCGCCCTGCGCGCACTGCACGAACTGGGCATCGACGAGCCGACGCTGCTGCGTGTCCCCGGCAGCTTCGAGCTTCCGGTGGTCGCGAAGGTGCTCGCGGGCCGCGGTTACGACGCGATCGTCGCGCTCGGCGTCGTCATCCGCGGCGGCACCCCGCACTTCGAGTACGTGTGCCAGGGCGTCACCCAGGGCCTCACCCAGGTCTCCATCGACACGGGCGTCCCTGTCGGCTTCGGCGTGCTGACCTGCGACACCGAGGAGCAGGCGCTCGACCGGGCCGGTCTTGAGGGATCGAACGAGGACAAGGGCCACGAGGCGGTCACCGCCGCACTCGCCACCGCGACCATCCTGCGTTCAGTATCTGAACCCTGGCGCTGAGGAGAAGGCCCTTCCGCGTAGGGTGGGCACCATCATGGCCAACAAAACCTTCGAAGAGCTCTTCGCCGAGCTCCAGCTCAAGGCCGCCAACGGCGACCCCACCACCTCCCGCACCGCCGAGCTGGTGGACAAGGGCGTGCATGCCATCGGCAAGAAGGTCGTCGAGGAGGCCGCCGAAGTGTGGATGGCCGCCGAGTACGAGGGCAAGGAAGCCGCTGCCGAGGAGATCTCCCAGCTGCTGTATCACGTCCAGGTGATGATGGTCGCCCGCGGGATCTCGCTTGACGACGTCTACGCCCACCTCTGAGCACCGCCCCCATTACGTACGTACGAACAAAGGAAGCCCGACTCATGCTGCGCATCGCCGTCCCCAACAAGGGTTCACTGTCCGGACCTGCGTCGGCGATGCTCCATGAGGCCGGCTACCAGCAGCGCAAGGAGTCCAAGGAGCTCGTTCTCGTCGACCCCGAGAACGACGTCGAGTTCTTCTATCTGCGCCCCCGCGACATCGCGATCTACGTCAGCTCCGGCAAGCTCGACATCGGCATCACCGGCCGCGATCTGCTGCTGGACTCGGGGGCCAACGCCGAGGAGATCCTCCAGCTCGGCTTCGCCCGCTCCACCTTCCGCTACGCCACCAAGCCCGGCACGGCCAAGGGAGTCGGCGACTTCGGCGGAATGACGATCGCCACCTCCTACGAGGGCATCGTCGCCAAGCACCTGGCCGACGAGGGCATCGACGCCTCCGTCGTCCACCTCGACGGCGCCGTCGAGACGGCGATCCAGCTCGGCGTCGCGCAGATCATCGCGGACGTCGTCGAAACCGGCACCAGCCTGCGCAACGCCGGTCTCGAAGTGATCGGCGAGCCGATCATGAAGTCCGAGGCCGTCGTCATCCGCCGCACCGGCGCCGAGACGGACGACCCCAAGGTGCACCAGTTCCTGCGCCGCCTCCAGGGCGTCCTGGTCGCCCGCAGCTACGTGATGATGGACTACGACTGCCGCGCCGAGCACCTGGAGCAGGCCGTCGCGCTCACCCCGGGCCTCGAGTCCCCGACCATCTCCCCGCTGCACAACGAGGGCTGGGTCGCGGTCCGCGCCATGGTCCCCGCCAAGGAGGCGCAGCGGATCATGGACGACCTGTACGAGCTCGGCGCGCGGGCGATCCTCACCACCGCCATCCACGCCTGCAGGCTCTGAGAGATGCCGGAGACCATGTCCACCGACGCGCCCCAAGTCCCCGCGCTTCCGGTCACGTTCAGGCCGACCCGCACCCGGGTCGTCCTGCTGACCGTGGGCGCGGCGATGTTCGCCGTCATCACCGCGGTCGCGCTGCTGCTCGAAAAGCTCAGCGCGGGGGAGCGGAGCAGCTTCATCCTCACCGCGCTGCTCTTCTTCGGCGTACTGGCCCTGCTGAGCAGGCCCAAGGTCGTCGCCGACGAGGACGGTGTCACCGTCGTCAACCTCACCCGTACGCGCCGGCTCGAGTGGGCGGAGATCCTGCGGGTGAATCTGCGGCCCGGCGATCCCTGGGTCTTCCTCGACCTCAGCGACGGCACCAGCCTGCCGGTGCTCGGCATCCAGCCGGGCATCGCCAAGGAGCACGCCATCCGTGACGCCCGCGCGCTGCGGGCTCTCGCGGAGAGCCGCGGCACCCGCCCGGACGAGAACTGAACCGACGGGGACTGAACCGACGGGGACTGGACCGACGGGGACTGAGACAAGGACCACGGCGGACTGAGCGGCGATGCCCCTGCCGCCTGTGCCCCTTGCTTGTCTACTCTGGTGACGGTGGCGCCGAGTGCGCCCCGTCCCGCACCACGCGGCCGGCAGCGGCCCGCGGGACACCTGCGACCCGAGGAGTGACTCCCTCCAGCAATGGACGGATCGTCCGGTAGTACCTGCGCCGCCCCCTCCCAGGAGGCGGCGGCATGATCATCCCCCTGTTGCTGCTCGCCGCAGCATTCCTCCTGATCCTCGCCAATGGCTTCTTCGTGGCGGCCGAGTTCGGCCTCGTCACCGTGGAGCGGCCCGACGCCGAGCGCGCGGCCGCCGAGGGCGACCGCCGTGCCCGCCGCGTCGTGAAGGCGCTGCGGGAGCTGTCGTTCCAGCTCTCCGGCACCCAGCTCGGCATCACCATCACCTCGCTGGTCGTCGGCATGCTCGCCGAACCCGCGACGGCCCAGCTCCTTCACGGGCCGCTGACCGCGACCGGGCTGCCCGAAGGGGCCGTCTCCGGTATCGCGGTGGTGATCGGGATGCTGCTCGCCTCCGCCGTCCAGATGGTGATCGGTGAGCTCGTTCCCAAGAACTGGGCGGTCTCCAGGCCGTTGCAGGTCGCGCGGTTCGTCGCCGGACCGCAGCATCTCTTCTCGACCGCCTTCCGGCCCGTGATCACACTGCTCAACACCGTCGCCAACCGCCTTGTACGGCTGCTCGGCGTCGAACCGGCCGAGGAGCTGGCGTCCGCCCGCACCCCCGGCGAGCTGGTCTCGCTGGCGCGCCACTCGGCGCAGGCCGGAGCGCTGGAGCAGGACACCGCCGATCTGTTCGTACGGACCCTGTCCCTCGGGCATCTCACCGCGCAGCACGTGATGACCCCGCGGGTGAAGATGAGCGCCCTCCAGTCCGACGCCACCGCGGCGGACGTCCTCAACCTCACCCGGGCGACCGGCCTTTCGCGCTTTCCCGTCTACCGGGAGCGCATCGACGAGATCGTCGGGATGGTGCATCTCAAGGACGCCCTCTCGGTGCCCGTCGGCGAGCGGCTGCGTACACGGGTGGACCGGGTGGCCGTTCCGCCGCTGCTCGTGCCCGAGACGCTGCCCGTGCAGCAGCTCCTGGAGCGGCTGCGCAGCGAACAGCCCATAGCCGTGGTGGTCGACGAGTACGGCGGCACCGCCGGAGTCGTCACCCTGGAGGACATCATCGAGGAGCTCGTCGGCGAGGTACGCGACGAGCACGACGCCGAGGCCGACGCCCGGCCCGAACTCGCCCCGGTCGCGCCGGAGGACGGCCAGCCCGCCTGGGAGGCCGACGGCAGTTGCCGCGTCCTCACCCTGCGCCGGATAGGCCTCGATGTGCCGGACGGCCCGTACGAGACCGTGGCCGGCCTCGTCGCCGATCTGCTGGGGCGCATCCCCGCCCCCGGTGACCGGGCTGAACTGCCCGGCTGGCGGCTCTCCGTGCGCCAGGTGGACCGCTATCGCGCCGAGCGGGTACGCCTGGTGCGCTCCGTCGACGTACCGGCCCTGACGGAGGCCGCGCGATGAGCGTCCTCCAACTGCTGTTCGCACTGCTGCTGGTGCTGGCGAACGGGTTCTTCGTCGGAGCCGAGTTCGCCCTCGTCTCCGTACGCCGCAGCCAGATCGAGCCGCGTGCCGCCGAGGGCTCGTCCCGGGCCCGGCAGGTGCTGCACGGCCTTGAGAACCTGCCGCAGATGATGGCGGCCGCCCAGTTCGGCATCACCATCTGCTCGCTCACCCTCGGTGCGGTGGCCGAGCCGACCGTGGCCCATCTGCTGGAGCCTGTCTTCCACGCGGCACATCTGCCCGACGGGCTGGTCGATCCGCTGGGCTATGTCATCGCCCTGGCCGTGGTCGTCTTCCTCCACCTCGTCATCGGCGAGATGGTCCCGAAGAACCTCGCGATGGCCGCCCCCGAGAAGACCGCGATCTGGCTCGGCCCCGGCCTGGTCGGCTTCGCCCGGCTGTGCCGGCCCGTCACGGTCGGCCTCGGCGCCTGTGCCCGGCTGGTGCTGCGGGCCTTCCGCGTGGAGCCCAAGGACGAGGTGGAGGCGGTCTTCACCAGCGAGCAGCTCAACCGTCTCGTCGAGGACTCGGGCCAGGCGGGGCTGCTCGCACCCGCCGAGCAGGAGCGTCTCGAGGACGCGCTGGAGCTGGGCAGCCGCCCGGTGACGGATGTGCTGATTCCCCGCTCGACCCTGGTGACGGTCCCGCCGTCGGTGACCCCCCGGCAGATCGAGGAGCTGACGGTACGCACCGGCTACTCCCGTTTCCCGGTGTGCGCCGAGGGCTCCGGCCCGTACATGGGCTACCTCCACGTCAAGGACGTACTCGACCTGGAGGACGGCGAACGGGCCGTGCCCCAGCACATCTGGCGCCCCATGGCGACCCTGCGGGCCGAGCTCCCCCTGGACGACGCCCTCACCGTGATGCGCCGCGCGGCGACCCACCTCGCCCAGGTCGCCGACGCCTCCGGCCGGGTCCTGGGCCTGGTCGCTCTGGAGGACGTCCTCGAGATGCTGGTGGGCGAGGTCCGCGATCCGTCCCACCGGGTCACCGTGCCCCGGACACCCCAGCCGTCCCTGGACACCGCCCTGGTGGGCTGAGTTCCCGGGGCGTTGTCAGCCCAGCGGGGGATCCTGCGGGCCGCGGTCCACCGGACCGCGGCGGGGCGTCCAGGTGCGGCAGGGATGCCGCCTCCAGCTTCCGTATCACCGCGGCGTACGCGGACACGGTGGCGGCCGTGATGCTGCAGCTGGAGAA
>NZ_JBEXEX010000047.1:0-58781 GCF_040606445.1 Streptomyces sp. NPDC005408 | reverse complement strand
CCAACTCGGCCTTCGGCCGTCCCGTCCTCGCCATCCACCCATGATGCCGACTCAAGACCAACTTACGCAGCGAATTCTCGACTCAGGACACTAGGTCTGTAAAGCCAAAGGTGTAACTGGGGTTGGTGTGGCTAGAGTTGGCCTGCGGTAAGGCGGCCGTCGAAGGCCAGGTCGAAGGCGTTCATCGCGCCCTTCCAGCGCATGGTCCAGCGTTTACGGCCGGCGCCGGTCGGGTCGAGGCTCATGACGGCCATGTAGACGCACTTGAGGGCGGCCTGTTCCGTGGGGAAGTGTCCGCGGGAGCGGACGGCCTTGCGGATGCGGGCGTTGACGCTCTCGATGCTGTTGGTCGTGCACACAATCCGGCGTATTTCCGCATCGAACTGGAGGAAAGGCGTGAACTCCGCCCAACTGGACTCCCAGAGCCGGACGATCGCCGGGTACTTCTTCCCCCAGACCTCGGCGAACTCCAGGAACCTCGTCGTGGCCGCGTCCTCGCTCGGCGCGGTGTAGACCGGCTTCAGCGCCTTCGCGATCTTGTCCCAGTCCTGGCGGGCCGCATATCTGAACGAGGCTCGCAAAAGGTGAACTACACACGTTTGCACAACGGTACGGGGCCAGGCCTCGCCGACCGCGTCGGGCAGCCCCTTCAACCCGTCACAGACCAGCATGAGGACGTCTTCAACGCCGCGATTCTTCAGTTCCGACAGCACCCGCAGCCAGTGTTTCGCGCCCTCACCGCCGTCACCGGCCCACAGTCCGAGGATGTCGCGGTGGCCCTCGGCGGTGACCGCCAACGCCACATAGATCGGCCTGTTCGCCACTTGGTCATCGCGAATCTTCACGTTGATAGCGTCAATGAAGACGACCGGGTAGACGCGGTCGAGTGGCCGGTTCTGCCATTCCGCCATGCCATCCATCACCTTGTCGGTGATCGTGGTGATGGTCGTCTTGGTCACGTTCGCGCCATAGACCTCGGCCAGGTGCGCGGAGATCTCACCGTGCGTGAGGCCCTTCGCGGACAGCGAGAGCACCATCTCGTCCACGCCGGTCAGCCGGCGCTGCCGCTTCTTGACGATGGCCGGCTCGAAGGAGCCCTCCCGGTCACGGGGCACGTCGATCTCGACCGGGCCGATATCCGTCAGCACCTTCTTCGACCGGGTGCCGTTACGGGAGTTGCCGCCGTCCTTGCCCGCAGGATCGTGCTTGTCATAGCCGAGATGGTCGGTGATCTCGCCCTCCAGGGCGGACTCCAGCACCGTCTTGGTCAGCTGCTGCAGCAGCCCGCCCTCGCCGGTCAGTTGCAGCCCCTTGTTCCGGGCCTGCTCGACGAGCTGGTCGATGAGCTTCTGCTCGGCCGCCGGGGCCTCCAGCAACGGTTCCGCCTGGTCATCGGCGCCCTCGGACTCGGTCACGGTGTCAGTCACTTGATGTCTCTTCCTTGATCATCAATTACACCGGAGACCGTACAGACCCTGTCCGGGGGGACGCCGATGCTCCTTCGCATGACGCGGCGCATCTCGCTGAGCTGGTCCCAGAGCCTCACGATCTGAGCGTGCGCCTGCTCCAGGGACTCGCCCTCCCGGCGCGGCGGGATGCTGCCGTCGAGACGCTTGAGGACCCCATATATCCGGCTGAGCCTACGGTGGACGTCGTCGGCGGTGGCGAGCACGTCGTCCGGGACCCGCATCTGCGCCTCGGAGTACCGCGCACGGTGCTCGCGCCGCGCGTCGTCCAGACGTGACCTCAGGTCATCCGTGACCCGGTCGGCCCGGAGCGCGTACCAGAAGTTGTTCAGCTCGGAGTGATAGTCCAGGGAAGCGGTGTTCAGCATGACGGAGCAGGCCCGAACGGCCTCCTCCATCGCACGCTTCGTCTCGTACTGTCGCTCCTCGGCGCGCTGCCGCTCGGAATGGTCCAACTCCTTGGACTTGACGTTCTCGGCGAGCCGCTGCGTCATGAGCCCTGATGCGAGCGTGCCGACGATACCCAGGAACGCGATCACCAACGGAACCACCGTACTGCTCATGTGGTACCACCATTTCTGGCCCGCTCCGAGTATGGCGGTGTCGCGCCGCCGTACCCTGCAGCCCGCGACGGTCGCAGAGAACACCCAGGGGCGGAGATCGGCGCTGCTGCGTCACTACCCGTCGGACAGGCCCTAGCGAACCCTCCCGTCACCAAGCCCGGCGGTCCGCATGCCGACGCCGAAGCCCAGGGCGGTGAACAGGCGGTTGCTTCCGCTTCTGGGCGCCATGGGCGGGTAGCCGGTGTTGCCGCAGCCCCACCAGCGATCCAGCCGTCGGCGACATCGGGTAGAGCGTCCTCCTGGCCATAGGTCGCAAGCGATTCGACGCGCAGCGCGCGGGCCACGGTGGGCCAATCATCGCGGGGTCGGCAGACTCGCCCTGACCTCGGCGGCGGGCGGGTGGCCAGGAACTTAGTGGCGGCCCATCAGGTCGCGGACGGCGGCCGCAGCGTCGGCGAGGGCCTTGACTACGGTGTCGCTGCCGCCGAGCGCAGTAACGGGGTGGCGCAGAGCATCGAGGTTGCCGGCGATGTTGTACAGGACTTCGGCGGGCGCGCCCGTGTTCGCGACGTCATTGAGCAGCGCGAGGCGGGAGGCGGCCGCGCGCAGGTCGAGGGAGTGGGATGCGGCGGGGTCGGGCTGCGTGGTCATCATGCTTCCGAGATTAGGGAATTGGCCACGGCTGCGGCGTCGTTGACGCCTAAGGCGCAGGACACCCGTGAGTCGATGCCCGCTCGGTGGCTCACGGCAGTGCAGATACCAACACTGCTGTCCGGATCGTGCCGTGTCGTCAGCATTGGAGATGGGTACGGCTTTCGCATCGGCCATCGGGGCGAGGGGGCCAGGGGTGGGAAAAGCGAGTCGGGGCAAGCGGGAACGGAGCAGGGAGAAGGCTGGCCAGTGGACCGCAGCAGGTGCGGCGCGCGCCGCCCACCAGGCAAAGGCCGACACCCAGCGGCGGCTGCCCGGAAACCCGTATGTGCGTGCCGCCCTCGCCTCAAACCTGGACGACGTCATGGCGGAGATGCACAGCGTCGTGCTGAACAGTGACGCGCCCGAAGGCATGGAGCGGGACTTGGCCTGCTCCATGACTCTGGGCAAGCTGGGCGTGAAACCACCGTGGCCGACTGGCCCGCAACAGGCCGCCAACTGGCAGATGGAGCAGGTCACACGGCTGCTGACAGACGCGGAAGTGTTCGTCATCTCCCCGGCCGCGCATGCAGCGGTGATGGCGGCCGCAGCCACTCTCGAGCCGGCAGACGTCATCACACTTGTGAGGGAGCGGGACGTCGAGATACCGAACGGCCTGCTCGTGCTGCCCGAACCGTTGGTGATCGTCAACCGGACCGGATCGCTTTCTGACACCGCCGCCTTCGGCTGGCAGTTCACCATCCAGCACCAGGTCCTTCCCACCGCCCAGTACCCGGGAGTACGGGTCACCACGTTCATGGACCGGGACGGACCCATGCAGCCGGCCGAATGGCGTCTCGCCGTCGCCCAGGCGCAGGTCGGCGGAACTCCCATGCCCCGATTCGTGCCTGACGGTATGTACGGGATGCGCGGGGATGGCTGTCTTGCCGAAGAGAGCAGCGAGAAGCTTGCCGATGTCTCCGCCCACCATCGGGAACTGCAGACTGCGCTGAACCAGGCGTCCTAGTGGCGGGCGCAGCCTGTCCCCGAGATCGGAGAGTGGGGCGGGGGCCGCGTTGAGGAGATGCGGCCCGTACCCGGAACGCAGAGGCAACCGGGGAGCGCGGGCGAGCCGTACGACCCGGACATCCGAGTGATCCGCCTCGCCAGTCAGGTGCCGGCACAGCGCTCCGGTGCTGAAGGAGCCGACCGCGGTGTGCGCATCTACAACCACCGGTGGCCGGTGCGGATGCACAAGGTCCGGCAGTGGTACCCCAGCCACCAGGAACATCGCGTGATCTGGCGCGGTCCCTACATCAAAGGACCTGCTGACGCCCCCCTCATGGTCGGCGAGAAGGCGTATCTCATCGACTCATAGAGCACCCGCCAGACTTACCTCCTCCAGTAGCCGCCGGGTGCACATGGTCGGTGGGCGCGGGTGGGCTGTTGGCGCTTTCCACCCGATTGTGTGAGGCGAGTCGTAGGGGCGGTCTGCCGACGACCGGAGCGGTTCGGGTGGTGCTCGTTTTCGCCCAACTCCCCTGTGACGTGTGTCACTTCGCGGTTGGGGTCTGCTGACTGTTTCGCGCGCGCCTTCGTTTGCACTGTTCGGAGCCCTTTTCGTGAATACAAGTTCGATAGCCGAAATGACGTAGCGTGCCCGTACATGATCAACGGGTGATTTTTCTTCGAGGGGTGATGAGTGATCGGGCCTCGTTCTCGACATCGTGGGTGCTGAGAGCCAACTGGCTCCCGGTACGGGCTTGTTGCGTACCGCCCTCAACGAAGAGGAACCCGCAATGAGTAGTGCACGCCGGAGGCCCGCGTGAGCGACGACGACGTCCGCGGAGACGTCTCGCCCCAGGGCAGCGGATACGGCCAGCCGGTACGCGCACCCCTGGCGCTTCCCCTGGACTACGAAGGCTTCTACCTCGGCCACCAGGAGTTCTTTCACGCCTTCGCGGAGATCCACCTCGGCAGTCGGCGGACTGCCGAAGAGGTGGTCCACCAGGTGTTCCTGGAAATCCTGGGCGGCTGGGAGCAGCTGCTGCAGGAAGGGGATCTGGAACAGCAGACTCTCGCGGTCCTGCACCGCCGTGTCACCCGTCGTCTGGAACGGGAGGGCCGGATTCCCGCGTTCGTCATCAACGGTCCGATAGCCCAGAACCTGCGTGCGGTCAGGAACGAGCTGGAGCTCAAGGACGGCACCGGCGGGCTGTACGAGGCGATCGCCGGGCTGCCGCCCCGGCAGTTCAACGTGATCGTGCTGCGCCATCTTCTGGGCTACAAGACGGCGCAGATCGCGCGGTTCATGGGCCTGGACGGACGCACCGTCGACTACCACGGCCGCAAGGGCAAGGAACGGCTGCGCGTGCAGCTGGGCCTGCCCGCCGATCTGAACAAGAAGAAGAAAGGGGGAGGGCAGTGACCTCCACCATCGATGACCTCCTGGCCGACGCCGCCATCCCCACCTCGTCCCCCTCCCCGTCCGTGTTCGACGTCGGGGCCGCGCTGCGCAGGCTGGCCGCCGACGCGGCTCAGGCCGCGCCGCAGCCGGACATGGTCCGGGCGGCGCAGGCGGGGCAGCGTCTGGCCGTGGTCTCGCGCTGGATCCTCAACGGGCCCGGCGCCGCCACCCACGTCGACCGGCTGGCAGAAGGCCCGACGGCCACGCCGGTCGAAGAAGAACAGCTGGATGTCGACGGCGCGCTGGTCTTCGCGTGCCTGCTGTATCTCACCGGCCATCCGGAGAGTGCCCAGTTCTGGTGGCAGCTCGCCGCCGGTGCGGGTCACCGGGCTGCCGCCTACTGCCTCCACCTGCACCACCTCGCACTGGGGGAAAGCCGGGAAGCCCGGCACTGGCGGCACGAGGTCACCCACTCCGTACTCGACGCCGACGCGCCCGATGAGGCGTTTCTCGCCTGCCTGGAGGCAGTTGCACGCTACGTCCGCCACAACGGCTCGCCCTCCGCGAGTGCCCCCACCGGGGGCCTGGAAATGGAAGTCGACCGCCTGGCGGAACACGGCGCGAACTCCTGCATCATCGTCCGCCGGCCCGACCGGCGCCTGGCCGACCGCCTGGCCGACTTCACCCGCCGCTAACGGGCCGAACACAAAAGCAGAGGAGCCCCGACTCCGACCCCGGTTCCTAGGCCTCCGGTCGGAAGGGCTCCCCGCACGACACCCCTCCGAAGAAGAAGGACATCTGCCATGCACAATAGCCCCGCCTGCTGCCCCTGGTGCAAGACCACCGAAACCGTACGCCGACTGTTCCACTGGGCCGCCTGTCGCCGCCGCGTCGCCACCGGACTGCTGCTGCGCGGCGCCTGCTACGGCCTGGGCACCGGTGCAGTCGGCATCATCACCGTCTGGGTCCAGCACCGCCTTTGAAACCTGCCACACCCGGGCAGGTTTCGGTCAGCAGCCAAGGGACAGGTCGCACGTGAGCAGATCTTCGAGGGCTCCTCAGCCGACTCGATGCAGAAGGCCTCCTGTTGAGCTGGAAGAAATGGACCGGGCGCGCACCCCATCGAGGCCAGTGATCTCGTGCGGGAGGACCTGGATCGCTTCGTCGCCGAATGCCGCCGGGTGCTGGATCCGAATGCTGACCGGCGCCCGCGTCTCAGCCCGTTGGGGCGTCTGCGCCTACGCCCGTACGCCGACACGGCGGCCCGTACGGTTGGCGAGGCTGGCTCACTGAACTCTGTTCGGCGCTGACGCCGGAGGAATCAGGAGCCTGATACCTCCGGCGACCACGCACAGCACCAGCAGGGTGGGTTCCACGGGGAACAGGCGACAATTGAATAGGCCCCACCAGTATTGAACCCCTGCGGCAGGCCACCGAGGTCCGCCAGCCGGCATGCGGAAGGCTTGGCTCCTACAGCCTCCAGGAGAGGCGGCGTATCTACACTCGTCTGGTGAATCTCAGTGCGAGTGACCGGAGCAAGCTACGGTCCGTCAAGGACGACATGGTGTCCTGCGCCGCCACGGGTGAGAGCCGTGTCGTGAGCATGCTGCAGCGCACAGTGGCTGCTCAATGGGGGACTCAGGGGCTGGACTTTGTGTTGCTGCTGCTGGCCGAGGACGTCGTGCGGCACGCACCCAGCAGTGCGCGGAACGATTTCGCGCGAGTCGTACCCGAACAAGCCCTGACTCCCGCCCAGTACGAGGAGCTGAAGGGGCGAGTCCTCGCGGTGCTCCCGGGAACGGCGTTCGGAGTCTCCGACATGGACACGCTGTGCCGACTGGTTTCCGACATGGACACGCTGTGCCGACTGGTTTCCGATTACCTGGCTGAAGTCGAGCGTGGGGACGCGGAGGGGCAGACCCGAATCCTGGCCGAGATCCGGCGCGGACAGCCGGATGACCCGCACGCGGTGCGCGAGATCACTCTGGAACTGGCGGTCCTCTACTCTCCGGACGCGCATTCACCTCCCTCTCCTCCGGCCACCTGAACACGCCCGAGCGGCTTTCGGGGGGCCCGGCGTGCAGCTCGCCGTTGACGAGCGCGAGCTGCACGTGAGTGAGCGGGGTGCGCGGGTCAGGTGTGACGGGGCCTGACCGTCATGGGGATGCGGTCGGCGTGTGCCACCGCTGAGGCGACTTCCTTGGGCGTGTGCCCGGGGGCGGGGACCAGCTGCCAGCGCGCGAGCACGGTGGCGATGGCGATGGTGGCTTCCGTCCACACGAATAGGTCGCCGATGCATTTGCGGTTGCCTGCACCGAAGGGGATGTAGTCCTTGCGCCCCAGGCCGGCCTCTTCCTGCCGCTTCGGCAGCCATCGGTCGGGGTCGAAGCTGTCGGCGTTCGCGTACAGGGTCGGGTCGCGGTGGATGGCGTACAAGCTGAACGCCACCTCGGTGCCGGTGGGGAAGGTGATGCCGGCCAGTTCCACTGGCTCCGTGGTGCGGCGCATCAGCATGGTGACGCCGTGCAGCCGGATCACCTCGTCCAGCACCCTGCGGATCCCTTCCAGTCGCGGTATGTCCTCGATGGTGACCGGCCGGTCGCCGACGACCTCCTCAATCTCCGCAACCAGCTGCTTCTCGACCTCGGGATGCGCGGCCAGCTCGTGGAACGTCCAGGCCAACGTTGCCGCCGTGGTCTCGGCGCCCGCGAAGAGGATGGTGCCCAGCTGGTCCCTGACCTCGGTGTCGGAGAGACCGTCTCCGCTCTCCGTGTCCTGGGCCGCGAGCAGCAGCGACAGCAGGTCGTTCCGGTTGGTGTCGCCGGAACGGCGGGCGGTCACGATGACCTCGTTGATGACCTCGCGCAGGTTCGCTGCTGCGGCGTCAAAGTCGCGGTTGGCGGGGATCGGCAGCCGGTCCAGAGCCTTCGGGGACGCCGCGCGTATCAGCAGGTTCTTCAGCAGTACGGGAAGGTTCTTGCGTACGGCCTCCACCGCGGGCAGTCCGATGTCCGTGGAGAACATGGTCGACGCCAGCGTCTCGATGGCGTACTCGGCCATCGCCTGTTCCAGCTCGATCTCCTGCCCGGGCGTCCAGGAGTCGGCCAGCGCACGCGCATTGCGGCTCATCGTGTCCGAGTAAATCGCGATGCGCTCCTTGGAGAACATCGGCTGGAGCATGCGCCGGTGTTTGCGGTGCACCTCGCCGTCGGAATTGGCCAGGCCGTTGCCCGCCAGCGGCCGCAACCTGTCGAAGAACCGGCCCTTCTCAAAGCTCCGGGCCTGCTTCACCATCACCTCGTGGACGAGTTCCGCCGACGTGATCACGATCATGGGCATGGTGCCGAGATCCACACGGACCAAACCCCCGTGCTCCCGCAGCGACTTCAGGAAGCCGAGAGGATCCCGCCACAGCTTCAGGGCATGCCCGAGAAGCGGGACCGCCCCGGGGGCGCGCGGCACCGACTGCAATCCGACAGGCTGCAACCCAACTGACACCGAAGAATCCTTTGCTCTGAGCCGTGCGGCACACCGGATGGTGCACCGCGCCGCGCTGTCTCGTCATTGAGGAGATCCCACCATCAGGAGCCCTGCGGCGCGACCCTGAATCCCGGCGCCGGGAGTCCCCGGGGTGGTTGTGGAGCCAAGTGTCGTAATGCGCAGGCCAGTTCACCCGGCACTGGCTGCAAGTTCGGGACTGGCCAGGGATATGCTGCGGACGCTCCTGCATCCTCTGCCGTTTCCTCTTCGCCGTTGCTCCCCGGAGGCATCGTGGCCAGCCCGCTTTCAGACCCGACCGGCACTTCGTCCGCGCCCCCTCCTGGGTGCCCGGCGCATGCTCAAGTGCCCAGCGGGCTGCGGCGGCTCTACGGGCCGGAAGCGGACGCGCCGCACGCGCTCTACGGAAACCTCCGCCAGGAGCAGGGGCCGGTGGCGAAGGTGCTGCTGCCCGGTGACGTGCCGGCCTGGCTGGTCCTGGGGCACCGGGAGAACCTCGAAGTCATGCGCACCACGTTGCTGTACTCCTCCGACTCCCGGACCTGGAACGTCCGCCTGCCGGCTGACTCGCCGCTGCTCCCGGTCACCATGTGGCAGCCGTTGGTGGCCTTCACCGACGGTGAGGAGCACGGTCGGCTGCGGAACGCGATCACAGGAAGCCTGGAGCGCTTCAACCGGCACGGAGTCCGCCGCTATGTCGTCCGATACACAAATCAGCTGATCGACGGCTTCGCCGCCACGGGGCGGGCCGACCTCGTCGCGGACCTCGCCGAGAAGCTGCCGAGTCTCGTGCTGGCCCGGCTGTTCGGCATACCGGAGGGGCACGCGCTTCCGATGGGTGAGGCCGTGCGTGACATGATCCGGGGCAGCGAGACGGCCCTGCAGAGCAACCAGTACGTCGTTGACGTCATGTCGGAGCTGGTCAAGCGCAAGAAGGAGCAGCCCGGCGAGGACCTCGCCAGTTGGCTGCCAGCCCACGAGTCCGGCCTCACCGACGACGAAGTCGTCGAGCACCTACGGCACGCGATCGTCGCCTCCACCGAGACCACGACCAACCTGATCGCCAACGCGCTGCGGATGGTGCTGACCGACCGGCGCTTCCGCGGCCATCTGTCCGGTGGTCATATGACCCTGCCGGACGCCCTGGAACAGGTGATGTGGGACTCCCCGCCGCTCGCGGTGGTACCGACCCGCTGGGCCACCGGCGACACGGTACTCGGCGGCCAGCAGATCAGGGCCGGCGACATGGTGATGCTGGGACTCGCGGCCGGCAACATGGACCCCCAGATCAGGCCCGATCTGGGCACGCCCGTGCACGGCAACCGCTCGCACCTCGCCTTCGGCGGCGGACCCCACGAGTGCCCCGGCCAGGACATCGGACGAGCCATCGCGGACACCGGCATCGACACGCTGCTCGCACGGATCCCGGACATGGAACTCGCTGTGCACGAGGGCGAGTTGAATGTGACCACCTCGCTGATCTCCCAGCGCCTGGACAACCTGCCCGTGCACTTCCGCAGGCAGGGGACGGCAGGCTCCGCGGCCCCGGCACCAACGGCCTCCGTCGCGCAGCCGCTACCCGCCGCCCATACGGTCACAGCGACGGTCCCAGCATCTGCGCCGGTGAACGACCAGAACCGCGGGCCGTGGTGGCGGCGGCTCCTGCGCCGACTGCGCTGACGTCCCGGACGGGCAGAGCGGTGGGCAAGGCTGCTGCTGCCCAGACCGATACACCGCCCCTGCCGCTCCACCAGGAGCAGTCGGCCCTCGTGGAGACTTCTCGTTTCCTCTGCGGAGCAGGGGCGCGGGTCGCGAACAGCGGGCCTGCTCAGGTCGCCAACCATTCCGTGGTAGGACGGCGGACGCGGACTGCATACCTTTCGAGACGGGCCTCGCTTTCCATGGATTTGTTCACCAGTCGTCGCTCTGGCCAACTTCTGTAGTGTCACGGCAGAGTGCCGACTCCTACCACGTTCCAGGTAACGGACTCGCCCTCCACAGGGCGCTGTCTCTACCCTGGCCGGAGCGGGACTGCGCAGTTCCCGCAGGTTGCGGAGTCGTGGCAGAGCGGCCCATTGCGATCGACGTGAGCGAGGCCCCTCTCACGTCGACTGACGGGGACCGGGGCGGGCCTGCCTCTCCCTGTCCGCGGGTTCGAATCCCGCCGGCACCGCAGCCGACCAGCACATGATGGGGCGCCTGGAATCTCACCTCGGGGCAAAACCGCACTCCAGAGGTTGAGCCTGAGACCGTTGTCGTGGGCAGAGCCGCTTTCCAGCTACCCACGCGTCAACGCCGCCTTTCAGGCCACGGCGCGCGGGTGCGTCCGCGACGGTCAAGGCGACACGCCGACAACCAACTCCCGGCCGCACCCTTGTCGGTCGCCCCCGATAACGCCATCTGTCGTGAATTGGATAGGCGTGACCGTCAAACGTGACTCATGTCTCCCGTCGGCTTGCCCCATAGAAACAACCCCCGACTTGCGTCACGAGACGACCAGGGCCGGGACGGCGCGTTGCGTTCAAGCCAGACACCGCCGACGCACATCACCAGGGAATCTTTTCGAAAAACGGTTGCTCATGCGGCCCCAGCAGGGGCCCCGACTGCCCCCCCGAAAGCCCTGTTCCCCCTGGTGCAGGGCCCTTTGGAGGGACCTGAGTGGCGAGAAGGACCTGTTGGAGGGGGTGTGGCGGGTGGGTACGATGCGGCGTAGTTGATCAATCGGGTGGCGTATTCGCAGCCGTGTCATGACCGCTTTCGCAGAGAGGTGATCAGGGTGTGGCCTGAGCTGACAGTTCCACCGATCTACTCTCCGATACCACCGGCAATACATCCCAGCCATGCGGCGATAGACGCCCAGACCACGGCGTGGGCCGAAGCGGTCGGCATCGGATCCAGCGAACTGCGCAACAGGCTCGTCCAGCACGACATCGGCACCTTCGCCGCCCGGGTCCTGCCCGAGGGCCGCGCGGCCGTCGTCGGCATCCTCGCAGACTTCGTCCTGTGGCTCTTCGGTGTCGATGACGGATACTGCGAGGAAGGCGAACTGGGCCGCCAGCCAGGGCAGTTGATGGCAGCACTGCTGCGGCTGCTGCGCGTCGCACAGAACCCAGAAGTCCCCATGCTGCTCGACGACCCGCTCGCTCGCGGGCTGCGTGACCTGCAACGCAGAATCTCTGAGCACGGCACTGTCGGGCAGGCGGCTCTCTGGGTACATGCACTGCGCGAGTATTTCTCCACCGTGGTGTGGGAGGCAGAGCACCGCAGAGCGGGCACCGTCCCCGACCTGAACGACTACACCCTGATGCGCCTCTACGACGGCGCGACGACGGTCGTGCTGCCGCTGCTGGAGATGGGGCACGGCTACGAACTGCAGCCGGCTGAGCGGGACCAGAAGTCCGTGCGGGCCGCGGTTGAGATGGCGTCCTTCATCATCACCTGGGACAACGATCTCTTCTCTCATCACAAGGAGAGCCGCGGAACGGGCTACTACCTGAATGCCGTGCGGGTGCTGGAGCACGAATACCAGCTCAGCCCCGGCCAGGCCATCGACATGGCGATCTCCCAGCGGGACCGGGTGATGCGCCTCTTCCTGCGTCTGCGCGAGCGCATGCTCCCTGCGGCCAGCCCACAGCTGGGGCAATACCTCACCAGCCTCGCCACATTCATCCGCGGCGCCCAGGACTGGGGCATAAGCTCCGTGCGCTACACCACTCCCGACGACCCGGCTGGCCTTCCCACTGCCTTCCGTGAGACACCCACCGACCGTAGCGACAAGCCCGTGGACATCCCCGTCATCTCCTGGTGGTGGGACCTCGATCTCGTCCGGCCCGATCCGCCCCTCGCACAAGACACCCAGGCCGGCTCTCCCCCTTCCACGCCGGAAGGGGCCAAGGCACGCCGGCGGAGAAAGGATTCGTCAAGAGTCCTGAGCTGCCCATCCGGCACATGACGCAGTAGTGGCCTCTCCCCGTGGGGAGAGGCCGCCCCCTTACGCTGCCGCCACCGGCTGCCGCGGGTGCCACCACGGCGGCATCACGGGGCCGGGGAATGCTTCGTGGAGCTACTGCGAGTCGTAGGCCTTGATGCTCACCGCCGGGCCGTTGGAACTGCGCGCCACCGCAGCGGCCGCATCCCCGGTCACCTTGACTACAGCAGTCCCGTGGGGCGGTACCACCGTCAGGCCTCCGACCGCCGTGACCTCGACGGCCTGTTGGGTGACGCCCTTGGGCGGCTGGTCCCACACGATGTAAGCGACCCTCACGAAAACCGGGAAGTCATCCTCATTGGTGAGCCGAACCTTGGAGAAACGCTCGAACCTGGTGATCTCGCGGCCCTGGCTGTCCAGCGCTTGAGTCGTCACCTCGTGCATCCCGGCGGGGATCCGAGCGGCGGCCGTGCTCTGCACCGTCACACGGACATCCGCCACCTCATGCTCACCAGGGCCGGAGAACCGCAGGATGTCGACGCTCGTCCCGTACGCCGCTACCAGATTGCCCCGGTCGCTTCCGTACACCGTGCTCACCTTGACCTGAGGCAGAACCTGATGATTCTTGTCGAGCGCGCTGAAGGACAGGACCGGGACCACCGACTGCCCGGAGACGTTCTCGATCTCCAACTGCTGATTCATCGTCTCGTCCTCGCCGGAGTCCCCGATGTAGCGGAAGGACAACGCCTTCGAAAGCCCGACGCTCCCAGATGCCGCTTCAGAGCCGGGCGGCTCTCCGCGCGCACCGGGCGCCGCCCCGCACCCACACAACAGTGCCCCGCCCACAGCCACCGCCACACCCGCGGCAACCAGTCTTCGCTGTCCCACCCTCACGACCTGCACCCCTCCCCATCGATCATTGTCCGTCGGACGCTATCTGATCCGCTTCACCGCCTATGCGGCCCCACCTCGGCATCTGCCCGTCAGCCGTCGGCGTCGCGAGCGGCGGCCCAGGTCGGCCCGAATGCCGCCCTGGGGGATGGCCTCGACGGTGGCCTCTCCGTGGGCAGCAGCGATTCTTATGCCGGTTGCTGGCCGGCCTTGAGGTAGACGGGCAGTTCCGTGAAGCCCTGAAGTGCAATGGAGTGGATGGGCGGAGGGCTGGCGGAGGCGAGGGTGAGGTTGGGGTAGTGGTGGAACAGTTTGGTCAGGGCGATCTCGATTTCGGCCCGGGCGAGGATGGAACCGGGGCAGAAGTGCTGGCCGTGACCGAAGCTCAGGTGGTCTCGGTTCGCGCGGATGTCGAAGGTGTCGGGTGCGGCACCTCCGGCGGGGCATCTGCCGGGGTCGCGCCCGGCGGCGGCGAGGGCGACGACGACGGGGTCTCCCGCGGGCACTGTGACTCCGGCGATGTCGATGTCCTGGGTGGCGTACCGCATGAGGGCGTATCTGACGGGCGAGCCGTATCCCAGCCCTGCTTCGACCGCGTCGGAAACCGGATGGCTCCGCTCGCCCAGCAGGGCTAGCTGATCGGGGTGCGTCAGCAGGTGGTACACGTCGTTGGTGATGGCGTTGACGGTGGTCTCGTGGCCGGCGGTGATGACCTGCAACAGGTTGTCGACGAGCTCCTGTTCGCTCAGTTTGCCGGCGTCTTCGTCGCGTGCCTCGATCAGGGTGGTGATGAGGTCATCACCCGGGTGCGCACGTTTGTCGTCGATCAGCTCTCGTAGAACACGGTCTGTCTCCTCTATGGCGGTGACCAGCTCCTCGGGGCTGCTCATGGTCAGGAGCCGTTCGATGGGGGCACGAAGGCGAGTCGAGGCGTCGTCGCTGATGCCCATGTAGTCGCAGATGACCCGCATCGGGAGCGGGTAGGCAAACTGTTCGCGCAGGTCGACCGGCTCGGCGGGGTCTGTGGCAGCCAGGTCCGCGAGGAGCTCATCAGCGATTTCCTCGATGCGCGGCCGCAGCCCGGCGACGCGTTCGCGGGTGAAGGCCGGGGCCACCATGTTGCGCAGGCGCTGGTGGTCGTCACCGTCGCAGTGGAGCATCCCGGTTCCCTGGACGAGGGGAAACAAGGACCAGTCCTCGGGTACCTCTCCTGCTTCCAAGGCCCGCCAGTGGCGTATCTCCTTGCTCAACAGCGGGTGGTTGAGGACGGTGCGCGCCGTGTCGTAGTCCGTCGTGACCCATGCCGGCACCCCGCCTGGCAAGTCCACGAGGACCAGTCGGCCCAGCGCGCGCAGCTGCTCGGTTTCGGCGGCGACATCGGGGGTGTGCGGGTTGAGGGGGAAGCGGGGGGCGTGCTTGTAGCCCATCGGGCACCTCCAGAGTCGGGACGGCATGCGAGGCAGCGGCAGATGCCGCCGTTCAGCTGGGGTGGTCGCGCGATCGTGGGCGTTGGCTAGTTTCTGCGGCCGCTGTGCCGCAGTGATCGCCAACGGACGGAACCGGTATCGGTCGGGTGGGGGGCGGCTGGCTGCGGTGGGGGAGCGTTGATGAAGTCGCAATCGGGCAGCCACTGGACGTCTGCGGTGACGTCCGGCCTGCCGGGCAGGAACTCCACGGGCAGCGACTGCGGGGATCGGGCCGAGTGGGCGGACCCCCACAGGAGCTCACGGGCTGGCATGCTCAGGCGCAGGTTGTGCAGGCGGAAGGCGAGCCGGTCCAGGCCGGTCGCGACCACCAGCCAGGTCAGAGGCGCGGCGGCTTCCGGGCAGGCGTGCGCGCGTGGTGTCCCGACCGGCTGGCTCTGGCCGTGCCCGAGGGTTGCCGTGGTGGGTGAGTTTGGAGCCGGGCCGTCTGCTGCGGCGAGCGAGATGATGACCGGATCGCCCTGCAGGATGAGTGCGTTGCCGAGCAGGGTGTCGCGCGTGGCGACTCGGCCGAACAGCTCCGGGATGGGCGGGCTGTGCCGCATCGCGCGTTCGGCGATACGGGGAAGGCCTGGGCGCTGTTCCTCCGGCGGGGCGTCGCCCCCGGGATCCAGCAGTGGGAGGAGACAGCTGCCCAGCAGCGCCGTGCATTCCTCCACAGCAGCCAGGAGCAGGAGCCGTGTCTGGTGTGCGATCTCTCGCACGCTGGCATCGCTCGCGTAATGGACCATCCAGGAGACGAGGTCACGTCCGGGCGTCTCGGTCTTCTCCTCGACGAGCTGGAGCATGAGCTCGTCCAGCCGGGCGGAGGTCCGTGCTCCTGCGAGGAGGTCGGGGACGGCCTGGCCCACGCCGGCGGCGTACCGCTCATCCATGCCGAGCAGCCCCATCATGACCAGCAGGGGCAACCGCTGGACGAACGCGCCCATGAGATCGACCCGCCCCTTGCCCGCCGGGGCGAACTCGTCGATGAGTTCATCGGCGAGCTGGCGGATGAAGTCTGCGGTGCCGGGCCCGAGTTCGCTCAGAGCCCGGGCCAGGGGCGCCGCCCCAGGAGCACGGTCGTCGCGGTTGCGGCCGCGGCTGCTGCCGCGCAGAACGTCCGGCAGCCACCTCATGCGTCGAGTCGCCCGACCGCGGCGGGCGGGCCCGTGATCGCCCCAGCTCCGTGGGTCATGCATCCACGCCTCGTCTGTGTTGCGCAGCACCTCCATCACCTCGTGACGTCCGAGGACCAGCCATCCCCATCCCTCCTCGTCTTCGCCCAACGCCACTGGGACAACCGGCCCGAGCTGCCGCACCGCCGCCAGGTAGGCATCGGGATCAGCATCGAATCCGGGTCCGTACAAGGGGACGGTGTCCGCTGGGCAGCCGGCCGGCGGGCGCGGCAACCGGGCGCTGAGCCCGCCGGGTTCAGGGCTGGCGGCGCCATAAGGAGGCATGGGCACGAAGTCTCCGCTCGGTAAGGACGTCACGACTGGGTCGCCGGGTGCACGGCAGCACAGCGGCGACAGGCTCACCCGCGCCGTCGGCACGGCGAGCGGACACAGGCACATCGCCGGGAATGGTGATGTCACTGCGTCACTATCCCCGCCGATCACCCCAACTCGCAACAGGCAATCTGCAATTTGCATCCTGTTGCTTGCAGCGAACGTGTGGCAGACTGCGGCCCGCAGGTCGATAGGGGAGGAGCCAGGTGGCAACAACCAAGGCGATGCCGACGGCGCTCCAGCTCAGGCTCGGGAGGCAGTTGGCCGTCCTGCGCGACGGCGCCGGCAAAACGTGGGAAGAGGCTGCTGCGCACCTGGGGGTTCACCCGGGGACGATTCGGCGCCTGGAGCTTGCCCAGGTAAAGCCGAAGGTCATGGCGGTAAGGCCTCTTCTTGAGCTCTACGGGGCAACACGGGAACAGATCGCTGACTTCATGGAGCAGGTGAAGCAGGCGAACACCGCGGAATGGTGGCACGACTTCCGGGACGTCCTGCCCGACGGTTTCGGTCGCTTCGTGAGCCTGGAGGGGGCTGCCAGTCTCATCAGGGCCTATGAGCCCCACAGCATCCCTGCGCTGCTGCAGACCGAGGCTTACGCCCGCGCGCTGTTGAGCATGGACCACCCCGACGCATCTCAGACCGAGTTGGAGCGGCGGGTCGAGCTGGTGCTGGAACGGCAGCGGCACTGCCTGACCGGACGCGTTGAGCCGACTGTCCTGTGGGTGGTCATGGAAGAGACCGCTGTGCGCAAGTCGGTCGGCGGAGCTGCCGTCATGGGCCCGCAGATCGAACGGCTCATCGCTGACGCCGCATTGCCCAACATTCAGCTGCAGATCCTTCCGCATGCAAGCGGTGCCTATTCAGCGCGGCAGGGTCAATTCAGCCTATTCCGGTTCGACACTGCCCCGGAACTGCCCGACAACGTCTACGTCGACAACCTGACCGGCGGCGAGTACCTCGACGAGAAGACGAGCGCTTACATCCAAAGCCTGGACCGTATGAGCGCCGAGGCTGCGCCCCTGGATGTGTCCCCCGCCTTCCTCCGAGACATCCACCGGGAGCTGTGGGCCCATCCGGCGGCGTCCAGACGGCGTACCGGTTCGGAGAGCGAGAAGAGGAACGGAGAAGTGGCATGAACGGGGACTACCGTGGATTTCCCACGGAACGCGTCGATACCAGCACCAATGTTGCTCACCCCGCGCGGGTGTACTCCTACCTCCTCGGCTACAAGGACTGGTACGAAGAGGACGAGAAGGTGGGCGCCCCGATCATGGCGAACCACCCCGACGCCCGAAGGTCGGCCTGGGCCGCCCGCCACTTCATGCAGCGCAGCACCCACTATCTGGCTGCCCAGCTCGGCATCACCCAGTTCCTCGACATCGGATGCGGCTTTCCCTACGAGCCCAACCTCCACCAGATCGCCCGGCACGCCTCATCCGCTGCCCGGGTGGTCTACGTCGACAACGACCCCATCGTGATCCGGCGTTTCGAGGCCCATCTGAAGGCCTCGCCGCAAGAGCAAACAGCCATGCTGTATGCCGACTTCACGAACCCCGCATCGATTCTGAAGGCACCAGAGCTCACCGCCACGCTGGACCTGGGCGAGCCGGTCGCCCTCTGCCTCAACAACCTTCTCAACTTCGTCTCCGACGACGACAGCCCTCACGAGAAGGTCGCCGAACTGGTCGAGGCCCTCTGCCTGGGCAGCTACGTCACGGTGAGCCATCCCACGGCCGACTTCCGGAACATGGACAAGGTGGTCGCCAGCTACAACGTCCCCTACGGGAAGGGACCGCTCGTACTGCGCAGCCGCGCCGAGATCGAGCGTTTCTTCACCGGCCTCGAGCTCGTCGACTCCGGCCTGGCTGTGTGCCACAGCTGGCGACCCGACATTGTCCTGCCGGAGATCGGCCGACCCGGCCTCGCGTTCGATTCCGCCACGATCAGCGACGTCGCGGACTCGAAGTACGCCGGCATCGCCCGAAAGCCGTAGCGGCGATGGTCTGGCGGCGCCCGCACGGGCGAGCGAGAGACAGGGCTGCACACCAGCGCCTGCACCTGAACGGCCTTCGGTCGGGCCCATCGGGATTTCGCCGCGCATCCTCGCTCAGCTCCTTGCGCCGACATCAGCGACCTCGCTTCGCGCGCACTCCCGCGCACGGGGGCATCACGCCCCCTTGTGCGAGGGCGCGAGGCCTAAGCGCTGCCACTCGTGTGACCGCTGCACCAGCACTCACCAGGACCTGCCGGGAAAACCCTCGCACGGCAGTTGCCCATCGAGGAGATCAGGGGACATGCCAACTCTTGGATACCTAGTCGACGAACGTTCCGAGCTTCAACTGCGCTTCTCGGAGCCGAACGCCGGGCCGTACGCCGACACCAAAGTGGCGGCCATGGTCGTGGTCAGCGAGGAAGAACTGCTCGGCGGCCGGTGCGACTTCGCCCAGCCTCCGGGAACACTGCTCCTTCTCACCCTCACCTCCGGCATCCAGGGCGCCACCGCGGCCGCCGTCGACCGCACACTGACTGCTCTCGCCAAGTACCGGGCAGCGGGAATGGTGGTGACAACCCCCGAACACCATGTGGCCACCTATCCGCGCGCGACCCACGCCATCGCCCGAAACCTGCGCATCCCCCTGCTGACGACGACAGCCGATCCCGCTGCGTGGGACACCCTCAACGAAGGCATTCAGGCATGCCGCAGGCAGTACGCCGAGCGCCAGGTCGAGAACCTGGCCGGCCTGCTTCACCGCCTGCCGACTCAACTTGCCGACGACTCGGCCATGGACCGCATCACGATGTGGCTCGCGGACGCGCTCGAGGCTCAGGTCCTCGTCAGCGACCCCAAGCGCGGCGTGCTCGCCGCCGCTCCGAAGACCGCACCCGCGCACCTGGCCCACGCCGTCATCACCCAGGCCGCCGAACCAGACCGAGTGCAGGCAGAGATGGAAGGTGCCGGAGTCCACACCCGGCTCGTTGCGCTGACGCCGACCCGCACAGACTCGGCAGTCCTCGCCGTGGCCGCGGACCGGCCCTTCGATCAGGCCGATGCGCGGCTGATCCAGCACGCCGCAAAGCTCCTGGGGCTGGTCGACCAGGCGCACCGCGGCTATGAGGGGGCGGCACGGTCCGCTCGCGAGGCCCGCAGCGTGACCTACCAGCTGCTGATGAACGGTGAACCGGCCAAGGCACAGCGGGTGATGGAGGGTCTCGCCCCCGGGCTGCTGGCCGCCGACGAGGCCCGCATCTACGTCATCGACTGCGGCTCTGCAGACCGGCGAGAGGAAACAGCACACCGTTGCGAAGCGGTCGTCGGCGAGCGGGCGTTGATCGTCCGCTGTCCGACCGACGATCGGCACATCGTGATTGTGGAGCCGCTCCACGACACGGACCCCGCCGGGGTGGGGATCGCCGGCGAGGTACAGCATCTCGTTCTGTCCTCCGCCGGGTCCCACCGCATGGGCGGCAGCAGCCGACGCCCAATTGCCTTGGTTCCCACCGCATACGAGGAAGCCATCGCTGCCCTCAGTTTCACCGACTGCAGGCACGACCCCATCGTGCTGGCAGCCAGCACCATCAACCTCGTCGACCTGCTTGATCCCCTCGCTGCGCGCGCATGGGCTCTGCGAGTTCTAGCACCCATCCGCAGCCTGCCCGCTGCCCAGGCCAAAGAGATGGAGCGCACCCTTCGGATCGCGCTCACCCAATCGCACACCGCGGCCGGCCGCGCACTGGGCGTCCACCGCAACACGGTGGCTCAGCGGGTGAGCCGGGCCGCCGACCTCCTCGCCCTGGACCTGGGCCAGGTACAGAGCAAAGTCGTCCTCGGCCTGGCCCTCGACATCACTGCCCTTGCCGAAGAGCCCGGGGTCCCGCACGAGGGCGGACCCCCAGTGGGAACGCTGGACGAACTTGTGGGCGGCCCCCGCGTACGCGTATGGGCCGAAGCACTCCTGGACCTGCTGGCGGCCGACCGCCGTGACCTCAAGCGCACCCTTCAGGCCTGGCTGCACCACGAGGCGCGGGTGGAGGCGGCCGCTCGCGATCTCAGCCTGTCCGAACTGACGGTGCGCACCCATCTCAAGACCATCGAACAGGTCACAGGGCGGGACCTCGCCACCCTGGCCGGGTTGCGCGACATCGCCATCGCCCTGAGCGTCTGCACGGGGATCCCGACGCTGACCTACGCCAGGCTCGCCGCAGCGTAGGGAGCGAGCGACACCACTGACTTCGGATTCAGGAGGCAGGAATGCGGTCCCGCGCTGCCGATGCGCACAGGCATGCCCACCCACGCCGAATCCGCTGTGCACATCCCCAGCGAACTCTCGCCTGCCGGGGCACACGCATCGCGTATCTCTTATCCGGTGTGCAATTGCGATAGGCAAGGGACTTCAGATTGTGCACTCGCGCAGTAGCACGGCCCTTGCCCCTGCCCTACCGTGATGCCCGATCAGAAATGAATCCCCAGATACCTGAGGTCGGCGACATGACATTCCACCGCGTTACCGTTCTTGGATCGGCGTGTGACGCCTATCCGATAGCGGACGAACTGTGCGCGGCCGGGGTGGAAGTCGACACCTGGATCCTGCCCGAGGACTGCACCGGACGCGAGGCAGCAGCCCTCGCGGAGCTCGCCGCCATGGACGGCCAGTGGGCCGGGCAACTCGCGGACACCGAACTCATCATCACGGCCTTCCGGGACTCCCGGGCCCTGACCGGGGCGGTTGTCCCCTATGTACTGCCACACCTCCCTATCGGTTCTGTCTGGCTGCAGATGGGCCAGGCCGCCCGCGACGAGACGGACGGCCTCGCCCTCGCAGCCGATGGCTACGACATAAGTTTCCGTAGCGCCCAACTAGTCGGGGAAATGCCAACGCATTTCGCCGGTCCGCACCTCTTTGGCCCAATTGGTGCTGGCACCGGTGAAATCCCAGACCGATTGCGGGCCCACCTGCCGCTGGAGCTGCTCACTCCTTGGCGGTTCGGCCTGCTCCCTGCGTGGGATCGACCCGCCCTGCAGGGCGTGCGGCAGCAAAATTCGATACCATCGCCGGCTCTCGCCGGATCACTGATGACGCGTCGGGATCCCATATGGGACCGGATAGGCGCCGAGCGGCAGAGGCAATTTGCGAAAACCGGTCAGGGAGATTCCCTGGCATGTGGACGTGATAGCCAGCCGAGCCAAAGGCTGATTGCTGGGGCCAGGGAAACCGAAACATCGGCGCTGCCGCGGGCCTTCGTCAACGGTCCAGGTATCAGCGGGGGAGAGGTGGTTCACCACCACGCTGCGCCCCCGTAGGGGGATGCTCGATGGCTGATTGGAGTCAGCCTTCGGCACTCAGCACCCTCGGGTGCACGCGGGTGCCGACCCTGGAGAAGGTCGGCACCCATGACTCGTGCGGAGTCACCGCCAGCAGATCGATCAACCACTGGGGCTTGCCAGCGTGTTGGAGCACGCCGACGGCGCTCAGGATAGACCACCAGTCCCCGCCGGGGACAGTACGGGCGGCGCTTTGCCGCCTGGTCGTCTTGAGCAGCAAGCCCTCTGACACAGAGGGGAACCCATCACAGTGAGTCGTCTCATTCCAGCCGCGTCCCTGTGGCATCGCCGCAGCCCAAGCGCTCGCGGCCGCCAGCCGCACCCCCGCCGCGCCGCGGGCCGGGCAGGCCTCAGAACCTCGCTGTCGTCGGCGGCCAGCAACCGCCCGGCGACGTCCTCGCCGGTCTGGACGTAGCACCCAGACCGGCTGACCGCCTGGGGAGACTGCACCTCCCTTGAGCGAGCGGCGCCCGGCAGGAACTGACAACCCCAGCGCAGTTCCTGCCGGCGCCGCACCCATCACGCACCCCCAACGGGCCTGCCACCGCGCGCCCTTGATTCCACGCGTGCGAGCTCACGCTCCATCGGCTCATGCCGTGCAGCGACACCCCACACCCCTGGCCTGCTGAGCATGCCAGGCACGTCCCCACTCTCTGCCGCTCGGCACCAACTGGGCCCTCGTGCGCCCAGTCGTGCCCTAAATGCGGCTTACCTGACGGAAAGGTCATCCCCGCATGTCCGCATCCCGGCGAACCGCCGCGACCAGCGACGCGTGGGCACCCGCCCATGCCCCATCGAGGGCTGGCCGCTCCATGTCCGTATCACCTTCCACAGGAGTCTTCGTGTTTCTCGCAAGGAACAAGTACGCCCAGCGCCTAGCAGTCGCGGCGGCCACGCTCGCCATGGGCGCGACGGCATCCCTCGCCTTTGCGCCGACCGCGTCCGCGGTCTCCATCCCCTCCAAGTGTTCGTACCAGTGGAACACCCCGCACAAGGCGAAAACGACGACCAGTGTCAACCTGCGCACCGGGCCGAGCACCTCTTACACGTCCCTCGGGATCCTCGCCAAGGGCACCGGCTTCACCCACTACTGCATCGCCGCCCCCAACGGCAGCAACTGGGCGTGGGGCAAGGTCACCAGCGGCGCCAACGCCGGCAAGACGGGCTGGGTCTACTACAACTACCTGACGCTCTGAGACCAGACGCCCCTGCGCCGAGCACGGTGAACGCTGAGCCAACCATCCGGCTGACCTGAGACAGCCGATGGGGCGGGCCATGCACGCCATGCGCCTGTCCACCCCCCTGGACGCGCTTGCGACTGGCCCCTCGCGGGGTGCCGCCGTCCCCCGGGGGCGCCGCCGGTCGGTGGGCGGCGCCCCTACCACTTCCCCGTCCGGCGCCAACACGTTGCGGCGCGGGCGCTCGGTCATGAACGTCCCGATCCGTCCTTCCCGGGAGCGTCTGTGTCAGCCAGCACTCTGCCCGTCACCGCACCAGCCCGGCCCGCCCCCTCTACCCACAGCCAAAGGCGCCGGTGGCCGCCCGCCATCTGGGCCCTGCCGACCGGCACATTCGTGGTGCGCGCCGCAGGGTTCAGCTATCCCTTCCTCTCCTACCGGATGGCCAAACTCAACTTCACGACCACCGCAGTCGGCTACGTGTTGGCCGCCTTCGGAGTGGGCTGGCTCGCAAGCCAACTGCTCTGCGGCTGGCTCGCCGACCGCGTCGGCCGACGCGCCACGCTGCTCGGTGCGATGCTTGTGGCCGCAATCGCGCTGCCCGCGCTGGCGATGGCCCAGTCCGCGGTCCCGGTGTTCGCCGCCGTGATCGTCGTCGGGATGGTGTTCGACGCGCCGCGGCCGATCGTCTCAGCGGTCATCATCGACAGCTTCCCTACGGAATCCGGCCGCACCCGAGTCAACGCCGCCCGGCACTTCGCCGTCAACATCGGAGCCGGACTCACCGGTGCCGTTGGCGGCCTGCTCGCAGGAGACGTCGGCACCCGCACGCTGTTCCTGATCAACGCCGCCGCCTGCGCCAGCTTCGGCCTTCTCGCCCTGGCCGTCATGAAGCCCAGCGTGCACTCCGAAAACGACGCCCATGACCAGCCCCGATTCCGCGCAGCCCTCGCCGATGGGCGGCTGCGGCTGTTGTGGCTGGCCAGCCTGGCTGCCCTGACCTGCTGTGCCTCAATGTTCTCGGCGCTGCCGATGCTCATGGCCGCCGACGGACTGGACGCGGCCGCCTACGGCTGGACGCAAGTCGCCGCCGCGATGGTCGTTGTCGCCCTCTCACCGGTCATCACGCCCTGGCTCAGCCACCGCGCCGCACGCGACGCCCCCATGCTGGGCCTGTTCGCCTTCAGTTCACTGCTGCTCGGCATCGGGATGGGAGCCTGCGGCCTCGCCTCCACCACCCCCGGCTACAGCCTCGCGGCCTGCATCGCCGTACCCGGCGAGATCATTCTCTTCATCGCAGCGAGCGACATCCTCAACCGCATCTCACCCGCCAACGCCCGCGGCCTGTATGCCGGGATCTGGGGCGGAACGCTGGCCGTCGCGGTCATCATCGCGCCCCTGCTCGCCGCCTGGGCCCTCAACACCGGCGGCGACGACCTGGCCGCCTTCACCATCCTCGCCTCAGGAACCCTCGGCGCCGCACTGTGCGCCCCATTGGCAAGGCTGATCGGCCCGGCCCGCACCGCGACGGCCAGCCGTTCGGCCTCCGAGCCGCAGACCACCGCTGTGCAGGCCCGGCCGCCGTCCCCGGCCAACGACGCAGCATAGAACCGGAGTTGACCGACCATGACCAAACTCATCGACGCCCCCGGCGACAGACCCGGCAAGCTCAGCACTCTCCCGGCGCCGGTGACCGTGGACATACTCGAAAACCGCGCCGCCCGGGACTTCCTCACCTCGCAGTGGCCCGGCCTGTATGAGCAAGACCGGCTGGCCACCCCGTACCAGTCACCGGCGTGGCTCACAGTCCACGCGGACCAGCTCCCAGCCACCGCCGTGCTACTGGTCCTTGTCGCAGCGGCGCCATCCGGTCCGCGGGCCGCACTCGCCGTCGTCCGCGACCGCAGCATCGGCGGCCGCACGGAGGTACAGCCGCTGTCCGCTCCGACCGCCGAATACATCCGGCTCGTCGGCCCGGACGCCGAAGAACCCCACGTCGCTGCCGCCATCGCCCACACGCTCGCCACTCTCGGCGCCGACGTCATGATGCCGGACGTCCCCAGCAACAGCGCTCTCGGCCGGCACGTCGCCGCACAGTGGCAGCACACCATCACCCGATGCGCCCGCATCGACCTGCCCGTGCCGTATGCCGCCATGTCGCGCGCCACCCGGCGCGAACACAAACGCCGCAAGCGAGCCTGGGACCAACTCACCACCAGCAGCCGAACGGTGGCCTACCATCGCACCAGCAGCGCCGCGGAACTCCTCGCCGCCTACCCCGCGCTCTGCCACCTGCACAGACTCCGCTGGAGCAGCCCCCGGCCCGATCATCGTCTCACCCCCGCAGACGAGCAGTTCCGCGCTGTCCTGCAGCACTGCTCCAGCATGGCGTTCATCGCCACCCTTGCCGTCGACGAGAGCGTCGTCGCGGCCCAGCTGTGCCTGCACCGCGGCCGCTACGTCTACTCCCTGCTACCGGCAATGGACCCGGCACAACAGGAACTGGCGCCCGGGCACGCTCTCCTCCGCACGCTTACCGACGATCTGACCGCGGCCGGATTCAACACCCTCGACCTCGGCCGCACCACCTGCTCACCAGGCCAGCTCGCCTACAAGGCCCAGTACGCCCCGGTATGGACCACCACCCTCACCGCCGCACGACGCACCTGTTGAACGGCACCGAAGAGTTCAGTTGCGCACGAAACAGTTCAGTGGATAGTTCAGTAGCGCAGTGAACTGTTCAGTGTCATACGCGTATTGCGTGTCCGCTTCAACCCCCGTCGGCTGGTTGCGTCGTCTTCCGGTGGTACCTGGCCCGGACGCCGGCCTCGGTACTGGTGAGCTCGCATATTCATGTGTCGCGCATTCGCCCGGGGGACCGGGCCGGTGACTACGCTGCGTTCCGATCTGGCGTAGGCGAGGGGTCTGGGCGCCCAGCTAGACCAGGCCGCGAACATGGAGCTGACCGCGCCCTCGGCGAACCTCTGGAGGCTGTGGAGCGGCTGGCCGATGAGCGGGACGACTCCTGAATAGAGCCACTGTGAGAGGCCGCCAGGCGGCCGCACTGCCCATTTCGGTCTTCGCGGACGCCAGTGAGACGTCCGATCGGGTGACAGGGGTGGGTCGTTGCTGGCGTCGCCGGTGGCGTTGTTGCCGCGTTCTGGTTCCGCAGTCTGCCCTTGGAGCCCGGAGCACGGCTCCGTTGCCAGGGGCTTTGTGCCGTGGCGGGCTAGGGTCGTCTCGTGTACCTCGCAGGGCGGATTCTCGCCACCGAGCGGGACGCCTGGCGCGTCATCGACCCCCGTCCTCTCCACGCCTACGAAGCGGCCCCAACAGGAAACGGCCCGGTTAAGCGGCGCTGAGCACGTACTCGAGTGGCCCGAAACTCAAGTCTTACGAGTCATTCGGTGCAAGGAAGCTCCGGGCCTACCGCCCTCAGGACCCACCGTCGGTGCTCCGCCGCGACTCCCGGATAGGGTCGTGCGCATCGGCCCGTCTGTTCAGTGAGGTTTCTCGATGTCTACGCCGTCCTTTGATCCGGCCAGCGTCCACTTCGGTACGGACGGGATGCGCCGCCTCCACCCCCGCAGCGCGTCCGGGGTGCGGCTACCTGACGCCGCGCGCACCGCCCTCGAGCAGGTGGGCGTCCCCCTGCAGGTGAACCCCTACTTCACGGCCGCGGGTGAGAATGACGCGCTCCTGCTCGGCATCTACACCAGTCATCGCGAACTCCCCCGCCCCGCTGCCGCCCAGGAGCATTGGCTGCGCATCGGGACAGACGAGCTGGCTCAGCTGTGTGTGCGGCCCGACGGTGCCGTCGAGGCGGTCATACTCGAGGGCGGTGAGGACGACCTGTTCGTCAGCACGGACGTCACCGCTTTCAACGCGTCGCTGGCGGTCCTAGACCGCCTCTTGCCGGTCATCGCGGCGTCGTCCGGGCTCGCTGAGGCGGCTGCAACCTTCCGGGACCTGAACGACGAACTGCGGCGCATCGACGTGGGCGCATTCGAGGAGCGGGACGCCTGGTGGCCTCGCGTGCTGGACGATGTGCGGCACACGCTCAACTTCCCGTTCTCCGCCGCCTTCGAGTACGTCGACGGTGCGGGTAACAAGCAGATCGTCACGGAGGCGACCGGCCCAGGGCGGCTGCATCCCGAGGAATTGATCTGGCAGCGGCTGTCGGGTGAGGGCGTCGCACCGGAGCAAGTGCGCCGGGTGTATTGCGAGCTGCAGGCGTGCATGATGCCCGGCCATTACTGCGCGCTCTGGATGCAGCGGACCTTCCCGCACGCGGAGTTCACGCACAGCTTCGACTACGGCAGTGACGCCGACTCCCGCGAAACCGGGCTCAAGGAGCTGATCAAGTATGCGGCCGAGGGCCGCCGGTGAGCGACACCGCATGGGCCCGCCCTGCTGCGGGGCGGGAACCCGCTGCCGCCGCGCTGCTCGGGTGGCTGGCTGATGCATCTGCGCCGGGCTTGTGCCTGGTAGCGGGCAGTGAGGGGTGCGGGAAGTCGACGCTGCTGGCCTGGCTGGTGGGCCACGGAACCCGTCCGGGCACCGTCCCGGAGCGCACCGTGCACGCTTTCGTACCGCTGGAAGGCCAGAGCATGCGGGGCACCGTGTGGATGCTGGCCGACCAGCTCGGCCTCGTAGCCCGCGCGCCGGACGAACTGCTAGCCGGACTCGGCGCCGACCCACGTCCGGTCACTATCGTCCTGCCAGGCCTGCACGCCAGTAGCGACTCCGAGGCGCTCGCCGAACTGGCGCTCGCGCTGTGTGGTATCGGGCACGTCCGGGTCGT
The DNA here is from genome assembly GCF_040606445.1 of Streptomyces sp. NPDC005408. NCBI lineage: Bacteria > Bacillati > Actinomycetota > Actinomycetes > Kitasatosporales > Streptomycetaceae > Streptomyces > Streptomyces sp. NPDC005408. The sequence goes on along the minus strand of NZ_JBEXEX010000047.1, from coordinate 31,122 downwards.
CGTCGAAGCCCGCTCTCAAAGCACAGTCCACCGGCCGCTCGCCGCATCCGGGGGGGCCGTGATGGATCTGGACGAGCCCCAGTGGACCGACGAAGCCCGCTATCAGGCATGGATGGCCACGCAGGACGCCGCCGGCCATTCTGCTCACACCACCGGGCAACAAACCGTTGCCGCCCTCGCGTTGGACGACGCGGCCGCGCTGTGTGCCGCCGATCCGTGGCAGGTCACCGCCGCCTTCGAGAACGGCGCGGACGAGCATGGCGGGCTGCGTGCGGCATGGCTGCGCGCGGGGCAGTCACTGTGCCGCGACCAGGAGCCCGCCGAGCGGGCGCTGGTGCTGCTGGCCGCTCTGGGGGACGGCGCGGACCCCCGTCTTGGGCCCGAATTGAGGAGCCTCGCGACTACTGCCGGCTGGCAGGTGCAGTGGAGCCGGGTACGCGGGGACGTCACCCCGCCCTGGCCTGGGCCGGTCCTCGCACTTGCCCAGGGCCCGGGGCTCGCTCCGTGTCAGGGCCTCATGGCAGACCACCAGGGCGTACTCAAGACCATCAGCACCGCGGATGGCGCTCCGGCCGGGCGCCTGGCTCAGCCCGTCGCGCAGCCGACTGCGGTCACCGTCCTAGACGACGCGACGGTGCTCGCCCTGGACGCCCAAGGACGCCTGCACACACGGACGTTGCCGACCGCGCCCCGCGTCACGGGCATCGCCGCCCTGCTCGATGACGGTCCCACCCCTACCGAGCGGCTCACCCAGGCGCTCTCCGCACAGCTCGACCGCTCGCCTGGCACGGCCATCGCCGCCACCACGAGCATCGCGTCGATCGGGGATGCCACCGGTGCCGTGCGCGTCTTCCCCGTGGGCTCGGCGCAAGACAGGCAGCACGTTGCGCAGCTGCACACCGGTCGCGTCACCGCCCTGTCCGCGCTCGAGATCCCACTAGGCGGGGACGGTGCGACTGTGGCACTCCTCTACAGCGGCGGCGCGGACGGAACGGTCCGGGCCTGGGCGCCGGTCGCGGATCCGCAGCAGACCCCGGTGACTCAACGACGCTGCGCTGTCTCCGCGTTGAGCGCCGCCCGCACCCCTTCCGGTCTGGTTCTGGCCATCGGCTGGGCGGACGGCCTGATCGAGCTGCACCGCCTCGACGGCGGCCCGACGCGCCTTTTCCGGCCGGGCCCTCCGGTGAATGCCCTCGCGCTCACGGCGAAGGAATACCTGCTCATCGGTCTCGACGACCGTGTGCTGTGCCTGCGCCCCAACTGACGTGGCTGATCTCACCCGCCTCGGCTTTACCTGCAGTTGACGGTCACTCATGTGTCCCGGAAGGGTAGGGAGTTGATTTCCGAGGGGGGAAGTGTCGCGTGGGGAAGAAGCTGCCCGATGACCTGGTCGAGGTCCTGGACCTGGTGGGCGTCAACTGGCCGAACATCGACGAGGACGAGGTCCGCGGCAGCGCCAAGGACTACCGGAACCTGGCTGAGGGCATCCGCGACGTCATCACGGAGGGCAACATAGCCTGCTCCCACATCGTCGGCGGCAAGAGCAAGGGCGCGACCGTCAAGGCCATCGACCGACGCTGGGGCAAGCTCACCTCTAAGGACCTGAGCACCTTCGCCAAGGCGCTGGACGAGCTGGGTGACGCCCTGGACGAGTGCGCTGGTTTCATCGAAGGCTGCAAGATCGCGTGCATCACCGAGCTCGGCATCGCCGCAGGCACCGCCACGGCCGGCGTCATCGGCATGTTCTTCACTGCCGGTCTCAGCGGCCTGCTCAGCGCCGCCGCCATCGGCGTCTGCCGCATCGCCTTGCACGAGGCCATCGACTACGCGATCAGCGAGATCACCTCGGTCGTCACCGAAAAGATCGAGGCAAAGATTCTGGGGAAGATCGAGGACGTCTTCACCGACCACCTCGACGCCCACGACGAGAACCTCTCCGACTACGCCGCGGGCAGCGCCGACATGGCGCTGGAACTGGCCATCGAGTTCGACGACTTCGACAAGGCCCAGGGCGGCTACGACGAGACGAAGAAGAACTTCGACACGAAGAAGGGCACCCATAAGACGGGCGGCGCCAAGCGCCGCAGCTCGGTGAAGAAGGACAGCCGCTTCCACAAGCTTGCCACCGTCATGGACAAGGCCGAGGACGCTGTCGACAAGAAGGCCGACGAGACCGTCGACGTGCTCGAGAAGCACGGCGGCAAGATAGACAAGAGCAAGCGAGACCACAAGGAGACCGACAAGAAGAGGAAGCGGGACTTCGACAGCTGCGACAGCGGCGACGTCCCGATGTACTTGCTGAACGCGGATGGAACTGTCCAGCGACTCAGCGCCGACGGAGGCTTGGATTCGCTCGACGCCAGCGACAGGACGCGGCTCGACGGCATCACGAACAACGGAAAGGTCTGGATCCCGAAGACTGAGAAGGAAAAGCGGGAGTGGCACACCCCCCAGGGCCACTCCGGGACGGTCTCATCTACGAAGGTGGACCCGTACAGCAATGACCTCGGGCAGGCCACGCAGGCAGCGCGTATCGCCCGGAACGACTATATGGGAACGAACTACGCGGCGGGCCGTTACATCGACCCCGACACGGGCAGGGAGTCCATTCTCGTCGGGTACAGCAACAAGGCGGGCCACTCCGAGCGCATGATCGGGCGTCCACTCCTGCACAACGGAAAGGAGGCGGGCCTGAAGGAGGTCTTCACTGAACGTGAGCCATGCCGGAAGAACCCCGAGTGCGCCCGCTGGCTGGACAGTTACTTCGGCTCAGACCTCAAGGTGACACATGTTGCCGACTACTACGACAGCACCGGAAAGACCACTAACAAGGAACACACTCAGTACGTCAACGGCCTGCGCAAGGCCCACGGAAAGTAGCATTACGATAAGGTAAGCTTGTGAACTTTTCAGTTACCCCAACCGACCTCACCCAGGCCTACGGATTGGGCGATGTCGTCTACTTCCCTCAGTATCCGGTCGACGCTTATGACCCGCGCACCGCGAACTTCCTGAGTTCGGTGGGACTCCCGCATTCCGACGCTTTCTCATCCCGCATGGATGTCGAGGACCCCTACGGTCCGGACACCGATGCGATCACTCTCGGCAGTCGCTTCGACGATGACGGGATGTACTGCCCCCCGGAGAGCCGCTCGTGGTGGAAGCTGGGCTACCTGTTCACGTCCCTCGTGGCTGTTGACCCCGCCTCGGGAAAGGTCTACGCCTTCCCCGAGGGAGCCATGGAGTACATCCCGCTTCACCGGGATGTCGAGTCCCTCGTGTTCAGCCTCATCGAGTTCCGCAAGCTGGAGGATGACCACGACAACGACGTCGATCCCGAGGAGTTGGCGTCACGCTTCAGGCAGGTGGTGAGCGCCTTCGACCCCACCCCGTTCGCCGACGAAGACTCGCAGTGGAACCTGTCGCTCGAAGAGCTTGAGAACGGGATCTGGTAAATCAACCAATCGCAGGGTCTCAAATGCCGACGCGACGACCGTCGGAGACCCCCCGCATGACCTTCGCTGTCTCGCCGGACGAACTCTTGAGCACCCTGTCGGGCGTCGTGTGCTTTCCCCGATACGAGTCGCCCGAGAGTCAACTCGACACACGGACGGCAGACTTCCTCAGCCGGGTCGGGCTTCCTGACATCGAGCCGTTCAAGTCGGAAGCCAGCATCGGCCAGGATGAGTCGATCAGTCTGACCGAGTGGTTCCGTCCCTAAGACGGCACTCTGCCCGTGGAGTGCCATACCTGCCTCGTCCTCGCCTACTTCGCCGCCTCCCTCATCGCCCTCGACCCGATAGCGGCAAGGTCTACGCATTCGGCGAAGGGGACCCCCTGGACTCCTCACTCAGTTGCACCGGGAGGTTGAGTCCGAGCCACTCCGCGCACAGATTGCGGCCTTCGACTCACAGCCGTTCGAGAGCGACGAGTCGCAATGGAACCTGCTCTTCGACGAGGCCACCGACCGCATCTGGTAAGTCAAACGAGCGTCGGAGCTCAACTTCAGCCCTCCTCTTACCGGCGCCGGGCTGTTTCTCTCGTCCGACACACCACTGCGGAACTGCCGCGGACCATGCAGAAGGGGATCGCCTGATGCTCACCACGACCGCGCCACTCCCGAGCGCTACTGTCGTGGCTTCTTCGTCAAAGCGTTCGTGACCTCTGAAAATCAGTATCCGGCGTGCCCGTGGAGGAAGAAGTGGTTCCCCGGGATGGCTCTGAACCTGGATCCGACGCGGCGCCCACCCACCCGAAAATTGCTACCGTTGGTGATGGAACCCGCCAAACCAGCGTTCCACCATTGTGGATGTGGCCCCACGGGCGACTGACCCAAATCGGGCTCGCTGGACGTCATCGCCGCAGCTCTGGGGGCTGCGGGAAGATGTCCACCACTTCTGTGCTGCACCCGCTCCTCCACTCCGTGGATTCGCCGGGCGCGGGGGACGCCAGGGTGCGGGCGGCGTCGACGAGCGCTGTCGGCTCCGCGTGCATAGCAACGCGGCCAGTAGGCCTCAGACGGCCGCTTTTGGACTGCTTTGGGCGGCGATGTGGCGCACGCTGGAGGCATGGCCGACCACGCGCCTGTGATCGTTCACCCGTTGTCGCCGGACGGCGGCAGGCGGGTGACGATCCGTGGCGAGGCCGTGGGCAGTGCGTACACCTTGTTCGATCTGCTGGAGTTTCTGCGCCGTGCGGAGCTTCCCGAGGTGGACACTGCGATCGATGATCCGGACTTGGTCGAGTGGCGGGGTGGCGGGCCCGAGGTATGGATCGAGTCGCCGCCCTGAGCTCAGTACTGGCCGGAGGCCTTGAGGTCTGCGCTCACTTGGGCACGCTTCTGGGGGCAGTGCGACTCAACTGCCAGGAGCAACAGCTTGTTTGCATATCTGGCCTCGTGGTCCCTCAGTCCATCCCGGCGCGGTACAGCGCGCCGTCCAGGACGAATTCGACGCTGTCGTCCTCTCGCAGTGCCTGGCACCACAGTGACGGGTACATTGTCAATTCGTAGTCGCTCGGCCTCTTGTCGTTCCAGCTTGGCAGGTTCGTCGTGGCGACCGAGGCGAGGAATACCTCGTCCGGACTCGACACGGTTGAAGTCGGTTCGGCCTCGGGGTTGGTGTCATTCCCGTCGGTGGTGCCGCAGCTGACGAGTACCAGCGGAAACGTCGCGATTCTCCTCCACACCAGCTGCCTGTTCCGGCTGAATCCCCTGGGGGAGAGAGCGGTGGCCGCCGCGGGGGATTGCGGCAGCCTGGCTGGGTGACACTCGTCGGAGTCTGGCCGCAGCCCCGGCTGCGGCTCCAGCCCGTGGGGCAGGTCAGTGGGCCCAGCTGCGCAATTGTCCGGCTACCTCGCGCAGGGTGAGGGTGCCGTTTCGAAGGTCTGTGACCAGTTGGGTCATGCCGGCGACGGGTGGTTTGACGGGCTCGCCGGACTCGCGCAGGTAGCGGATGGCGAGAGCGCTGCCGACAAGACCGTTGTAGTCGGTCAGGGGCGTGGTAGCCACGAACATCTGCAGCAGGACCGCGGCGCGGACTGGGGTTTCGACGTAGAAGGGTTCGCCTGCGTGGAGCTCGTAGGCGTGCCGGTAGACGGCGGCGGCGAGGGCGCCCCAGTCGTCGATGCCGACTTCGCGCCCGGTGTTCTCCTCGAACTGCTGGAGGGATTCCTCGATCCAGCGGGCATCCACTTGGAGGATCAACGCTTACCCGCCTCGTAGGTCTCCTCGAACTCGCCGAGCAGGTCGGTCATGTCATCGACCAGTCCGGACACGAAGGCGTCGCGCTGCGGGTCGACCTCGCTCTCGACGATGCCGGAGACGTAGGCCTGGATGGTGACGCCGCGGCGCTTGGCCCGCGCGGTGAGGAGTTCGTGTGTGCGGGCCCCGACCCGGACGTTCAACTGCTTCTTCTCGGTCTCCATACGCGCAGCCTAGCAATTGCTAGCTGCCGCCGGGAAGGGGCGCTGCGCGCGGGTCATTGCCCGGCCGTCCGAGGCCGGACCTTGCGCATCTTGTGGCTGTAGGCCCCAGCCGCCTCCTCGCTCGCTGAACCCGTCGATCACCGGCGTCTTTCATTCCTCTGACGCGGGCGCGCGCGGTGACAGCGTCGGTCGTCTGAGCGCGCCGATCCTGCTGGCCAGTTCCCGGTCTCCGGCTTTGCGGGCTGCGGCCGCGTGCTGGTTGCGGGCGTCGATGAAGTCCTCGGGTGGCAGCCCGTACAGCTCGTCCGTGATGTCTCCAGATCCACGGCTAACCCAGCGCCGTTCACTCCGATAGGGATGAGTTTGCACCCTTTACCCGGGTAATTTCCTGGTATGAGTCTTGGTCCTCCGGTGGAGCCGATGCTGGCCCGCGCGGTGCCGCGTCTCCCGGGGCCCGCCGCCCTGCCGGGCGGCGCCGTGTTCGAGCCGAAGTACGACGGCTTCCGGCTCCTGGTGTTCGCCGGCACTGATGGCACGGTGTTCCTGCAGTCCCGCAACGGGCGTGACCTCACCGCAGCCTTCCCGGAGATCGCCGAGGCCGCCGCGGCACTGGGCGAAGACGTGATCATCGACGGTGAGGCCGTGATCTACACCGGTGGTCGGCTGGACTTCGCGGCGCTCCAGCGGCGGATGAACCGTCGGCCGCGAACCGTCGCACTGCTGGCCCGGGAGCAGCCGGCGCACCTGGTCGCGTTCGACCTGCTGCAGCACGCCGGTACCGAGCTGCTCACCTGGTCCTACACCGAGCGCCGCGCTTCTCTCGAATCACTGTTCCAAGGCCACAGTCTTCAGGCTCCGTGGGCGCTCACCCCCTCGACGACCGATCGCGCCCTGGCCGAGGAGTGGATGACCGAGTGGACCGCGGTCGGGGTGGAAGGCCTGGTCATCAAGGGTCTCGACCAGACCTATCAGCCCGGTCGGCGCGGGTGGCTGAAGTACCGCACCCGCAACACCGCTGAAGCGGTCATCGGCGCGGTGACCGGCAGCCTCGCCCGACCGGAGACAGTCCTGCTCGGCCGCTACACCACCGCCGGACACTTCCTTCTGACGGCCCGCAGCACACCCCTTGCACCGCGGCTCAGGGCAGAGCTCGGCGGCGGTCTCCTCACCCCGGCGGGCGCCGATCACCCCTGGCACGGCGTGCACTTCACCTCACACTGGGGAAGCCACGAACCGCTCGCTTTCACCCCCGTCGCGCCCCAGCTCGTGGCCGAATTCCACGGAGACATGGCCGTCGACCGTGGCCGCTGGCGACACCCCGTCAACGTTCACCGGCTCCGCATCGACCTCACCCCCGACGACGTCCCGCCCTACGGCACCGAAGGGTCCTCGACTGATCCGGGCGGGCGGCAACCTGCAGGGCAATGAGTCCGGCTGCTTCAACGCCGCCCGGGGGTGGTTCCCCGTGCGTGTGGACTCCCGTGCGCCACGGTCGCCGTCGGGGGTATCACGCGTTACCCTTCTCGAACAGGAGTTCGAAGTCGCTTTTCAGTGCATTACGCACGAAAATGGATGGATGGGGGCGTGGTGTTCGGAGGCGTGGCATGGCGGGTTTTACCCATGTGCATGTCGCGTCCGGCTACTCCGCCCGGTACGGCGCTTCCCATCCCGAGGACCTGGTGCAGCGGGCGGCGGAGCGTGGCATGGGCGCGCTGGCGCTGACCGACCGGGACACCGTCACCGGCGCGGTGCGGTTCGCGAAGGCGGCGATGGAGCACGGTATCCGCCCGGTCTTCGGCATCGACCTGGCCGTCGCCCCCCTGGCTGCAGTCCGTGCGCAGCGCCGCCGTGCCCCGGTGCGCGGCGGTGCCCACGTGCTGGAGCGGCCTCTGCGCGTCGTGTTGCTCGCCGAGAACAAGGCCGGGTGGGCGCGGCTGTGCCGCCTGACCTCCGCCGCGCATCAGCAGCCGCACGGCCAGCCGCCCGTCGTGTCGTGGGAGGCGCTGGGTGAGCACGGGTGCGATGGATTGATCGCGCTGCTCGGGCCGGTCTCCGAACCGGTCCGTGCCCTGTCCGCGGGCCGTCCGGACATTGCCGAGCAGATGCTCGCCGCTTGGCGTGAGATTTTCGGCGATCGGCTGCGGCTGGAGGCGGTGTGGCACCGCCTGTCCGGTACCGGCCCCGGCTCGCTGCGCCTGGCTGCCCGCACCCTCCAGCTCGCCGATCAGGTGCACATTCCCGCTGTGCTGACCAATGCCGCCCGGTACGCCGATCCTGGCCAGCACCGGCTTGCCGATGTCCTGGACGCGGCCCGGTTGCTGCGCCCGATCGACCGGCGCCGGCTCGATTCGGGGGAGCGCTGGCTCAAGGACCCGGCCGCGATGGCCGACGGCGCCTCCCGGATTGCCGAAGCCGCGGGTTATGGGGAGCAGCGGGCCCGCCGTCTGCTCGCCGACACTGAAGCGACGGCCGCACGGTGCGTGCTCGATCCGGTCGCGGACCTGGGGCTGGGCACCCCCCACTTCCCCGAACCGGAGGTTGTCGGCGCTGGTGGGGGAGCAGGGGAGGCATCCCGGCTGCTACGTGAGCGGTGTGAGGCCGGCATGGTCCGCCGTGGCCTCGACCGTGACACCGCGGCCGTGCAGCGCCTGGAAGAGGAGTTGGCCGTCATCGGCCAGCTCAGGTATGACACCTATTTCCTGACCGTGGCTCAAGTCGTCGCCGATGTGCGGGAGATGGGCATCCGCGTCGCAGCCCGCGGCTCCGGCGCCGGCAGCATGGTCAACCACGCGCTGATGATCGCCACCGCGAACCCGCTGGACCATCGGCTGCTGTTCGAGCGGTTCCTGTCGGTGCGCCGGGCCTCACTGCCGGACATCGACATCGATGTGGAGTCCGCCCGCCGTCTCGACGTCTACGACAAGATCATCGACCGGTTCGGGCTGGAAAGGGTCGCGGTCACCGGCATGCCGGAGACCTACCGGGCCCGGCACGCACTGCGCGACACCGGCCTCGCTCTTGGCATCGCGCCAGTCGACGTCGACCGGATCGCCAAATCGTTTCCCCACATCCGCGCCTGCGACATCCGCGCCGCCCTCGCCGAACTGCCCGAGCTGAAGCAACTGGCCGCCGAGGCGGACCGTTTTGGGCTGCTGTTCGAGCTCGCGGAAGGCCTCGACAAGCTGCCGCGCGGGATCGCCATGCACCCGTGCGGGGTGATCCTGACCGACGCGACGCTGCTGGACCGGCTCCCGGTCCAGCCCACCCCCGGCGGCTATCCGATGGTCCAGGCCGACAAGGAAGACGTCGAAGACCTCGGCCTGATCAAGCTCGACGTGCTCGGCGTGCGGATGCAGTCCGCAATGGCCCACGCCACCGCCGAGATCGAGCGCACCACCGGTCGGCACATCGACCTGGATGACCCGCAGCAGGTGCCGCTCGACGACTACTTCGCGTTCAAAATGATCCAGGCCTCCGACACCCTCGGCCTCTTCCAGCTCGAATCACCGGGCCAGATGGACCTGCTCAGCCGACTGCAGCCCCGCAACACACAAGACGTCATCGCCGACATCTCGCTGTTCCGTCCGGGCCCGGTCGCCGGCGGCATGCCCGAGCAGTTCATCGCCGCCCGCCACGGCAAAGCCCCCACCTATCCGCACCCCGACCTCGAACCGGTGCTGTCCGATACCTACGGGGTCGTCATCTGGCACGAGCAGATCATCGACATCATCGCCACACTGACCGGCTGCGACCGGGCGCTGGCGGAGACCGCCCGCCGCGCGCTCGGCGACGAAGAGCGCATGCCCAAGCTGCAGGCCTGGTTCCACCACGCTGCCGACGCCCGCGGATACGCGCCCCAGGTCCTCACCCACGTGTGGGAGATTTTCGAGGCGTTCGGCTCCTACGGCTTCTGCCGCGCGCACGCCGTCGCGTTCGCCGTCCCCGCCCTCCAGTCAGCCTGGCTCAAAGCCCACCACCCGGCCGCCCTGTATGCCGGACTCCTCGAGCACGACCCGGGGATGTGGCCCAAGCGCGTCATCGTCGCCGACGCCCGACGGCACAACGTCGCCGTACTGCCCGTCGACATCAACCACTCCCGCCCCCAGCACGTCATCGAACAGACCCCCGACGGCACCTGGGGCGTGCGCCTGGCCCTGTCCGGGGTGCGCGGCATCAGCGACGACGAGACAGCCCGCATCGCCGCCGGCCAGCCCTACACCTCCCTGTCCGACCTGTGGCAGCGCGGCCGCCCCAACCGGCCCACCGCCGAACGCCTCGCCAGCATCGGCGCCCTCGACCTGCTGCGCGGCAACCTCAGCCGCCGCGACCTCCTGCTGCAGATCGCCGAACTCCACCGCCAGTACCGCGGCCGCCCGCTGGGCGATGGACAGCTCCCTCTCCACACCCACGACCACGAAACAGCCGGGCACAGCGCGGGCCTGCCGGAGATGACCAGCCGCGAAGCCCTCGCCGCGGAACTGCAGGTCCTGGGCATCGACGTGTCGAGACACCTGATGGACCACCACCATCAGCTGCTGCGCGAGCTCGGCGCGACCGACGCAGCCCACCTCCCCGCCCTTCACTCGGGCCAGCAGGCCCTGGTCGCCGGCGTCCGCGCCTCCACGCAGACCCCGCCCATCCGGTCCGGGAAGCGGGTCATCTTCGTCACCCTCGAAGACGGCTCCGGCATGGTCGACCTCGCCTTCTTCGAAGACAGCCACGACGCCTGCGCGCATACGATCTTCCACTCCGGGCTGTTGCTGGTGCGCGGCACGATCCAGCGCCGCGGCAGCCGTAACACCATCACCGGCTCCATGGTGTGGGACCTAGACGAACTGGCCGCAGCCCGCCGCGACCACGGCCCCGAAGCCGTACGCCGCCTCCTGGGCCCCGACGCCACACCCACCCCAGTCAGGCAGCCGGCCAGGACCGAAGCCGAGACACCGCAGCGCACCATCACGCAGCCGACCGGCGCGTCCCTGCACCCCTGGGCCGACCTCCAGCCCGCCGGGCAGCGCTCCGCCGACCTCAAGGCCCTCGGCTACACCAGCCCCGGAAGCGCCGGGTGATCGGCATGCGGCAGATCCTGCTATTGGATTATGTGGAATAGCGGAGGGTTCACCGAGTCAAACGGCTCCGGCGAGCGTTGCTGTCGAACCCACACAGTCCTAGAAACACCGAAACTTGACCGACCCAGACCAGCAGCTTCGCGATGTCTGGGGTACGTCCCAGTGGGTACCACCTAAGATGCGTCGGCACGGGGGGTGCCTTGGAATACCCATACTTCTTTCTCAGTTACGCCAGGCTCGATGACCGTACGGCGTACGTCCGCAAGTTCTACGAAGACCTGCTGGATGTGCTGGAGCTGCCGGGGACCGGTTCGCGGCGGCAGCCGGCGTTCCGGGACTCGGAGAGTCTGCATCTGGGGGCCGACTGGCTGCGCGGGCTGAGCCGTGCCGTGGGTTCCTGCAGGACGCTGGTAGCCCTCTATTCGCCCGCATACTTCCGCAGTGAGTACTGCGGCAAGGAGTGGAGCGCCTTCGCCGATCGGGTATCGCGCTACCAGGAAGAGACCGATGTCGAGCCGCACGCGCTCGTACCCGTGATCTGGGAGCCGGTGTCCGCGCGGCTGCTGCCGCAGGAGGTGAAAGCGGTCCAGTACGCGGAGTCGGCCATGGGGCGGACGTATCTCGAGCACGGGCTGTTGCACCTGATGCGGTCAGACCCCAAAAGCGACGAGTACTGGCAGGTGGTGAGGTCGATCGCCAAGCGAGTCCGGTTCGCCGCGGACCACTTCGCCCTGCCCTCCATGCGCAATAGCTTCGATCTCTCGGCCGTCAAGGGCTGTTTTCCGGTTACCCTTGCCCAGGCCAGCTCCGGTCACGTCCGGATCTTCGTCGCCGCCGGCACGATCGACCGCCTGCCGCCTGGGCGTTCGCGCAATTATTACGGCGAGCAGCCCTGGTTATGGAATCCTTACAGCCCTCCCGCGATCCCCACGGCGGCCCATCGCGCCCAGAAGGTAGTCATCGCCGAAGGCCACCTCACCAGCCTGGAAGTGGTGGACACCCAGCTGACGCGCAAGCTCAATCAGGCGATGCGGCTCAACCAGGTCAGCATCCTGCTCGTGGACGCATGGTCCGCGCGCATCCATCCGTACCGCAAGCCACTCGGCACGTATGACAAGCAGTACCATCCCACCACCGCCGTTCTGATCCCCTGTCACGATTCGGACGATGAATCGGGCCCGGACAACGCGGCGCTCTGGGAGGATCTCAAGCAGCTCTTCACCCGCAACTGGCTGCGCAGGAACAACCCGCACGACCCCGTCTTCTGGATACGTGTCAGCCAGCGCGAGTTCGACGACCTGGTGGCCAGGATCGTGACCGTCACCCAGAACCGCATCGCCGAGAACGGCCACGTCCGCCGCCTGCCACCCGGGGGCCCGCCGCCGCCGATGCCCTGTCTATGAACCGCCGAGGCGCGAGGAAGGTACAGATGACTCCGAGTTCTGACGGCCGAGGCTCGGTCGTCACGTTCTACTCGTTCAAGGGCGGGGTCGGCCGGACCATGGCGGTGGCCAACGTGGCCTGGATCATGGCGAGTCGGGGGCTGCGGGTGCTCGCGGTGGACTGGGACCTGGAGGCCCCCGGTCTCCAGAGTTACTTCCACCCCCTGCTCACCGATCCCGAACTGCGCGACACCGACGGACTCATCAACATGCTCCGCGCCTACCAGGAAGCGGTCCTGCTGCCGGGACAGGAGTCACCCCCGCAGGACGATTCGTGGTTCCAGAACACAGTGAGCCTCGACCCCTATGTCGTGGGGCTCGGCCTGCACTTCGAGGAAGGTGGCCGACTCGACTTCCTGCCCGCAGGCCGGCAGAACGCGGTGTACTCGGACGCCGTCACCAGCTTCAACTGGCACCACTTCTACGAGCGGCTGGGCGGCGGGATCTTCCTCCAGTCGTTACGTGAAGAGATGATCAGGCGTTACGACTACGTCCTGGTGGACAGCCGCACGGGAGTCAGCGACAGTTCGGGCATCTGCACTGTGCTGCTGCCGGACGTCGTGGTCATGTGCTTCGCCCTCAACGCGCAGAACATCCGGGGCGCGGTGGATGTGGCCCGATCGGTGGACCGCAGCGAGATCCGGCCGATCCGGCTGATGCCGGTACCCATGCGCGTCGAGGACGCAGAGCGGGAACGGCTCAACGTCGGCCGCCACCACGCGCGAGAGGCATTCGCCCCCTACCTGGGATGGGTCCCCGAGGACCTCAAGGAGCGGTACTGGGGCGATGTGGAGATCCCGTACAAGGCGTACTACGCCTACGAGGAGATTCCGGCGACTGTCGGGGACGGGCCGCATCAGACAGGCACCGTCCTCAGGGCCAGTGAGCGGCTGACCAAGTGGATCACCCAGGGCGCTGTGAGCGGCCAGCAGCCGTTGCCGTCCGACGAACGGCAACGGCTGCTCAACGCCTACCTCCGCAAGAGCCGTGTCGTGGCGGACTGTCTCTTCATCAGTTATGCGCCCCACGAGCGGATCTGGGCCGAATGGGCGGCTGCCCACCTCCAGGAGGCGGGGTTCAATGTCTCCCTGCAGAGTGCCGCCCGGCCCGCCGAGGACGATCTGACACCGTCCGAAGCTGTGCGCGCCCAGGCGGGGGAGGGCCGCATCGTCGCTCTTCTCTCCGGCGACTACTCCCGCCGGCCGCGCGCCGGAGCCATCTTCTGGGCCACCGCAGTGCGGGAGACGGATTCGAATTCGGCGCTCGTGTCGGTGCGGGTGCGGGCCGGTGACGGACCGTTCGCCGCCCCCTTCGACGTACTCCCCGTACTGAACCTCGCCGGCCTCACGGCGGAAGATGCTGCCTTGGCCTTGATCACAGCTGTCGGCCCGGCTCCGGCCGCCCGGGCCGGCGCCCCGAATCCACAGTCGCACGTCTCAGCCGCGGGCCTGCCCCGCTTCCCGGGCTCGGCGCCCGACGTGGAGGACCTTCCGTCCAGGAACGGCGGCTTCACCGGCCGCGACCTCCTCCTGGAGGATTTGCGCGACCGATTCACCCAGTCCGGCGGAACTCCGCAGAAGCAGGTACTCGTCGGTCTCGGCGGAGTGGGCAAGACCCAGGTGGCGCTGGAGTACGCGCACCGCTACCGGGAGTCCTACGAGGTGGTGTGGTGGATCGACGCGGCCGAGCCCAGCGTGATCGCGGCCGAACTCGCCGGGCTCGCACCCGAACTCGGCATCGAGCACGGCGACACGGCCAGCACTGCCCGGTCGGTCCTGAGGGCGTTGCGCCGCGGCAGTCCGCACCGCAATTGGCTGCTGGTGTTCGACAGCGCGGGGCCGCCGGAGACGACGAACGACTGGCTGCCCTCGGCCTCCTTCCCAGGTGGGCATGTACTCATCACCTCCCGCGACCGGACCTGGGCGAAGCACGGCAACCTCGTCGAGGTTGACGTCTTCACGCGCGAGGAGAGCGTGGAGCTGCTGCGTCGTACCAATCCCGCGCTCTCGCCCGAGGACGCCGCCGCTGTCGCCCACGAGCTCGGGGACCTGCCGCTCGCGGTGGGCCAGGCCGCAGTCTGGCTTCGCGCGAGTGCCATGCCCGTCGACCACTATTTGGACCTGCTGCGTACCCACATGACCGAAATTCTGGAGCGGACCCGGCCCAACGACCAGCCTCACTCGGTCGCCGCGGCCAGTTGGCTGCTCTCGATGGGACAGATGCGGGGCCACAGTCCGGCTGCCGCGGACTTGTTGGAGATCTGTTCGTTCTTCGGTTCCGACCCCATTCCCATGGACCTGCTCTACAGCACCGCGGTGAAGGACGCCCTCTCTCTGGCGCCCGCCGAACCGCGGGACGCCCTGACCATCAGCCGTATCTTCCGCGACATCAACCGGTTCGGCCTCGCGAAGGCGGACCAGGGCGAGGGCACCGTGACCGTGCACCGGCTGGTCCAGGCCGAGATCCGCGAGTCCCTGCCCCAGGAACGCCGCCTGAAGCTGCGGGCCGTGGTGCATGCCGCACTGGCCGACTGCGATCCCAAACATCCGGCCGCCCCCGACAACTGGCCCCGCTACGACCGGCTGTTACCGCATCTGTGGCCCAGCCGGGCCGAGCGCAGCTCCGTCCGCGAGGTACGGCAGTGGATCATCAACTCCGTCCGGTGCTTGTGGCGGCGCAGTCTTTTCACTGCCGCCCGGGACACCGCGAAGCGCGTTCTGGACGAGTGGACGACCCGGTTCGACGACGACGACGTCCAGGTCCTCAACCTGCGGACTCAGCTAAGCAACGCCCTTCGCTCCCAGGGCGACTTCCAGGGTGCATACCTCACCGACCTTGACGTCCACACCCGGTTCGTCCGGACCCTCGGCGAGGAGCACCCGCACACCCTGGTCGCCGCCGCGAACCTGGGGGCCGATCTCAACGCCCTCGGCCAGTACCGCGAGGCACGTGACCTGGACCGGAAGACTCTGCGTGCCAGCAAGCGGGTGTGGGGCAGCGACTACCTGCGCACCACCATGCACGCCAGCAACCTCGGCGTCTCCGAGTACCTGTGCGGTGACCGGCGGGCCGCACTGGAGATTCACAAGAAGCTGTACGAGGACCGGATCGCGGACAAGGGCCGCGACGACATCTACACCCTGAACGCAGGCGCCAACTACGCCCGCGATCTGAGGGAGACGGGCGACATCGACTCCGCCCTCGAGATCCTCCAGGAGACGTGCCGTATCCTGTGGCAGCGGGTCGGCCGGCTCAATGTGCAGACCCTGGCCGCCCAGCGCAATCACGCGGTGGCGCTGCGCCGGGCGGGCCGTTACGAGGAGGCACGGGAGCTCGTCGAGGCGGTGCATCGCATCTGTGCGGAGAACCTGGGACGCGACCATCCAGACACCCTGGCAGCACTCATCGACCTGGCGAGCGTACGCGCGGCACTCGGCGACATCGACGCCGCCCTCGAGCACTCGCTGCGGGCACTGGCCCGCCAGCGCGAGACGCTCGGCGACGAACACCCGTACACCCTCAGCAGCGCCAACAACCTCTCCATCTATCTCAGGCTCAGCGGTCGGCACGCGGAAGCCCGCGAACTGTCCGGCCAGACCTCACAGGCCCTGCGTCGGGTCCTCGGTCCCACCCATCCGTACGCCTTCGGCGGCATGCTCAATCATGCCAGCGACCTGGTCGCGGCAGGGGAACTCGAGGAAGCGATCGCGCTGGAGCGAGAGGCGCTGAGGGGCCTTCGGGCGTCTCTGGGCCCGGACCACTACGACACCATCGGCGTGTGCTCCAACCTCGCCTTGGATCTGCGGGCGTCCGGCGAAGCGCAGGAGGCGGAGCAACTCCACCAGGAAGCCCTGGAACTCGCCCGGCGCACGCTGGGTTCTGGTCATCCCACTTACCTGGCCGTGGAGGGCTGGCAGCGGCTCGACTCCGACATCGAACCGCCATTCACGTGATCAACACCGCGACCCGCGTCTTAGCGCGCGTCCGGAGCCGTGTTATGTATCCTCCGTCTGCGTCCCCGCCCGGGGCAAGTCGGCAGCAGATCAAGGGAGTAGGGGTGCCGAACCCGACAGACCCGCCTCCAGCGGTTGATCGCGTCGTGCCCCCGACGGGCCTGGTGGCTCTGAGCGGCGCGGACGTCGACCGGCTGGCCGGTGGGAGCACTGCCCTCGCCCATGTACTGCGCCGCGTCGCCCTGGAAGCGGCCATGCCGAGCACCGAACCCAGCGCGCCGTTCGAGTCCGCGATCCAGTGACGGTTCGATGAATGACGGTCCGATGAATGACGGTGCGGTGCCGGGCGGTGCGACGACGGATCGTGCCGTTCCGTTTCGCCAGTTCCTACTCAAGATCCACAGCCGCTGCAATCTCGACTGCGACTACTGCTACGTCTACCACTCGGCCGACCAGAGCTGGAGTCGCAAGCCCCAGCGGATGGAACCGGCCACGGTCGACCGCCTGGGGGACCGGATCGCCGAGCACGCCCGCGCCCATAACCTTCCCGACGTACGGATCATCCTGCACGGCGGAGAGCCACTGCTCGTCGGACCACGACGTCTCGAGGCGACGCTCCGCACCCTTAGCAACAGGCTGGCCGCGGAAGTCCCGCCGCGGTTCTCGGTGCAGACCAACGGCGTTCTGTTGGACGCGGAGATGCTGGACGTGTTGCTGCGCCACGATGTGCGGGTATGCGTGAGTCTGGACGGCGGCCGCCAGGCCCACGACCGGCACCGGCGGTTCGCCGACGGCAGGGGCAGCCACGATCACGTGACCAGGGCGCTGCGGTCGCTGACGACCTCGGGGCGCGAGCATTTGTTCGCGGGCCTTCTGTGCACGGTCGACCTGGACAATGACCCCGTGGAGACCTACGAGGCGCTGTTGTCCATGGCCCCGCCGCGGCTGGACATGCTGTTGCCGCACGGCACCTGGGACGCGCCTCCGCCCGGCCTGGAACACCGCATCATTCCGCCGACGCGGCCACCCGGACCGTCCGGACGGGCTGGGCTGCCGGGGCCGACGCGTGACGTCGGTGGCACTCCGTACGCCGACTGGCTGTGCCAGGTCTTCGACCGCTGGTTCGGCGCTCCCGAGCGTGAGACAGGCATCCGGCTCTTTGAGGAGCTGATGACCGGGATCCTCGGCGGCACGGTCCGCAGCGAGTCGGTGGGTCTCGCCCCAGTGGACCTCGTGGTGGTTGAGACGGACGGCTCGATCGAGCAGTCGGACTCGCTGAAGGCGTCCTATTCGGGTGCCCCGGAGACCGGCCTTGACATCTTCCAGCACTCCTTCGACCAGGCCCTGGAGGGTCACGAGTTCCGCGCCCGGCAAACCGGCCTTACCGCGCTGAGTGACACCTGCGGGAAATGCCGTCTGGCCCAGGTCTGCGGAGGGGGCCTGTACGCTCACCGCTTCAGCTCCCTGAACAGGTTCACCAACCCGTCCGTGTACTGCTACGACTTGGCCGTCCTAATCGATCACATCCGCTCCCGAATCGAGGACGACCTCGCACGCAGCCACTTCGTTGAGAGTTTTCCAACCTCACGTTGAGGCACGGTGAAGCGCGAGACGTCGGTGATGGGGTTCCGGCCTGCCGTGTGGACGATGTCCTCAGGGCCTGGGGTCCTCCCATGCGAGGGGTCAGCATTCTTCTTCGAGCGCACGGCGTTGTCTTGCTCGCGGCGAACGCGTCTTTCCGGACAGCCAGCTGCGGATGTGCCGGTCAGTCACTATGCCGGGTCGGCCGGTGAACTCTTCAATCCGCCGGTTGAGGGCATCAGCGAGTTCCTGCTGCCTCAGGCCTGCCGCTGACATTCGGGCCCACGTTCCCCGCCATGAGCCCACGGTAGCGGTGACGATGACGTCCAAGTAGGTAAAAGTTTCCGGTTGTTGGCGTCGAGGTTGGCCTGCGAGTTTCCTGGGCTGCCTTTCGTCAGAGCGGTTGGCTAGTGGCAGGCCCTCGCGCCGCCCCCTTCGAGCCTTCGTCCGGGCGTCCGCAAGCGGTGCGTCCGGAAGGGATTGTGATGACGACGAATCGCCTCCACCAACTGGCTGCTGTGCCTCTCCCGCCCGTGATCCGGGAGCGGCCGAAGAGACATGCATTGGCGCGCGGCTCGGTAGGACTCGCCCGCAAACACGCACATCGCCGGCAACGGGGTCCGGAACGCTCATGATCGTTCCTGCGCCCCGCCCCAGACCTGCTATTGCAGCACGCCATCAGATCGCGCTCGGCCTCGTGTCTCAAGTCAGCGAGGTGCGACGGATGCGCCACGAAGTTGCCAAGGTCCTTCCGAGCTGGAATAGGGCACCGTGGAGACCGCGGTCCTCGTAGTCAGCGAACTGGTGACCAACGCCGTCCAGCACGCGCCCAGTGCTCCGATCGAGTTGATCGCCACTCACGGAGACGGCCTGCTGTTGCTCGAAATCCGCGACGGATCCGGTGAACCACCCGTACTGGATCCGGAACTCGACGAGGAGGATGAAGGCTGCCGAGGGCTTCGGCTCGTCCAGGCCATGTCCAGCGACTGGGGACGGAGCCCTCTCGGGGACACGGCGAAGTGCACCTGGGCCGCGCTGCCCGTCGGCAATGCGGATTGCCAGTCTTGATCACACAAGACTCCGCGTCCGCTGGACGAGGAGGTACCGCTCACGGGTTTCCCCCGACCCACCGGCGGGCGCGGACCCGATTCACCACCGCGAGATGAGGACTCGATGAACGCGCTGCCGCGCCGGCCCGACTTGGCCGAGGAACTGCTCGTACGTCGAAAGCACGAGCAGGTTGCTCGCACCCAGCCGGTCAGCCCGCGTCAGGCTCGAAAGGCGGGCTCGTGGACAGGGCCAACACCGAGGCGCTCCGGCGGATCGTCGCAGAGCACGGCTGGCCCGGGCACACCCTGGTCGGTGTTGAAGCGGCAGACGCGGCATGGCTGCTGGCCCAGCACGCCGACCACGACCTCGCCTTCCAGTGGGAGTGCCAAGCAATGCTCGACCGCGCTGTCGACATCAAGGCAGTCGTGCAGACGCCATGGCGCGCTGAAGAGGTGGTCCACGACGATGTTGTTGCCCGCCGCAGCCATGCCGGCGACCGCGCGATGGAACCCCATCCAGGTGTGCCTGAGTGTTTCCCTGTTTCGCGAGCTCCTGGACATCCGATCATGATGCACGTTCAGAGTTCAGCCGTCCTGGGTGTCCCTTCAGAGCCGGGTCCGGCCAGGACGAGTGGGCTGTCAAACTCGGCGTCAACGAACTCCGACGCCCTCTGGGTGGGGCCAATCGACTCGTTCACGCCGCACCGCGAAGATCGCCACCCGGGGCCAAGAAACTCGATCCCGCGGGGCCAACAGACTCGTTCGAAGCCGATGGCTCGCGGGCTGCCTGTATGCCCGTCTGGCGAGGCATGGTGATGTCAAGGATTGCGAGGCCGCGCATTGGCGATGGCGTCGGCGCCTCGGCGGCCTCGGCAACGACGGCGAGGTCGGCTTGGTTCTCCAGGATGAGTCGCACCTGCTGCGTGGCAGTTTGCCCCCGATCCTTGGACGGACTTGCTCAGCGGTTACAGGATGTTCCACATCAAGGAGGTGTCCTCCTGGTGCAATCCTTCGATACGGCGCTCCACCTCGTTGCGGGTGTGGGGTGCCTGGGCGATCTTCCGGGCATTCGTGCTGACCATGCGCAGCTCGCGTAGATCCCGGATCACGGCGAAGCCCGGCCAGGTGGTGATGTCGAAGCCGTAGGAGTCAACGAACGGCTGGTACTGCCCGACCCCGTGCCGCAACCGCCGGCAGTGGATTTCGATGGTGGCGAGATCCCATTCACGACGGCCGCGCGTCACGGTGTCCCAGTCGCACAGAACGGCCCGGGGGCGAGCGTGGAGCGCGTTGCGGTGCTGCGGGTCTCCCTGGATCACAGTTTCCGGGAAAAGGAAGTCGACCTCGTCAAGCTCCTTGGCCAATCGTTCAAGCCGCTCGCTGAGGAATGTCCGGGATGCCGCTGGCAGCACGTGGGCGGCTGCGATTGACCGGCCGATGGCCGTAACTGTGCCGTGTTCGGGGAGCTGCATGGGCGGAGCTGGCAGGTTGTGCAGCGTATGAAGGGGCTCCGCGAGCTGTTGAGCAGTCACCGGGTAGTCGGGCTGCGGAAGGTACGTCCAGAAGGTAGCGCAATGGCCGTCCACGATGGCGGGCTGCGGCACGGCGTGAAGGGGCGAGGTGGGGAAGCCGAGGTCCACCAGCCACTGGACGAACCGTACCGTCCGCTCAACGTCCGCGTAACGGGAGCCACGGCGGGCGATCTTGACCACCACTGGGTCGTGGCGGAGGCGGACAACGGCGTTGGTGTGCCCGCGGAGGACCTCAGCTCCTTCGCTGTCCAGGCCGACGGCCTCGCAGGCCTGCTGGAGAACGTGACGCATTTCCGTCTCGCTGTATCCGCCGTAGGTTGGCGCTGGTGCTGTCATGGGGCCAAGGCTGACTGATGGGAGGTCGGACTGTCATATCGTTCCCCGAGGCAGCTCCAACAGTTGGCGGCCAGTCCGGTGCAGGCGCGAGGCAGACCGTGCGCTGTCGGATTCCCCGCCCCTTCCGATAGTTAATGATCACGGGCAGGATCTGGTTCATGAAGGTCTTGGTGATGGGTGGGACGTGGTTCTTGGGCAGGCACATCGCGGAGGGGGCCATCGCCCGAGGCTGGGAGGTCACTACCTTCAACCGCGGCCGCTCAGGGGTGGATGTACCCGGCGTTGTCCCCGTGCACGGAGATCGCACAGTGGTCGCCGACGTCCAGCGGCTTGCAGGTCACGGCCCTTGGGATGCCGTGATTGACACTTCCAGCTCTGACCTCGCGCCCCGGGATGTGCGGCTGACCGCCTCGGCGTTGCGGGAGGTGGCGGGACGCTGGGTGCATATCTCGACGGTCTCGGTCTACGCGGGCTGGCCTCACCAGCGTCTGACGGACGATTCTGACCTGCTCGACTGCCCCGCGGACGCTGACGAGACGTACGGATACACCGGTGAGGACGGCAGTCCGACAACCTACGGCTTTCAGAAGGCTGGCGGTGAGCGGGCGGTGGCGGAGGCGTTCGGCGCGCGTGCGGTCTTTCTACGGCCGGGCGTGATTTTGGGGCCGGGCGAGTATGTCGGGCGGCTGCCGTGGTGGCTGCGCCGTGTGCTGCGGGGGGATAGGTTCCTCGCGCCGGTCCCGGCGAGCCGTCTTATCCAGCCGGTCGATGTGCGCGATGTGGCCGCTTTCGCGCTGGATCAGGCGGCATGCACGGATGGTGGTGGCTACAACGTGACGCATCCCGAGGGCATTTCGTTCGAAGCTTTTTTGCGTGCGTGCTGCATGGTGACGGACGCGGTTGCGGTTCCGGTGTGGGTGGAGCCGCAGGTGCTGCTTGAGCATGGTGTCCGGCAGTGGACGGAGCTGCCGCTGTGGCGTACGCAGGAGGGGGTGTGGGCGGTGGACTCGAGTCGGGCGGTGGCGGCGGGTCTTCGGTGCCGGCCCATTGGGGAGACCATCCGGGATACGTGGGAGTGGCTGGCGTCCGAAGGGCGTCCCGTGCCTCATCCGAGGTGGGCTGAACACGGGATCGCCCCGGACAAGGAGGCGAGGATCCTCGCCTCCTTGTGATCAGCTTTCGAGGGCCAGCAGGCCTTGGGTGCCCAGTTGCATCTGTGCGGACGAGCGCACGAACTCCTCGATGCGTTCGCCGAGCTCTGCGGCGAGAGGCGAGCCGTGGAGCTGGGGGTGGGCCAGCATGCGGCGAAGCCGGTCGACGCGGGCGATCAGACCTGTCACGCGTTGATCGCAGGGGACGTTCCATAACGTTTCCAGCGCTGCTTGGGCGCCGTCGAGGTCGTCGCGCATCAGGCGGGCCATGGCCAGGTCGGTGGCCGCACCGCCAAGGACGGGAGCCTTGAGCTGTGCTGGCGGCTTGCCGGCCAGCAGCCTCAATGCGCGACCGGCCGCGTTCTCGGCCTGTTGTCCGTCGCGGATCAGCAGCGCGGTCGAGCTGTTGGACATGGCCAGGCGCTCGGCGGTGAATCCGAACTCGCCCCCCACGCCATCGTGGAGATCGTCCTGGCCGTTTTGGCTCTCTTCTTCCGACAGCTGGATGGCTCGTCGGGCAGATGTCACATCGCCGAGGTGCCCGTGGGCCCGGGCCTCAATGGCGCGCAGGCGGCGCGTGGCGACCTGTCCCAGACCGCTGTAGGTCAGTGCGCGGCGGGCCAGGGATGCGGCCTGCGAGGGCTGACCGGTGAAGTAGGCGATGTAGGCGAGGCTGCCCTCTGCGTGAGCCCGCAGGGGGTCGAACCGTGCGCTCTCTCCGTACAGCGCCGCTGTGCGGGCCAGGCGCTTCGCGCCGTCCAGCGACCCAAGGTCGAACGCCGCGGCGGCCAGGAGTCCAGACGCTTCACCCGCCAGGATGAGCAACGCCTGCTGCTGGATTGGGATCTGCGTGCGATCCCGGGCCCGCTCGGCCTCGCCCCGTAGTTGGCGGGCCCGCCGCCACACCTCATAGGCAGACAGTGTGTGGTACTTCCTGGCCAGACTGACTACATCATCGCGGAGTTGGTCAAGAGTCGTGTCGGAGATGGCGGCAGCGGCAGTAGCGCCGGCGTCGTCCTGAGCTTCACGTGCGGTCATGTCGATCTCGGCTTCCAGGTTGAACGTGGCAACGTCGGGATCGGCGATCACGGGCGGCGGTGCGAACAAGTCCGCGGCTGCGACACCGAATAAGGCCTCTAGCACACGGCAGGTATCCGGACCCGGGAGGCCCTTGAGCTTTCCGGCGGTCCAGCGCCGGAAAGCGGTCTCGCTCACGGTGGGGTTGCCCGCGCCGCTCGCGATGACCCTTTCAGCTGCCTTGAGGAACTGCCGCTCGAACTCGCTGTAACGCCACCGATGCTGATCGACCAGGACCTTGAGGAGCGTCCTCGGCTGCTGACCCATTCACGTCCCCCCAGTTCCCTGACAGTCGGACGCGCCGACCCCATAGGCGGATCCCTTCCGTTGAAAGGGATACCGACGTCTTCCACACGCGCAACGTGGCGAGCACAGACGCCACTTCAACGGTATCCGCGCGCTACTTCTGTCGCTGGAAAGAGGCCCAGGAGCCACCCCTCAGGGCATGGCGAAGCCACCCCCGCCGGGAGGAACCTGCTCGTCGTCTCTCTAAGAGGACTGGACTTATCCGCACAGCGAGGGGAGCCCCCGTTGCAACCTCAGATCGCACGGCAAACGACGGCCTTCTCGGAGCTCGTCCTGCACTGCCCGCCGGATGAGGTGACCCGGATGGCCCTGACCCCAACGCCCCCATCGGCGCGCCAGAGCCAGCGGTTACGCGATCTGAGCGTGGGCGCGCTGGAGCCCACGGGAGGGTTCACGGTCGTGGTGTACGCCCTTACGACCTATGACCACGTTCCGACGAACACCCTGAATCACGTGCGCGCCTACGCATCCAGCCAGGGGTGGCGGGTGCATCGCGAGTCGCTGTGGGACGGCTCAGGCCTGCCCCATCCGCTGGAGCGAACGTCCTGGCAGCGGGCCCTGGAGCTGGTGGCCGGCGGGTTCGTGCAAGGGATTGTCACCCTCACTCGATCCGCCGTCAGCACGAGTGACGGCGAGTACGAGGAGAGCCTGGACCTCCTGGCCACGTATCGGTCATTCCTCGCCCATGTGCCCTGCGACTGGACACCGATCGCGTCCACGGCCGTACGCGCCGTGGAGGACTGCGATGTCTGACCCCCGCCCTGCCGATGCCCCGCCGGCGATCGAGGAGCGTGGTGAACCACCTCGCCGCGAACCGCAGAAGGCTTGGAACGAGGAGAAGGGAAAGCTGCCGATCCCCGATGTCGGCACGCCGCTGTCCCCGGTGAATCTGTTCCGCGTCCCGGCGTCGCGTGCGCCCAGGGCTCGGGTCGACCTGAGGCGGCTGCACCGGATCGGGACAGCGGACGGCCACGCCGAGGGGTCCGGGACATGAGGCTCACCGACGTACGCGGCGGGCCATTTGGTCTCGTGGTGAATCGCCCGCAGTGGGGGTGGCGCCCTTGAACGCGGTACGGAGCACGAGAAAGCGGCTGCCGCGGTTGCGGTTCGCCCTCAAACACCCGATCAGGACGCTGTGCCGCAACCACCGCAAATCCGTGGACTTCATCGGCTTCGGGTTGCTGCAGCTCACGTTGATCGGAGCGTTCGTCGTCGCCGTCCTGGGCTGGCTCGCCCGCCTGTACGTCTCGCATGTCCCCTGAAACCGGTCATCTCCGCGCAGTTGAACCCCCGACGTTGCGCGGAGATGACCTCCCAACGAACTCGGCAGTGAGCACCCCACCAGACCATCCCGCGCCCACATGCGGCCGCCGAACTCGTAGCAGCGATGAAAGGCCCCCACTCATGCATGCCACATCCGTAAGTTCTCCGGCGGATCCGGAGGCCGGAGCAGCCGTCCTGAGGCGGCCGACGGCAGTCCCGTGGATGGTCGCATGGACCGGAGAGGCCCCCATCGGAGCAGAGGTCGTCATCCGCCCCGGCCCGCGGAGCGGGATCGGCTACATGGACGAGCTCCCAGCAGACCGCGGCGACCACGATGTTCTGATCCACCGTTGCCGTCGTCCGGCCCGCCCCGGAGAGCGCGGCAGGCCGTTGCTCGGAACCGTTCACACCTCCCGGCAGCGGCGCGCCATGAGGAAACTGCTGTGTCACATCCACAGCGGCCCGGCGGACCGAACCGACCGAGGTGTGCTGTGGCTCCTGGATGACTCAGGTGAGGATCGTGGACCTGACTGGCCAGAGCGGGAGATCACCCTCCACCCGCCGGTGCGCCTTAGCTGCGCAGCGGAGGC
The DNA here is from genome assembly GCF_040606445.1 of Streptomyces sp. NPDC005408. NCBI lineage: Bacteria > Bacillati > Actinomycetota > Actinomycetes > Kitasatosporales > Streptomycetaceae > Streptomyces > Streptomyces sp. NPDC005408. The sequence continues at coordinate 5,848 of NZ_JBEXEX010000047.1, read as the reverse complement.
CGTGGAGCAGTCCCCGCAGTTGGGGAAGGCCTTTACGGCGGTCCGGGTTCGTGAACCGCGTACCCATGGCGTGCACGGACGGCAGTACGCCCCCGATCACTCCAAGCCCGGATCCCCGTTCCCCATCCTGGCGAAAGAGTCGGTCGCCGTGGCGTACGAGGACCCGCTGCTTCCATGGGTCCAGGCCGCCCAATTGGCGCGCTACCTGGTCGGCTGCACCATCGTCGACCTGAACGCGGAGCTTGCTGCCGGAGGCATCCGATGAAGGCTCCCGCAGCCTGCCCAACTCTGGCCGCCTACACCGAGACCATGCCCTGCCGGCCGGAGAGCGCCCGCAAGGCCAGGGTCCTGATTGCCCGGGCGCTGTCCGCGTGGGACCTGGACGGCCTCACCGACAGCGCCAAGCTCGTCGTCTCCGAACTCGTCGGGAATGCGGCCCGGCACACCCGATGCCACAGCATCCGCGTCACCATCAGCCGACTCGATACGGACTGCGTCCGTATCGCGGTCATCGACAAGTCCGCGAAGAAGGCCGTACCCCGCGTCGCCCCGGCTGGCGGCGAAGGCGGCCGCGGCCTGGCCGTCGTGGCCCGGCTTTCCGAGGACACCGGCACCGACCCGTTCAGCTGGGGCAAGCGCGTATGGGCCCAACTGCGCCTGCCCAATTCAAACGTCCCGTCCTGACCCAGGGCGGGCAACCGGTACGGCGAGCACAAGCGGCCGGACCGCACCAGAACCTCCCGCCGATCTTGCGAGGAGTACCGAGAGATGAGAGATACGGAGAAATCCCATGGAAGAGTCCAAGTCCGAACTAGCCGCCCAGGCCGGACCCGCCTCAGCGAAGGCAGTCCGCACCGCCCATGTCGCTCAGATCGTCGACCGCTCCAGCGTCGTCCGCATCGAGGACGTGGAGGACGAGGGCCCCTGACGCGGCCCGCGGAACTGATTCCGCACTTCCGCCCGGCGCGGTGACAACGACGTTGTGACGGCCGTTGCCCGCACCGGCACCGGCACCGGCACCGGCACCGGCACCGGCACCGGCACCGGCACCGGCACCGGCACCGGCACCGGCACACGGAAGTGCCCTGACACCTGCGGATGCCGAAGGTCGGCCCGAGTAGGACGACGGGCACTTCTGCCCGTTGGCCCCAACATGCTCAGGAGCGGTAGCCAATGATTCACGTGTACGTCGGGCCGACCCTTGCCCCCGATGAGCCGCTGCTCAGCGCGCTGACGGTCCGCGTGCTGCCTCCGGTGCGGCACGGTGACCTCTTCGACCACGCGATTGCCGACCACGACACCGTGGTCATCATCGACGGGTTGTACCACCAGGTGCCGGCGCTGAGGCACAAGGAGATCCTGGCCGTCATGAGCCGGGGAGTCCGAGTCATCGGCGCGGCGAGCATCGGCGCGCTGCGGGCGGCCGAACTGCATGGGTTCGGCATGGTCGGTGTGGGGCAGATCTTCCACGCCTACGTCGTCGGCGACATCGACGGCGATGACGAAGTGGCGGTCGGTCAGGAGCCGGGCGGCGAGCAGCGGGCGCTGACCTGGCCGCTGGTGAACCTGCGCCACGTCCTCCGCATCGCCGAACAGCACGGCGTCGTGACCAGCGGCACTGCGGCCCGGCTGCTGGAGGAGCTCCGCGCGGTCTACTACCCGCAGCGTTCGACCGCCGCGGTGCTGGCCGTCTGCCGCCAATGCGGAGCAGGGGCAGTGGGGGCTTGGCTCGAAGAACAGCGCTCTGTGGACCCGCACTTCGGAGACCTCAAGCGATGTGACGCGGTGCAAGCCCTCCTGGTCGCGCTGGACGGCCGGTCGCAGCGGCCCGGAGAGGCAGAGACCTGCTGGGACACCAGCTACTTCAGGAGATGGGCCAACCACTTCGCGACGGAGTTGGTCGACGGACGGACGCTGGCGACGTCGCACCGTGTGTCGTACCAGGCGCTGTTCGACGGGCAGTTTCCAAGGGTGTGGGAGGCCCACCTCAACCATCTCTCGCATTGCACCGACGATGGCCGCCGGGGGATGCCATTGGCTGAGCGGATGGCCCGCCTGACTGGCGAGCAGCCCAGCCCGCTTCCGGCTCACGCGGTCTTCCGGCTACGGGCCGACCTGCGCGATGCGGACACCGTGGCGCGGCTGCTGGCCCGCGAGACGGCCGCCGACCGCGCGGCGATCACCCGGTACGAAACGTGCAACGAACAGGCACGACGGTCCGTCCCCGGTTTTGTCCCGGAGGCCGTCAAGGACACCGTGACCCGCTCCACCCTCCTCGATCTGTGGCGGGTGGCCCCGGACCGGGTCGACGACGAGGCAGCGGCCCGCGGCTTCCACAGCAGCGCGCACGCAATCGAGGAGATGAAGCAGTTCATGGTGGGATTCCTCCACGACCAGGAACAGGCCGCGGCCGCAAGCGAGTTCGCCAATGCTCAGTGACCGGGTGCTGCTCGACGGCACCGTGCGGACCCGCACCCCGGAAGACACCTGGGCATCCCTCGCTCCCGCACTGCCGCACTACGGCATCACACGGGTGGCGTCGCTGACCGGGCTGGACTACCTCGGCCTGCCCGTGCATACGGCGATCCGGCCCCCCTCCCAGACGCTGGTTGCCTCCCAGGGCAAGGGTGCAACCGCCCTGCTGGCCAAGATCTCCGCTGTTATGGAGTCCATCGAGCTGTGGCACGCCGAACAGCCCCGAACGCCCGCACTATGCGTGCCGGCCCACGACGTCGCGCTGTCCTACCCTCTCGCGGCGCTCCCGATGAAACCCACATGGCACCAGGCGCTGGAGCAAGTCCCTCTGGAATGGACGATGGGTACCGGGGTGAACAGCGGCGCCACCATTCCCGTGCCGCTCGGCCTCCTGTGCCGCTCGGCGCACCGGGACCTGTGGCAGCCGGACATCTTCCGCGCGACCAGCACCGGACTGGCCTGCGGCAACACACGCGACGAGGCGATGCTGCACGGCTTGTACGAGGTCATCGAACGCGACGCCCTGTTCGCCGACGACGCCAGCGGCGGAGCGCGGCGCACGCTGGTCGACCCGCAGTCGGTCGAAGACCCCTACTGCCGCCTGCTCGTGGACCGGCTGATAAGCGCAGGCGCCCTCCTGGAACTCGCGGTCGTGGACAACACGTACGGCATCCCGACGTGCCTGACCTACCTGTGGACCGAGGACTACCCGCTCCACTTCGCCGGCTCCGGGTGCCACACGGATCCGCACATCGCGCTCGCCCGTGCCATCACCGAGGCGGCGCAGTCCCGCCTGACGTGCATCGCCGGCACGAGAGACGACCTCCTCTCCCGCGAGGACGTCTTCGACGCGTTGCCATCCCGCCCACCGGCCACGGACAACCTGCACCCCTGGGATGCTCTCACCGGCGGGTATGCGCCGTGGCGCGGCAGCTTCGCTGACCAGGTCGCAACAGTCGCCGAACAGATCGAGCAGGTCACCCGGCACGAGCCGGTCTGCCTCGATCTGTCGGCCCCCTCCGAGCCCCTGGCAGCGGTGAAGGTCATCTGCCCGGGAACGCGGTCACGGATCAGGCGGTCAATCCCCCGATGAACCATCAGTCACCCGTGAGCGCACCGGTCTTGTCACCCGCCGAGCAGCGACTCCAGAAGGGCTTCGACGCCTGGCACGCCGCGCGGGCATCGACTGATCTCGTCTCCAGCCTCTACGCCGAGGCAATGGGCGACGCGCACCCGTCCGAGGTCGGCGCGTTCAGCTCGTGCGACTGGACAGTCCTCGGCACCCTCGTCGGCCGACTGCACATGCGGCCCGGTCAGGTCCTCGTCGACATAGGCTGCGGAACCGGCGGCGTGGGCCTGTGGCTCTCACGTGCCCTCGCCGTGCGCCTGGTCGGCATTGACATCTCCTCAACGGCCGTCGCCGCCGCGGCCACACGCCGCTCCCACTTCGTCACCCCCGACCAGGCGACCTTCCGCGTCGGCACGCTGAAGGCGAGCGGGCTGCGCGACGGCGCCGCACACGGGGTGGTTTGCGTGGACGCGCTCGGCTTCGCCCCCGACCGGGCGGCGGCCCTCCGCGAGATCCACCGCATCCTGCAGCCGGGGGCCCGCGCCGTCCTCACCCGCGCCCTCTCCCGTGCAGCCGACCCGGCCGCCGAGGCCGCTGCAGCCGGATTCCACGTCGAGCACATCGACGAACGCCCCGACGAACCCGCGATGTGGCGCCGCCTGTACCGGCTGTGGATCGCCCACGAAACCGACCTGCGCCGTGAACTGGGCGAGCTCCAGACTCTATCCATGCTGAGCGAGGCGGCCAGAATGCTTCCCCGGCTCGCCGAGCGCCGCGCCATCGTGCTCACCCTGCGGCGTCCCGCCCCCGCACGCCCAGCCGATAAAGTCCACCCGACGTCCGGCGCTGAGGGAGAAACGGGATGAAGATTGCAGTCCTCTCGGCAGGCAGCTGGGGCACAGCGTTCGCAGCGGTCCTCGCCGACGCCGGCACCGATGTGATGCTCCACGGCCGCCGCCCCGAGATCGTCGATGCGATCAACACCCGCCATGAAAACCCCGTCTACCTGCCCGGCATCATCCTGCCGACGCCGCTGAGGGCCACGACCAATGTCGCGCAGGCCCTCGCGGGGGCAGACTTCCTGGTGGTCTCGATCCCGGCGCAGTCGCTGCGCGACAACCTCACGCAGTGGGCGCCACTCATCGAGCCGCAGACCGTTGTCGTCAGCCTGATGAAAGGCATCGAGACAAGCACAGGACTGCGGATGAGCGAGGTCATCACCCACGTGACCGGTGTGCCCGAAGAGCGCGTCGCCGTGCTCTCCGGCCCGAACCTCGCTAGAGAAATCGCAGCCCGCCAGCCCGCAGCATCCGTCATCGCTTGCCGCGACGAGACCACGTCCAAAACCCTGCAAGAAGCCTGCCTGACCCCGTACTTCCGCCCCTACACCAACCGCGACGTGGTCGGCTGCGAACTCGGGGGCGCAGTCAAGAACGTCATCGCACTCGCCGTCGGACTGGCAGCCGGGATGGGACTGGGCGACAACGCCCGCGCCCTGCTGATCACAAGAGGCCTGGCCGAGACCGCCCGGCTCGGTGCGGTGCTGGGAGCCGATCCGCTGACGTTCTCCGGACTGGCCGGAGTCGGCGACCTCATCGCCACCTGCACCTCGCCGCTCTCTCGCAACCGCACCTTCGGCGAACACCTCGGCCAGGGCATGACCGTAGCCGAAGCAACAACCGCGACCAGCCAGACAGCAGAAGGCGTCAAGTCGTCCATGTCGATCCTGCACCTCGCACACCGACACGGGGTGGAGATGCCCATTACCGAAGTCGTCGTCGCCGTCATCCGAGGCACGATCACCGTCGCCGAGGCAGCCGCCATGCTGATGACGCGCACCCCCAAGCCGGAACGCTACGGCGCCTGACGGACGGAACTCGTCTGCTCAACCGCCTGGCACACGTCGTTGCTGACGCTTCGGCCGCCCCGTGGGAGCACGGCGTGGTCACCCACCTGACGAAACGAGGGGAGGGAGAAGCCCTTCGCGCTGGTTGTGCACATCCGAAAGTCAGTGAACGGAGCATTGTGCAGTCGGGGAGTGGTTCGAGCATTGCGATGGAAGTAGCGTGCCCGCGTGGTCCGACAGCGTTCGCCAATTCTTGAGACGGAATGCCACAAGCCGTTTTGGCGCGCGGCGCTTGGCTTCGTTCACGCGGGGCTCGCGCCAGGCGAGAGAGAAAGGTGTCGGCGCGGAGGGGCGGGGAGCAAGTGCAGCTGACACGCACGCACCGCATACTCATCGGGCTCGTCGTCACGGGCGCGGTCATCATCGCCGCGATCGGTTTCGCGGGTTCGTACGCCGCC
>NZ_JBEXEX010000046.1:32889-61210 GCF_040606445.1 Streptomyces sp. NPDC005408 | reverse complement strand
GCCCGGTTACATTCCGAACCCGGAAGCTAAGCCTTTCAGCGCCGATGGTACTGCAGGGGGGACCCTGTGGGAGAGTAGGACGCCGCCGAACAATCTTTCAAGGACCCGTGGTCCAGCGTTCACGCTGGAACACGGGTCCTTTTTTGTTTTGCTCGCTTTTCCGAAGCGCGTCCGATGGCCGGCTGCGCGAGAATGACTGCAGTACCCGAAGACAGGAGTCACGCCGATGTCCACCAACTCTCCCGACGACCGTCCGGAGCGCGAGCCGCGTCGTAGGGACGGTGGTGACCGGGGCGGCTTCCGCGGTGGCCGTGACGACCGGGACCGTGGGCCGCGGCGTGACAACGACCGTGGTGGGTACCGCGGGCCGCGTGATGACCGGCCGAGTGGGCCGCGTCGCGATGACGATCGTGGTGGGCGCCCCAGTGGTGGCGGTGGCTACGGACGCCGTGAGGACCGCCCGAGCGGGCCGCGTCGCGATGACGACCGTGACCGTGGTGGGTACCGCGGTGGGCAGCGCGATGACCGTGGCGGTCGCCCCAGCGGCGGCGGTGGCGGCTTCCGGCGTGATGACCGTTCCGGTGGCGGCGGTGGCTATGGGCGTCGTGACGACCGGCCCAGTGGGCCGCGCCGCGATGACGATCGTGGTGGACGCCCCAGTGGTGGCGGTGGCTACGGACGTCGTGACGATCGCCCGAGCGGGCCGCGTCGTGACGATCGGCGCGATGACCGTCGTGATGAGCGTCCGTCGTTCCGTCGTGATGACGACCGTGACCGTGGTGGGTACCGCGGTGGGCAGCGTGACGACCGTGGCGGTCGCCCCAGCGGTGGTGGCGGTGGTGGCGGCTTCCGGCGTGATGACCGTTCCGGTGGTGGATACCGCGGACCTCGCGACGACCGTCGCGACGAGCGCCCGGGTGGGTTCCGTCGTGACGACCGGCGCGATGACCGTCGTGATGAGCGTCCGTCGTTCCGTCGTGATGACGACCGTGACCGTGGTGGGTACCGCGGCGGTCAGCGCGACGATCGCGGCGGCTCCCGCCCCAGCAGCGGTGGCTACGGGCGCCGTGATGACCGGCCGAGTGGGCCGCGTCGCGATGACGATCGCGGCGGCTCCCGCCCCAGCAGCGGTGGCTACGGGCGCCGTGATGACCGGCCGAGTGGGCCGCGTCGCGATGACGATCGTGGTGGGCGCCCCAGTGGTGGCGGTGGCTACGGACGCCGTGATGACCGGCCGAGTGGGCCGCGTCGCGATGACGATCGTGGTGGGCGCCCCAGTGGTGGCGGTGGCTACGGACGCCGCGATGACCGGCCGAGCGGGCCGCGTCGTGACGACCGCCGTGACGACCGGCGCGACGACAGGCATGGCGACCGCGGCGGATACCGTGGCGGACAGCGCGACGACCGTGGTGGCTACGGGCGGCGCGACGACCGCGACCGCCCCGAGCGCGAGCCGGTCAAGCGGCTGCCGATTCCTGACGACGTCACGGGCGACGAGATCGACAAGGACGTACGGCAGGAGCTGCAGAGCCTGCCGAAGGGCCTCGCCGAGGATGTCGCGAGGAACCTCGTCATGGTCGCCAATCTGATCGACGAGGACCCCGAGCAGGCCTACGCCTACTCCAAGGTGGCGCTGCGGCTCGCCTCGCGTGTGGCCGCCGTGCGTGAGGCCGCGGGCTTCGCCGCGTACGCGAACCAGAAGTACGCGGAGGCGCTGGCCGAGTTCCGGGCGGCCCGGCGGATGACCGGCAGTGTCGAGCTGTGGCCCGTCATGGCCGACTGCGAGCGCGGGCTCGGGCGGCCCGAGCGGGCGATGGCGATGGCCGGTGAGCCTGAGGTGCAGAAGCTCGACAAGGCGGGCCAGGTCGAGATGCGTCTGGTCGCGGCCGGCGCGCGCAGGGACATGGGGCAGATCGACGCCGCCATCGTGACCCTGCAGAGCCCGGAGCTGGCGTCCAGCTCTGTGCAGCCCTGGACCGCGCGGCTGCGTTATGCCTATGCCGATGCACTGCTGGCGGCCGGACGCGAGGACGAGGCACGCGAGTGGTTCGCCAAGGCGCTCGAAGCCGACAAGGACGGGGCGACCGACGCGTCGGACCGGCTGGCCGAGCTGGACGGTGTGGAGTTCGTCGACGCGATCGACGAGGGTGACGCGGATGACGAATCCGATGACGAGTCGGATGACGAGTCCGGCGACGCCGAGGGTGGCAAGGCCGAGTAGCAGGACGTAATGAAGAAGGGCGGCACCCGCTGGGGTGCCGCCCTTCTTCAGTTTCAGTCCAGTGTCAGGCTTCGCAGGACCAGGCCCGTCGCCGGCTTCGGGCCGAACGACGTCGACTTGCGAGGCATCGTGACGCCCTCGCGCGCGAGATCCCGTACGACGTCTTCCCGTACCGGATGCATCAACACGGCCGTGCTGCCGCGGCGTTCGGCCTGGGTGACGGCCGCCTCGGTGTCGTGGATGTACCCGATGTACTCCGGGGTGTCCGGGATCCGCCAGATGTGGTCCAGGAGCGTGGAGTGGAGGACCGTCGCGTCGAGCGTGCGCCAGGCCTCGGGGCGGTCGGCGCGCACCGTGCGCGCCAGCAGCTCCGGGTCCGGGCGGTCGATGAGGTGGAAGGCGCCGTCGCCCGCGAGGAGGAAGGCGTTCCCCTCGGCGGCCGCGGCCCCCAGTGCCTCCAGCGCCTGCGGAAGGGGGACTTCCAGACGCTGGACGCGGAAGGAGCCGCCCAGGGCCGCGAGCGCTTCGGAGACCGGGAGGCGGTGCAGCAGCCGGTGGATGGAGCGCACCCGCAGCGGGTAGCGAGCCGTGTCGATCAGCAGGACGAGGCCGTAGTTCCAGGGGCCGGGCGTGGGATGTTCGGCGCGCAGCCGCAGATACGTCGCCCAGCGGTGGTGGCCGTCGGCGATCAGGGCCTGACGGTCGGACAGGTCGGAGCGGATCTCCGCGAGTTCGGCCGGGTCGGTCACCGACCACAGACGGTGGCTGAAGCCGTCCTCCGTGGTGGTGGCGAGGAGCGGCGAGCGCAGGACGGTACGTTCGATGACGGCGGTCGCGCCTGTCGGGTTGCCCGTGCTGCGATAGGTCAGCAGCAGTGGTTCCAGGTTGGCTGCGGTCGTACGCATCAGGGCGGCGCGGTCCGCGACGATGTCCGGCATCACGTCCTCGTGGGGCAGGACGACACCCTCGGACGGTTCGGACAGGGCGAGCGCGCCGATGACGCCGCGCTGAAGGAGGTCGCCCTGGCGCTGCTCGTACACGTAGAGCGCCGGTTCCGGGTCCGCGGCCAGGATGCCCTCGGTCAGCCAGCGGGTGAGGGTGTCGGCGGCCTGCTGGTTGCGGTCGCCGGTGGAGTTCGCCTGCGGGAGGATCAGCCGCACGATGTTGTAGGGGTCCGCCGACTCGAGGTGGTGCAGGCCGTCGGGCCTGACGACGACGTCGTACGGCGGCGAGGTCACGGCGGCGAGGCTGCCGACCCGCTCGGGGACGTAGCGCAGCCCACGGAACGGGATCAGATGCAGACCGTCGTTGGCCGCGGGACCTTCGTTGTTCATTTGTGCATCGTATGTGGGCTCCGGGGATGAGCGATGATCGGGGGAGTGGCCCGGAACGAGGAGCGGATGCGAATGAGTCAGCAGGGCAGGACCCGGCCGAGCGGCAGTGGGACGGCGCTGAGCAAGGCGTACGACACGGCGCTGCTGGACCTGGACGGCGTGGTGTACGCGGGTGGTGAGGCGATCGCGCACGCCGTGGATTCGCTGCTGACGGCGCGCGAGGGCGGGATGCATCTCGCATATGTGACGAACAACGCGCTGCGGCCGCCCGAGGTGGTGGCCGAGCACATTACCGAGCTGGGTGTGCCGACCGATGCGGCGGACGTGATCAACTCCGCGCAGGCGGTCGCCCGGCTGATCTCCGAGCAGGTGCCTGCCGGGTCGCGGGTGCTGGTGATCGGCGGGGAAGGGCTGCGGGTCGCCCTGCGCGAGCGGGGTCTTGAGCCGGTGGAGTCCGCCGCCGACGATCCGGCCGCGGTGGTGCAGGGGTACGGCGGGCCCGATCTGACGTGGGGGCGCTTCGCGGAGGCGTGCTACGCGATCGCGCGCGGTGTGCCGTGGTTCGCGTCCAACACGGATCTGACGATTCCCAGCGCCCGGGGCATCGCGCCCGGCAATGGCGCGGCCGTGGAGGTCGTACGGATCGCGACGGGCGCGGAGCCGCAGGTGGCGGGCAAGCCGCTGCCGCCGATGCACAAGGAGACGATTCTGCGGACGGGGGCGCGCAAGCCGCTGGTTGTCGGGGACCGGCTGGACACGGACATCGAGGGTGCGTTCAACGGAGGCGTCGACTCCTTGCTCGTGCTGACCGGGGTGACCGACGGCGCGCAGCTGCTGGCCGCGCGGCCCGAGCACCGGCCGACCTATGTGGATGCCGATCTGCGCGGGATGCTGACCGGGCAGCCCGAAGTGGCCGAGACGGACGGCGGATTCGTGTGTGGAGGGTGGACCGCGTCCGTACGGGACGACGCGCTGGCCCTCGACGGTGAGGGTGAGCCACTGGACGGGCTGCGGGCGCTGTGCGCGGCGGCCTGGACGGAGGCCGGGGACGGGGTGTGCACGCTGGACGCGGGCAAGGCGCTGTCGCGGCTAGGGCTGTAGGCACCACTCGTCGCTGCCGGAATCGAGGGTGCCCGCACGGGGGTTGGGCTTCACCGCGCCCACCGGCGGGTTTCACTGTGCCCTCGGCGGCTTCCCCGTCGAGGAGCCATGGGAGGGATCGAGCAGCGATGCGAGGGTAGGCTAACCTAACCTCGTGTTGGTCGACAGTCCCCCCAAACAGAGCGCGGAGCCGATATCCGCGACCGAGCCCCGGAGGCGCCACGCGCTGCGCGCCGCCGGGCTGCTCGTGTCACTCGGTGTCCTGCTGCTGGTCTGTGTCGCGAGCATCGCCGTCGGTGCCAAGTCGATACCGCTCTCCGACGTGTGGCACGGCCTGTTCCACAACGCGGGCGTCGGCAATGACGTGATCATCCACGACGTCCGGGTGCCGCGGACGCTGCTCGGGCTGATCGTCGGCGCGGCCCTCGGGCTCTCGGGCGCTGTGATGCAGGCCCTGACGCGCAACCCGCTGGCGGAGCCGGGACTGCTGGGCGTGAACGCCGGGGCGTCGGCCGCAGTCGTCTCCGCCGTCAGCTTCCTCGGCGTCACATCGCTCACCGGGTATGTGTGGTTCGCGTTCATCGGCGCCGCCGTCGTCTCCGTACTCGTGTACATCCTCGGCGGCAGCCGGGGCGCGACTCCGGTACGGCTCGCCCTCGCCGGGACCGCCGCCACCGCCGCGCTCTACGGCTACATCAACGCCGTACAGCTGCTGGACTCCGCTGCGCTCGAGCGGCTCCGGTTCTGGACCGTCGGCTCGCTCGCATCGGCCGACATGGAGACCATCCGCAAGATCGTCCCGTTCATCGGCATCGGCGTGGTGCTCGCGCTGCTGCTCGCGCGGCCCCTCAACGCGATGGAGATGGGCGACGACACCGCCCGCGCCCTCGGCGCGCACCTGAACCGTACGCGCGCGCTCGCGATGCTCACCGTCACCCTGCTGTGCGGGGCCGCGACCGCCGCCTGCGGGCCGATCGTCTTCATCGGGCTGATGATCCCGCACGTCGTGCGCTCCATCACGGGACCCGACATGCGGTGGATCCTGCCGTACGCCACGATCCTGTCGCCCGTCCTGCTGCTGGGCGCCGATGTCGTCGGCCGGGTCGTCACGCGTCCCTCCGAGCTGCAGGTCGGCATCGTCACCGCGCTGATCGGCGGGCCCGTCTTCATCCATCTCGTACGCCGCAAGAGGATGGCCCAGCTGTGAAGCCCGTGCACGCCATACGCATCCCCGGTGGCTTCTCCCTGCGGGTCGATCCGCGGACCGCGGTCGTGCTCCTGCTGCTGGCCGCGCTCACCCTCGGGGCCGGAGTCGTACTCATCGGCAGCGGCGACTTCCCCATCTCGCCCGGCGACGTCGTCGCCACGCTGTTCGGGAACGGCACTCCGGCGCAGGAGTTCATCGTCCAGGACCTGCGGCTGCCGCGCGTGCTGGTCGGACTGCTCGTCGGCGCCTCGCTCGCCCTCAGCGGCGCGATCTTCCAGTCCATCTCCCGTAATCCGCTGGGCAGTCCGGATGTGATCGGCTTCGGGCAGGGCGCCACCGTAGGCGCGCTCAGCGTGATCGTCCTCTTCCACGGCGGAGCCTTCGCGGTGGCGGTTGGCGCGGTCGTCGGCGGAGTGGTGACCGGTGTCGCGGTCTATCTGCTGGCGTGGAAGCGCGGTGTGCACGGCTACCGGCTTGTCCTCATCGGCATCGGCGTCGCCGCCATGCTCACCGCGGCCAATCACTATCTGGTCACCAAGGCCAGCCTGGTCGACGCCGTCCAGGCCACCTTGTGGATGACCGGCTCGCTCGACGGCCGCGACTGGGCGCAGGTCTGGCCGCTGCTCGGGGTGTTCGCCGTCCTTCTCCCGCTGATCTTCGTGCACGGGCGGCCGCTGCGGATGCTGGAAATGGGCGATGACGCCGCGTACGCCCTCGGGGTGCCGGTCGAGCGGACCCGAGTGGTGCTGATGGGCTCGGGTGTCCTGCTCATCGCCGTCGCGACCGCCGCCGCCGGGCCCATCGCCTTCGTGGCCCTGAGCGCCCCCCAGCTCGCGCGCCGGCTGACCCGCTCGCCGGGGCCGAACCTCGCCGCGGCCTCCGTGATGGGCGCCGCCCTGCTGCTGATCGCCGACTGGGCCGCCACGTCCGCCTTCGGCGACCGCGAGCTGCCGGTCGGCGTGGTCACCGGGGTGCTGGGCGGCTGCTATCTGCTCTGGCTGCTGGTGACCGAACGCAAGGCGGGCCGCATATGAACACCGTGAACCACGAATCCAGGAGTACGACCCCCATGCAGCGCCTCACCGCGGAATCGGTCACCCTCGGCTACGACCAGCGCGTCATCGCCGAGAACCTCTCGGTGGAGATCCCCGACAACTCCTTCACGGTGATCGTCGGCCCCAACGCCTGCGGCAAGTCGACACTGCTGCGCGCCCTGTCCCGGATGCTCAAGCCGTCCCACGGCCGTGTCCTGCTGGACGGACAGTCGATCCACTCGCTGCCGGCGAAGAAGGTGGCCAAGACGCTCGGCCTGCTGCCCCAGTCGTCGATCGCGCCGGACGGGATCACGGTCGCCGACCTGGTCGCGCGCGGCCGCTATCCGCACCAGGGCCTGTTGCGCCAGTGGTCACCGCACGACGAGCGGATTGTCGAGGAATCGATGGCCGCGACCGGAGTCGGTGAACTGGCAGAGCGCTATGTCGACGAATTGTCCGGCGGGCAGCGGCAGCGCGTATGGATCGCGATGGCCCTGGCCCAGCAGACCCCGCTGCTGCTGCTCGACGAGCCCACGACCTTCCTCGACATCCAGCATCAGCTGGAGGTGCTGGACCTGTGCGCGGAGCTGCACGAGACGCAGGGGCGCACACTCGTCGCCGTACTGCACGACCTCAACCAGGCCGCCCGCTACGCGACGCATCTCATCGCCCTGCGTGAGGGGACGGTCGTCGCCGAGGGCGCGCCCCCCGATGTGGTCACGGCCGAGCTGGTGGAGCACGTCTTCGGCGTGAAGAGCCAGGTCATCGACGATCCGGAGTCCGGAACGCCGCTGGTGGTGCCGGCGGCCCGCAGGCGAGCCGCCACCACCCCGTCGTAGCGGCTACAGCAGCGTCCGCAGACGCAGCAGATCTCGGAAGCCCGCCTCCAGCCTGACCCGGCCGGAGGCCCAGGCCTTCGCGAAGTTCAGCTCGCCGTTCACCATCGCCACCAGGTCGTCGCCGCTCATCGCGAGGCGGATCTGCGCCTTCTCGCGCGGCGGCCCCTGGATGGTGTCCTCCACCTCGATCCGGCCGTCGTCGAGACGGCCGGTGAAGGTGATGTCCAGGTCCTTGATGTGGCAGCTGAGGGAACGGTCGAGCGCGGCCGCACCACGCACATCGCCGTCCGCCTGCGCCAGGTTGTCCGAGAGTTTGTCGAGTGCGCTGCGGCACTCTTCCGTCGTCGCCATCGTGATCGACCGTACCGCAGGGCTTCGCGGTAGCGTCTGGGCATGAGCGACTCGATGCCGGGCCCGCAGACCGATGAGCAGGGGATCCACGAGGAATCCACTGCCGATCAGGCGTACGAAGCCGTTTCGCCCCCGGCGTACGAAGCGGCCGCGCCCCAGGCGCACGAGCCCGCAGCGCCCGCGCCCCTCGGTGTCCAGCGCGTGCCCACCGGCAACGCCGGAGTGGACGCCCAGCTGGAGCGGCTGGCCGACGCCGACCACCTCCCGGCGGACGGACATCTGGAGGTGTACGAGGATGTACACAGGGGGCTGCGGGACGCGCTGACCGCGCTCGACGCACGCCCGGCGCCCGCACCCGCGGGGCCCCCGCCTTCGCCTTCGTACAACCACAGGAGCTGAACCGAACGTGGCAGGAGTGGCCCGCCTCCGTCTCGACGCCGAGCTGGTACGCCGCAACCTCGCGCGCTCGCGCGAACACGCGAGCCAGCTGATCGCCGCGGGGCGGGTGACCGTCGGCGGCAACACCGCGACGAAGTCCGCCACCCAGGTCGAGACCAGCGCGGCCATCGTCGTCACGTCCGACGACAGAGATCCCGACTACGTCTCGCGCGGCGGCCACAAACTTGCGGGGGCGCTCGCCGCCTTCGTGCCGCTCGGTCTGAAGGTCGAGGGACGGCGGGCGCTGGACGCGGGTGCGTCGACAGGCGGCTTCACAGACGTACTGCTGCGCTCGGGCGCCGGCCACGTCCTGGCGGTGGACGTCGGCTACGGGCAGCTCGCGTGGTCTCTTCAGAGTGATGAACGCGTGACCGTCAAAGACCGTACCAACGTGCGTGAATTGACATTGGAGTCGATCGACGGAGTGCCGGTGGACCTTGTGGTGGGCGATCTGTCGTTCATTCCGCTCGGTCTTGTGCTGCCCGCCCTGGCGCGCTGTGCCGCGCCCGACGCGGACCTGGTGCTGATGGTCAAGCCGCAGTTCGAGGTGGGCAAGGAACGCCTCGGCAGCGGCGGGGTCGTCCGCAGCCCCGAGCTTCGTGCGGAAGCGGTCAAGGCCGTGGCGCACAAGGCGGCCGAGCTCGGTCTCGGCGTGCAGGGCGTCACGGCCAGTCCGCTGCCGGGACCCTCCGGAAACGTCGAGTACTTTCTGTGGCTCCGGGCCGGAGCGCCTCAGCTCGATCCGGCGGATGTCGACCGTGCAGTGGCGGAGGGACCTCGTTGACAACACCAGCAGCGACACCAGCACGCACCGTTTTCCTGCTCGCGCACACCGGCCGCCCAGCGGCGATCCGCAGCGCCGAACTCGTCGTACAGGGGCTGCTGCGCAGCGGTCTCGGTGTACGGGTCCTGGAGGCGGAGGCGGCCGATCTGCCGCTGCCGCCGTCCGTAGAGACAGTCCCCGAAGCAACCCCCGAAGTGCTCGACGGCTGTGAGCTGCTGATCGTCCTCGGCGGGGACGGGACGCTGCTGCGCGGCGCCGAGTTCTCCCGCGCGTCCGGGGTGCCGATGCTCGGCGTCAACCTGGGGCGGGTGGGCTTTCTCGCCGAAGCCGAGCGCGACGACCTCGACAAGGTTGTCGACCGGGTCGTGACGCGCGCGTACGAGGTCGAGGAGCGCATGACGATCGATGTCGTCGTGCACACCAACGGCGATGTCGTGCACCGGGACTGGGCGCTGAACGAGGCGGCCGTGCAGAAGGTCTCGCCCGACCGGATGCTGGAGGTCGTCCTGGAGATCGACGGGCGGCCGGTGACCGGCTTCGGCTGCGACGGCATCGTCTGCGCGACGCCGACAGGCTCCACGGCGTACGCCTTCTCGGCGGGCGGCCCTGTGGTCTGGCCGGAGGTGGAGGCACTGCTGATGGTGCCGATCAGCGCGCACGCGCTGTTCGCCAAGCCGCTGGTGACGTCTCCGACGTCGGTGCTCGCGGTCGAGGTGCAGCGGAACACTCCGCACGGGGTGCTGTGGTGCGACGGGCGAAGGACCATCGAACTGCCGCCCGCGGCACGGGTAGAGGTGCGGCGGGGGGCCGTTCCGGTGCGGCTTGCACGGCTGCACCACGCGTCGTTCACGGACCGTCTGGTCGCGAAGTTCGCGCTGCCGGTGTCGGGGTGGCGCGGGGCGCCGCACTGATCTCGGTGCCGCGCCCGAACGGGCCCGGGACCTCCGTCGAGTGCTGTGTCTTCCCGCGGGGGCAACCCCCGGACCCCCGGCGTTTTCACGGTCTCTGCCCGGTCGAGTGAATCAGGAGCCGGGGTCCGTCGCACAGCGGGCCCCGGACCTCGTAAGGTCGTGTCCGTGTTGGAGGAGATGCGGATACGGTCGCTCGGGGTCATCGACGACGCTGTCGTCGAGCTGTCGCCCGGTTTCACCGCGGTGACCGGCGAGACGGGCGCGGGCAAGACCATGGTCGTCACCAGCCTGGGGCTGCTGCTCGGCGGGCGCGCCGACCCCGCTCTGGTGCGGATCGGCGCCAAGTCGGCGGTGGTGGAGGGGCGGATCAGCGTGCCCCCCGGTGGCCCCGCCGCGCTGCGGGCCGAAGAGGCCGGGGCGGAACTCGACGACGGCACCCTGCTGATCAGCAGAACCGTCTCCGCGGAGGGTCGCTCGCGCGCCCACCTCGGCGGGCGGTCCGTGCCGGTCGGCATGCTGTCCGAGCTGGCCGACGAGCTCGTCGCCGTACACGGCCAGACCGACCAGCAGGGGCTGCTGCGGCCCGCGCGGCAGCGTGAGGCACTCGACCGGTACGCGGGCGGTGCGGTCACCGGGCCGCACGCCAAGTACGCGGCCGCGTACCGGCGGCTGCGCGCCGTCTCCGTAGAGCTGGACGAGCTGACCACGCGCGCGCGTGAGCGGGCACAGGAAGCCGATCTGCTGCGCTTCGGGCTCAACGAGATCGAGGGCGTCGAGCCGCGGGCGGGCGAGGACGTCGAACTCGCCGCCGAGGCCGAGCGGCTCGGGCATGCGGAAGCACTCGCCTCCGCCGCGTCCGTCGCGCACGCCGCGCTGGCGGGCAATCCCGAGGACCCCGAGGGGGTCGACGCGACGACGCTCGTCGCGGGCGCGGGACGGGCGCTGGACGCCGTGCGCTCCCACGATCCGGCGCTGGCCGCGCTCGCCGACCGGATGGGCGAGATCTCCATCCTGCTCGGCGATGTGGCCGGAGAGCTCGCCGGATACGCGGACAATCTGGACGCCGATCCGCTCCGTCTTGCCGCGGTGGAGGAACGGCGGGCGGCGCTGACCGCCTTGACGCGCAAGTACGGCGAGAGCATCGACGCCGTCATCGCGTGGTCCCAGGAGGGCGCCGAGCGCCTCACCGAGCTGGACGGCGACGACGACCGGATCGGCGAGCTGGCGGCCGAGCGGGACGCACTGCGCAACGAACTGTCAGGCCTGGCACAGGCGTTGACCGACGCGCGTACGGAAGCGGCGGCACGGTTCGCCGAAGCGGTCACCGCGGAACTGGCCTCGCTCGCGATGCCGCACGCGCGCGTGTCCTTCGACATCCGCCAGACGGAGGCCGCGGACGAGGCCTCGGGCGTCGAGGTCGGCGGCCGCTCAGTGGTGTACGGCCCGTCCGGCGTCGACGAGGTCGAACTGCTGCTGGCCCCGCACCCGGGCGCGCCGCCGCGGCCGATCGCCAAGGGGGCGTCGGGCGGTGAACTCTCGCGCGTGATGCTCGCGGTCGAGGTCGTCTTCGCGGGGACCGACCCGGTGCCGACGTATCTCTTCGACGAGGTCGACGCGGGCGTGGGCGGAAAGGCGGCGGTCGAGATCGGGCGCCGTCTTGCGAAGCTGGCGAAGTCGGCCCAGGTGGTGGTCGTGACGCATCTGCCGCAGGTGGCGGCGTTCGCCGACCGGCAGCTGCTGGTCGAGAAGACCAACGACGGGTCGGTGACGCGGTCCGGCGTCACCGTGCTCGAGGGCGAGGACAGGGTGCGCGAGCTGTCGCGGATGCTGGCGGGCCAGGAGGACTCGGAGACGGCGCGGGCGCACGCGGAGGAACTGCTGGCGACGGCCCGCGCGGACGGCTGAGTCCGTTCCTGGGCTCGGCTCCCCGGACCCCTGTTCCGGGAGGGCCGCCATAGGGTGGAGCGTATGGCAGCAGCGCGAAATCCCCGGTCCGGCAGTCGCCTTGCCGCGTTCGTCACCGCCGTCGGCGCGACCCGTGGCGTCTACGCCGCGCTGCGCAAGGGTGCCCCCGGCGACCCCGCCCAATGGCAGCGCAAGAACTACGCGGGCCGCACCGTCGACCTCTACGCCGGGCCCGCCGCCGCCGTCGGGGCCGCGCTCGGGACGCTGCCCGCGCGGACCCGCGGCGCCGCCGGGCTTGCCATCGCCGCCGCCGGAGCCTGCGGGGCGTACGACGACATCGCCGGGGCCGGTGATCCGCGCCGCGGGTTCAGGGCGCACCTGAGCGCCCTCCGCGACGGCGAAGTGACCAGCGGGGCCGTCAAGCTGTTCGGGATCGGCGCGGCCGGGCTCGCCGCGGGGGCGCTGCTCACGTCGCGGCCCGTCGACAGGCTCCTCGCCGGGATCGTGATCGCAGGCACCGCCCACTTCGTCAACCTCGTGGACGTCGCCCCGGGACGGGCCGCCGTCGCCGTGCTCGGGATCGGCGCGCCGGGTCTGCTGCGCCGGGGCAGTGCAGGCGCGCTTGCCGCGGCGCCCATGGGAGCCGCGGCCGCGATCGTCACCGAGGACCTCGGCGAGCGGACCATGCTCGGCGACACCGGGGCCCATGCGCTGGGCGCGGCACTCGGCACCGCGATCGTCGCGGGCAACGGCCGTGCCGGGCTTGCCCTTCACGCGGCAGGCCTGATCGCGGCGGCCGTGTACGGGGACGAGGTCAGCCGGCTCGCCGGATCACCTATGTGAGTGATCCCGCGCCCGTGCCGCCCGGCCCGGGACACGTCAACGACACCCCGACAGTGCCGGAACGTGCGTACGGGCTGGCATCCTTGGCGCGTGACACAGCTGCGTACGGTCCAAGTGCTGGGCGGCGGCAGTGCGGGCAGCAGCGCGCACGTCAGGTCGCTGGCCGCGGGGCTGGTGGCGCGGGGCGTGCGGGTGACGGTGTGTGCCCCCGCCGAACTCGAGCACCTCTACGACTTCCCCGGCGCCGGGGCGCACTTCGCGGCCGTACCGCGGAGGAGCGATCCGGCGGCGGTCGGAGCGTTGCGCGCGGCGTGCGCGGGGGCGGGCGTGGTGCACGCTCACGGGCTGCACGCCGCCGTACGCACCACGCTGGCGCTCAGCGGGCAGCGCGTGCCGCTGGTCGTCACCTGGCACACGCGCTCGCACGACGAGGGCGCGCGCGGCCAGGTGCTGCGGCTGCTCGAGCGAAGGGCCGCGCGGGCGGCGGCGGTCGTGCTCGGCACCTGCTCCGAACTCGTCGACCGGGCCCGTCGGTGCGGCGCGCGCGACGCCCGTCTCGCACCGGTCGCCGTACCTGCGCCGCGGGGGCGGTCCGGCTGCGCCGAGAGCAAGGCGCGTGCCGAACTGGGCGCGGTGGACCGGCCGTTGCTGATGGCCGTGGGCAGCCTTGAGCCGCACCGGGGGTACGGGACGCTGCTGGACGCGGCACGGCTGTGGCGAAGCCTGGACCCGGTGCCGCTGGTGGTGATCGCGGGGGAGGGGCGGGAGCGGGGTGCGCTTCAGCGCCGTATCGAGGCGGAGGCGCTGCCCGTACGGCTCGTGGGCCGCCGCGACGACATCGGCGAACTCCTCGCGGCGGCGGACCTCGCCCTCCTGCCGAGCCGCTGGGAGGCCCGCTCCCTCCTCGCCCAGGAGGCCCTCCGCCTGGGCGTCCCCCTGATCGCGACGGCGGTCGGCGGCATCCCCGAACTCGTGGGCGACGCGGCGGAACTGGTCCCGTACGGCGACGCGGCCGCGCTGGCCGAGGCGGTGGCCCGACTGCTGGGGGACGCGGGGCGGCGGGGGGACCTGGCGGCGGCGGGGCGGGTGCAGGCGGGGACGTGGCCGACGGAGGACGAGACGATTGCGCAGGTCCTGAGCGTGTACGACGAGGTGGTGGCGGGGCGGTGACTTGCCCCCACCCCGCCCCTTCCCGAAACTGGGGGCGGGCCCCCCAGGCCCCCGAGGGGAGGGGAACGTGGGGGCTGACGCCCCCACACCCCCAGGGCGCCGGCTTCGCGGCGCGGTGCACACACCCCCAGGGCGCCGGCTTCGCGGCGCGGTGCACGCACTCCAGGGGCGCCGGCTTCGCCGCGTCAGCCCACCGACCTCATCCGTCGGGCGCCGGCTTCGCGGCGCGGAGTGACCGATGACCGTCACCGGCAAGGGGGCCGCGCAGCGGGTGGAGCCGGGCCGTAGAGCGTGATTTGTGGCGCGGGGACGCCCGCGCCACAGCGTCAGAGCAGAATCGCGCCGTAAATCATGCAGTCCCGGCGCAACCCCGGAGCGGACCCCAAACGGCCACCCCGCGGCACCGGGCACCCCCGCGCCCCGCACCGCCAGACGGCGCGCCCGCGGCACCGGGCACCCCCGCGCCCCGCACCGCCGGACGGCAACCCGTCCGGCCACGGACACGTCACCCCACGTGCCGTCTCGCCCGTAGCGCCAGGCTCAGGGCCAGAACCGTCTGCGGGTCGTCCAAGTCAGTGCCCAGCAGTTCGGAGATGCGGGCCAGGCGGTTGTACAGCGTCTGGCGGTTCAGGTGGAGTTCGCGGGCCGTTTCCGCCTTGCGGCCCGCGTGGGCCAAGTACGTCTGCAGGGTCGGCAGCAGCGGCGGGCGCGACGACGCGTCGTGCTCGCGCAGGGGACCGATCGCGCGGTCCACGAACGCCGACAGGTCCGGGTGGTCCCGCAAGCGCCACAGCAGCAAATCGATGTCCAGGCGGCGTGCGTCATACCACGGGCGGTCCGAGAGGCCCTGCGCCGCCGTTGCCGTTTCCGACGCGTGGCGCAGGCCCGCCGATGCCGCCGCCCAGCCGCCCGCCATGCCGACCACCACGACCGGCGGGTGCGCCCCCGCGCGTTCGAGACCGGCCCGTTCGACGCCCGCCCGCAGCGCCGCCGCGACCCGGTCCGCGACGGCCGTGCGTTCGGTCTCGGAGCGCAGGCCGAGCAGCAGCGGCACGCGGCCCTCCACGGGGCGTACGCCCAGCAGCACCCGCACCCCCACCGCGGACAGTTCCTCCAGCACCGCCCGGGCCAGCAACGCCCAGTTCCCGGACGGCGAGAGCTCGGGGGCCAGGCGCATGACGACCGGCAGCAGCGGTCCTTCGCCCGGCTTGAAGCCCAGGACCCTCGCCTGGGCGGGCGCGTCCTCCGCCGTGATGCGGCCCTCCGCCAGGTCCGTCAGGAAGTCGCCGCGGCCGCGGGCGGCCAGTTCCTCCTCCTGGCGGGCCTGCATCAGGACGACCGCAAGCAGCCCCGCCGCCCGTTCCGCCGCCATCCGGTGCACCGTCAGCAGCGGGGAGCCGACGGCCAGCAGCACCAGCCGGGCCCGCACCGAGGCGGCCCCCTGCCCGCCGCCCGGGACGTCGACCAGCACCGTCCCGGCGGGCGGCGACTCCCGGGCCTCACGCTGGCCCCGCAGCCCGTCCCACACCTGGAGCGGATCGGCACCCGCCTGCCCCGACTCGGATCCGGCCGCGTACAGCAGCTGTCCGTCCGCCGTCTCCAGGAAGACGGGGTTCGCGGTGAAGTCCGCGAGGATACGCAGCACTTGGGGCACTCCGCCCCCGCTGAGCAGGACCTCCGTACATCGCCGGTGCACTTCCTCGGCCTGCCGCAGCAGTGCGTAGTGCCCGTTGACGATCTCGGTGTGGACCTCTTCCGTCACCGAGACGAAGGGGACCTCCCGGTGCAGCTGCACCAGCGGCAGCCCGGCCGCCCGCGCGGTCTCCACGATCACCGAGGGCAGCCTGCTGAAGCGCGGCCCCAGCTCCACCACCAGCGCAGCGATGCCCCGGTCCGCGAGCTGGCGTACGAAGGCCCGCTGTTCGGCGGGCCGGGTGCCGAGCCCCAGGCCGGTGGTGAGCAGCAGCTCGCCGCCCTTCAGCAGGGAGGCGATGTTCGGCACCTCACCCGCGTGCACCCAGCGCACCGTCCGCTGCAGCCGGTCCGCCCCGGCGACGACCTCCGGAAGTCCGGCGCGCAGCCCGGGCAGTTCCAGCGCCCGCTGCACGGTGATGCCACCCTGGGTCGTCTCCACTGACTCTCGCCTCGCGCTTTCACTCGGGCCGGACCGGCGATCCGGACGCTACCGGGCCGGTGCGTCCGCGCACATCACCAGGGGCCCCACGGGCAATCGCCACACGCTCCGCCTCAGGACGCCGGTTTGATGTTGTGGTTCAGCCGGAACACATTGCCCGGGTCGTACTCGGCCTTGACCGCGGCAAGGCGCTTGTAGTTGTCCTCGCCGTAGGCGGCGACCACCCGCTCCTGCCCCTCGTGCCCGATGAAGTTCAGATACGTCGCACCGATCGACCAGGGCTTCACATCGGTGCGTACGTCCCGTACCCACTGCTTGGCGCGTTTGTCGTCGTCGGGGCTCTCCCAGATCCCGAAGGGGTGCACAGCCCATGGCGCCTCGCGCCAGGGCACCGGATAGTCCGCCGGGCCCCCGGCCACCGCGCCCCCCATCGGGAACACGGCATGCTGTGTCCCGGTCGGCACGGGCATGTCGGCGGCGCGGGCGCAGTAGATGTCCACGGCCTCGTCCGGGAACCCGTTGAGGTACTCCGCGGACCAGTAGTTACGCATGTTGGGCGGGTCGTCGAGCATGCACTGCAGCTCCGCGTACGGCAGCTCGGCGATGACTTCCGCCTCGTGGCCGAGCCCCAGCAGCGGCTCGCTCACGTCGCGCGCCTCCGCCTCCGTGCCCGCGTACGTCACCAGCAGCCCGAGCGCCAGCTTGCCGACCATGTGCTCGGGAATGAACGGCTCGGGCGGCCCGGTGAGATAGAGGACGGCGCCGCCCACCTCGTCCGGGGCGGACTCGATGAAGTCGCGGTAGGCGCGCACGACTTCGGGTCCGGCCTCGGGCCGGAAGATCAGCATGACCATCGACATCGCCGGAAGCGCATGCAGTTGCAGGGTGATGGCCGTGGCCACGCCGAAGTTGCCGCCGCCGCCGTGCAGCGCCCAGAACAGCTCCTGGTTCTCGTCCGCACTGGCGTGGACGGTGTCGCCGTCGGCGGTCACCAGCTCGACGGCGATGAGATTGTCGCAGGCCAGGCCCCACTTGCGCTCCAGCCAGCCCGATCCGCCACCCAGCGTGAAGCCGCCCACGCCGGTGGTCGACGCCCGCCCTCCCGTGGTCGCCAGACCGTGGGGCTGGGTCGCCCGGTCCAGATGGCTCATGGTGGCGCCACCGCCGATGCGTACCGCGCGGGACTGGGGATCGACGACCACGGTGTGCATCCGGCGCAGGTCGACGACGATTCCGCCGTCCGTCAGCGCCATGCCCGCGACGCTGTGGCCGCCGCCGCGGACGGCGATCTCCAGGTCGTTGTCACGGCCGAAGCGGATCGCCCTGCCCACATCCGGTCCCGTCTCGCACTGGGCGATGAGGGCGGGATGCCGGTCGATCATTCCGTTGAAGACGGCACGAGCGTCGTCGTACCCCGGATCACCGGGGGCGATCGCATCGCCGGTCAGTTCCCGGCGGAGGCCGGCCAGCGCGGCCTCCGCGATGTCTTGGGGCGCCATGAGTGCCCCCTTCCGAGGGCGCGACAGGACCTTTTCATCGTAATCCCGATAAGAGGGACATGATCAGTCGAGCGGTCCTGCCGCGACGCTCTGCCCTCGGCTCGCGCTCTACCCTCCGTACGCCCCCGAGGCCGTCAGCCGCAGCGCCGTGTCGATCAGGGGCACATGGCTGAACGCCTGCGGGAAATTGCCCACCTGGCGCTGGTGCTTGGCGTCCCACTCCTCGGCCAGCAGCCCCAGGTCGTTGCGGAGCGACAGCAGCTTTTCGAAGAGCCGCCGCGCCTCGTCCACCCGCCCGATCATGGCCAGGTCGTCCGCGAGCCAGAACGAGCACGCGAGGAACGCGCCCTCGTCGCCCTCGAGACCGTCCACTCCGGCGTCCTCACCCGCGGTCGGGTAGCGCAGTACGAAACCGTCCTCGGTGGCCAGCTCCCGCTGGATCGCCTCGATCGTGCCGATGACCCGCTTGTCGTCCGGCGGCAGAAAGCCCATCTGCGGAATCAGCAGCAGGGAGGCGTCCAGCTCCTTGGAGCCGTAGGACTGCGTGAAGGTGTTGCGCTCCTGGTCGTACCCCTTCTCGCAGACATCGCGATGGATGTCGTCGCGCAGCTCGCGCCACCGCTCGATCGGACCGTCCGCGTCGCCGGACTCGATCAGCTTGATCGTCCGGTCGACGGCGACCCACGCCATTACCTTGGAGTGCACGAAGTGCCGGCGCGGACCGCGCACCTCCCAGATGCCCTCGTCCGGCTGGTCCCAGTGGTTCTCCAGGTAGCGGATCAGCTTGAGCTGGAGCAGCGAGGCGTAGTCGTTGCGCGCCAGACCGGTCATATGGGCCAGATGCAGCGCCTCGGTGACCTCGCCGTACACATCCAGCTGGAGCTGGTGGGCTGCGCCGTTCCCGACCCGTACCGGAGCGGAGTTCTCATAGCCGGGCAGCCAGTCCAACTCGGCCTCGCCCAGCTCCCGTTCGCCCGCGATCCCGTACATGATCTGCAGGTTCTCCGGGTCGCCCGCCACGGCTCGCAGCAGCCACTCGCGCCAGGCGCGGGCCTCGTCGCGGTAGCCGGTGCGCAGCAGTGAGGACAGGGTGATCGCGGCGTCGCGCAGCCAGGTGTAGCGGTAGTCCCAGTTGCGTACGCCGCCGATCTCCTCCGGGAGCGACGTCGTCGGCGCGGCCACGATCCCGCCGGTCGGCGCATAGGTCAGCGCCTTCAGCGTGATCAGCGAGCGGACCACGGCCTCGCGGTAGGGCCCGTGGTACGTACAGTGCTCGACCCACTCGCGCCAGAAGTCCTCGGTCGCCTCCAGCGAGCCCTCCGGGTCCGGCAGCGCGGGCGGCTGGTGGTGCGAGGGCTGCCAGCTGATGGTGAAGGCGATGCGCTCACCGGGAGCGACGGTGAAGTCGGAGTACGTTGTGAGGTTCTTGCCGTACGTCTCCGTGGGGGTGTCCAGCCAGACCGAGTCGGGTCCGGCGACGGCGACCGTGCGCCCGTCGACCTTGTGGACCCAGGGCACCACGCGTCCGTAACTGAAGCGCATGCGCAGCGCCGAGCGCATCGGCACGCGCCCGCTCACGCCCTCCACGATCCGGATGACCTGGGGCGCGCCGTCACGCGGCGGCATGAAGTCCGTCACGCGGACCGTGCCGCGCGGTGTGTCCCACTCCGATTCGAGGATCAGCGAGTCACCGCGGTAGCGGCGCCGGTCGGCGGCAGGGGGCCCCGCCTCCGCGGAGTGCGCAGGACCGAGCCGCCAGAAGCCGTGTTCCTCCGTGCCGAGGAGACCGGCGAAAATGGCGTGCGAGTCGAAGCGGGGCAGGCACAGCCAGTCCGCTGTTCCGTCCCTGCAGACCAGTGCTGCGGTCTGCATGTCTCCGATAAGTGCGTAATCCTCGATGCGCCCGGCCACGTGCATCTCCAGTCGAACGGCCACGTCCGCCCCGCGGGGCGCTTACTGCTGTCAAGGGTCGTCGACGAGCGCGGTGTTCCGGTGGATGGAGGATGGTGTCATGTGACGTCCCACCCGTCGCCCTCCACCACCCTGCTCGATGCGCTACGCGCGCCCCTCTGCATCGCTCGGCAAGCGAGTGTCCGAGCAGGATACGACGCACTGTAATGATCTGCCCGCCCGTCTCGACAACACGGCTCCGCCGAACGGGTGAGCCAAGGGTGAGTCCCTGGTGAGCGGCGTGCGCATGTTGCGGTGCGTGGCCGGAAGCAGTCTCCCTTCGGCGCTGATACCCTGGTACCCCGTGGACCGGTGGCCGTCCTGTGCGAATCAGAGGCCCCGAAACCGCAGCGACGGCACCCCCCGAACCTCCGGGAACGCCGGTACGCACCTCACCTCGCGACCACGGGAGCCCCCTCTTGGCGATGCCGCCCAAATCCATGACGACCAAGCACATCTTCGTCACCGGGGGTGTCGCCTCCTCCCTCGGCAAGGGCCTCACGGCCTCCAGCCTGGGCGCGCTGCTCAAGGCGCGGGGCCTGCGGGTCACGATGCAGAAGCTCGACCCGTATCTGAACGTCGACCCGGGCACGATGAACCCCTTCCAGCACGGCGAGGTGTTCGTCACCAACGACGGCGCCGAGACCGACCTGGACATCGGCCACTACGAGCGCTTCCTCGACGTCGACCTCGACGGCTCCGCCAACGTCACCACCGGGCAGGTCTACTCCCAGGTCATCGCCAAGGAGCGGCGCGGTGAGTACCTGGGCGACACCGTCCAGGTCATCCCGCACATCACCAACGAGATCAAGCACCGCATCCGGCGCATGGCCACCGACGACGTCGATGTCGTCATCACCGAGGTCGGCGGCACGGTCGGCGACATCGAGTCGCTGCCGTTCCTGGAGACCGTCCGCCAGGTCCGTCACGAGGTCGGCCGGGACAATGTCTTCGTCGTGCACATCTCGCTGCTGCCCTACATCGGCCCCTCCGGCGAGCTGAAGACCAAGCCGACCCAGCACTCCGTCGCCGCCCTGCGGAACATCGGTATTCAGCCAGACGCGATCGTGCTGCGCGCCGACCGCGATGTGCCCACGGCGATCAAGCGCAAGATCTCGCTGATGTGCGACGTGGACGAGGCGGCCGTGGTCGCGGCCATCGACGCCAAGTCGATCTACGACATCCCCAAGGTCCTGCACACTGAGGGCCTGGACGCCTATGTCGTACGCAAGCTGGACCTGCCGTTCCGCGATGTCGACTGGACCACGTGGGACGACCTGCTGGACCGTGTGCACAACCCCGACCACGAGGTCACGGTCGCGCTGGTCGGCAAGTACATCGACCTGCCGGACGCCTATCTGTCGGTGATCGAGGCGCTGCGGGCCGGCGGCTTCGCCAACAAGGCCCGCGTCACGGTCAAGTGGGTCACTTCCGACGACTGCAAGACCCCGGCCGGCGCCGCCAAGCAGCTCGGCGACGTCGACGCGATCCTCATCCCCGGCGGCTTCGGCGACCGTGGTGTGAACGGCAAGGTCGGCGCGATCACCTACGCCCGCGAGAACAAGATCCCGCTGCTCGGCCTCTGCCTGGGCCTGCAGTGCATCGTGATCGAGGCCGCGCGCAATCTGGCCGAGATCCCCGAGGCCAACTCCACCGAGTTCGACGCCGCCACCGCGCACCCGGTGATCTCCACCATGGAGGAGCAGCTGGCGTACGTGGAGGGCGCGGGAGACCTTGGCGGAACGATGCGCCTTGGCCTGTACCCGGCGAAGCTCGCCGAGGGCTCGATCGTCCGCGAGGTCTACGGCGACCAGCCGTACGTCGAGGAGCGCCACCGCCACCGCTACGAGGTGAACAACGCCTACCGCGCGGAGCTGGAGAAGAAGGCGGGCATCCTCTTCTCGGGCACGTCCCCCGACAACAGGCTCGTCGAGTACGTCGAGTACCCGCGCGAGGTGCACCCCTACCTGGTCGCCACCCAGGCGCACCCGGAGCTGCGCTCGCGCCCGACGCGTCCGCACCCGCTCTTCGCCGGCCTGGTGAAGGCCGCGGTGGAGCGCAAGACGGCCAAGTAACGCGCAGGCGTTACGGTTGACCGGGGTACGGGCCTCCTTCGGGCGCGTGCCCCGGTTCTGCATGTACGTGGCGGGAGGACGTTTTCATGACCATCAAGGACACGCCCGAGGAGTGGCAGGTCGCCGCGACCGCGACGCCTTTCCGGGGCAACAAGACCAGTGTCCGCACCGACGACGTGGTCATGCCCGACGGCACGGTGGCGCGGCGCGACTACCAGGTCCACCCCGGCTCGGTTGCGGTGCTCGCCCTCGACGGCACCGGCCGTGTTCTCGTCCTGCGCCAGTACCGCCACCCCGTGCGCCACAAGCTCTGGGAGATCCCGGCCGGACTGCTTGACGTCCCCGGTGAGAACCCGCTGCACGCAGCCCAGCGCGAGCTGTACGAGGAGGCGCACGTCAAGGCCGAGGACTGGCGGGTGCTGACCGACGTCTACACCACGCCGGGCGGCTGCGACGAGGCCGTACGGATCTTCCTCGCCCGCGATCTGTCGGAGGCGGAGGGGGAGCGCTTCGAGGTCTCCGAGGAGGAGGCCGACATGGAGCTCGCCCGGGTTCCGCTCGCAGAGCTGGTGCACGGTGTCCTCGCAGGGGACCTGCACAACAACTGCCTGGTGGTCGGCGCCCTGGCGCTGACCGCCGTACTCAACGGCGAGGGCGTCGACTCGCTGCGGCCGGCCGAGGCCCACTGGCCCGCCCGCCCCTTCGAGGCCTGAACCGGCTGCGGTCCGACGATCTGCTGATCCGATCGGGCGATGCCCCCGCCCGGCTCCGCACGGTTCGTAGCAGAGCGTGAACTACGCTCGGAACGCCCGTGTGGAGTCCCTGCGGGCTCGGCTCGTGCGCGGACTGGACGGGAGCGTGGCCCGTGACGGATCAGGCGGTGGACTTGGGCGGCGGGGCCAGTGCGTCCGGGAGCCAGTTCTTCGGTCGCCAGCGGGAGTTGAAGTCCCTGCGGGCCGATATCGAACGGGCCGGTCTGGACACCATCGCCGGCCGCAAGGCTCCCCGCGCCCGGGTGCTCCTGATCGCCGGGCGGCCAGGATCGGGGCGTACCGCGCTCGCCGGGGAACTCGCACGCAGGCTCGCCGACGACTACCCCGACGGGGTACTGCGCACCCGGCTGACCGAGCCCGGCGGACAGCGGGTCCCGATGGAGCGCGCGGCCCGCGACATGCTCGACTCCCTCGGCATCGCAGCGCCGCCCGGCGCCGACGAGGACGAGCTGACCGAAATGGTGCGCGAGGCGCTCGCCGCACGCCGCATGCTGCTGCTCCTCGACGACGCGGGGGATGCCGAACAGGTCGACCCGCTGCTGCCCGACAACCCCGACTGCCTGGCCGTGGCCGTGTCCGAGGGCCCGCTCACCGGCATTCCCGACGTACGGCCGTGCACGCTCGGCGGCATGGACGCCAAGTCCGCGATCGAGCTGCTCGGCACCTTCACCGGCTCGGTGCGGATCACGGTGGATCCGCAGGCCGCCGAGTCGATCGCCGAGGAGTGCGGCGGGCTGCCCGCCGCACTGGTCCTGGTCGGCGGCTGGCTCGCAGCCCGGCCGCGGGCGTCGGTCGCCGATGTGGCCAAGCGGCTGCGCGGTCTGCCGGATGCGGGGGAGCAGCCCAAGGGGGCACGGCCGCTCGCCCGTGCCTTCCGGCTCGTCTACGAATCCCTGCCGCCGTCGGCCGCCGGGATGCTGCGACTGCTGGCCCTCGCGCCCGGCGGGATCGCCGACGCGCACACCGCGTCCGCGCTGGCGGGCTGCTCGGTCCAGGCCGCGCACTCGACGCTCCACGACCTCGCCGCCCTGGGTTTCCTGCACACCGCCCCCGGCCGGGCATCGACGGCGGGGGGCGTTCAGTACGAGGTGCCGGGCGCCCTCGCGCCGCTGCTCCGAGCCCTGATGGAGGCGCAGGACCGGCCGGCCGAGGTTCAGCTGGCCCGGGCGCGGATGCTGGAGCGGACCGTACGACAGTTGCAGTCCTGCCGTGCGATCACCGAGCCGGACGGCTCTCCGGCCCGCAAGAAGCTGGCCGGGCTGCCGCGCGCACTGCGCTTCCCCACCGCGCCCGCCGCCGCGGAGTGGCTGCAGCTGCGCCGGCCCGCGCTGATGGCGTCCGCGCGCCTCGCGGTCGACGACGGCGAACTGGACACCCTGGCGCGACGGCTCGTGGCGGCCCTGGTCCGGGCGCTGGCCGCACACCGCGGCACCGATGCGGCGGCGCCCGAGCTCTACGGGCTGCACCAGCTGGTGCTCGGGGTCGCCGAGCGGCGCGGGCTGCACCGGGAGGAGGCCGCGGCCCTGCTCAATCTCGCCGATCTGGACGCGCAGACCGGCCGTACCGAGGACGCGCTGGCGCGCTACCGGGCCGCTCTGGATGCCGGACGGGCAGCAAATGACCCGTACGCGACCGGCCGCGCGATGGAATCCGTAGGTGGTGCGTACCAGGAGCTGGGGGACTGGCAGCGGGCCGCCGACTGGTACGGGCGGGCACTCGCCCAGCGCCAGGCGCGCGGCGAGCAGGCGGACGAGGCGCGGTTGTACGGGCGGCTCGGCACCACGCACACCTATGCGGGCCGGTACGGCGAGGCTCTGCGCAGCTGGCGGGCCGCGGTGGCCGGGTACCGCAGAGTCGGCGATCTCCCGTCCCAGGCACGGGCGTTGAGCGAGGTCGCACGCGTACAGGAATACGCGGGGCGGCCGGAGGAATCCCTGCACACCTGCCGCGAGGCGGTGGAGTGGGCGCGGCAGGCCGGGGACTCACGGCTGCATGCTGCGTTGCAGCTCAGGCTGGCCGACACCCTCGACCGGCTGGGCGACCCGACGGCCGCCCGGCTGCACCGTGCGACCGCCGAGAGACTGCTTGGAGAGGAGGGTTCCGCCTGCGAAATCCGCAGCACTTCGGCCAAAGATTGATGCTTTGTAAGGCTAGACAGTCAGAAATCCTTCATTAGACTGGCTCCGCCACGTGTTCTCGTGGTGTCTTCCGGTGCGCCGCGCGTATCCGGGTATGTATGGCATTGCCCCCTGTATCCCCTGAGCCAAGGACCGTGATCGACGTGAAGGTCGGCATCCCCCGCGAGGTCAAGAACAACGAGTTCCGGGTGGCCATCACCCCCGCCGGTGTGCACGAGCTCGTGCGCCAGGGCCACCAGGTCTTCATCGAGCAGGACGCCGGTGTCGGCTCCTCGATCACGGATGACGAGTTCGTCGCCGCGGGTGCGCGGATCCTGCCCACCGCGGACGAGGTCTGGGCCACCGCCGACCTGCTGCTGAAGGTCAAGGAGCCCATTGCCGAGGAGTACCACCGCCTCCGCAAGGACCAGACGCTCTTCACCTACCTGCACCTCGCCGCCTCCCGCGAGTGCACGGACGCCCTGCTGGAGTCCGGCACCACCGCGATTGCGTACGAGACGGTCGAGACCGCGAACCGCGCGCTGCCGCTGCTCGCCCCGATGTCCGAGGTCGCGGGCCGGCTGGCCCCGCAGGTCGGCGCGTACCACCTGATGCGCTCGGTCGGCGGCCGCGGTGTGCTGCCGGGCGGCGTCCCCGGCACGTCGGCCGGCGAGGCCGTCGTCATCGGCGGCGGTGTCTCCGGCTGGAACGCCACGCAGATCGCCGTCGGCATGGGCTTCCACGTGACCCTGCTCGACCGTGACATCAACAAGCTGCGTGAGGCCGACAAGATCTTCGGCACCAAGGTGAAGACGATCGTCTCGAACGCCTACGAGCTCGAGAAGGCGGTCGTCGAGGCCGACCTCGTCATTGGCGCCGTTCTCATCCCGGGTGCCAAGGCCCCGAAACTGGTCACCAACGAGCTCGTCGCCAAGATGAAGCCCGGAAGTGTACTTGTCGACATTGCAATCGACCAGGGTGGCTGCTTCGAGGACTCGCGTCCGACCACCCACGCCGAGCCGACCTTCAAGATCCACAACTCGGTCTTCTACTGCGTCGCCAACATGCCGGGCGCGGTGCCCCACACCTCCACCTACGCGCTCACCAATGCGACGCTGCCGTTCATCGTGGAGCTCGCCAACCGCGGCTGGGTCGAGGCGCTGCGCCGCGACCCGGCGCTCGCCAAGGGCCTCAACACCCATGACGGCCAGGTCGTTTACGGCCCGGTCGCCGAGGCCCACGGCCTGCAGAGCGTCGAACTGAGCGCGCTTCTCGGCTGAAAGTCAACGCGCGTCGTCAACATCATGCCAACGGCCGGACCTTGCCGAGCAAGGTCCGGCCGCAGGTGTATCCGCCCACTTTGCGATGCTCGGTCAACTCGCCTCGAACGTAACCCTTTAACCGTTTCGCGCACCCTCGAAACCAGACGGCCAGGTCACGCCATGAGCCCTGAGCACCCTTGACAGAAGGGTGTTCGGTTGCCGACACATCGGGCCGGGTCCGGCGGATTGTGTTGCTGCGGACCGGTGACACGCCATAGAGTCGCAAACCGTCGGCATGGTGCCACGCTGACCTATCGATAAAGTCCTGGTCACGTCCAAGGAGGTAAGACGACTTGTGAATGAGTCGACATTTACTCCCGGGGGTGGTCAACCAGGAATGCCTGCGAGGGACCGGGTCCCGTCAGCAGAGCAGCCCGGGCTCGAGGCTGTCGGCTCCGTCGCTGTCCGAACCTTCGAGACGCACCAGCACACGACGCACATGACGACAGCCCACACGATGAAGATGATGGACGGCCAACACGTGAACGCCATGGCCGGCAACGAGAGTGGCCGAGAGTCCACCCACTTCGCCGCCTACGAGGAAGTCCCCGAGGGGCACTTCTACGACCCCGACGCCGAGTACGAGCCCGATCCCGAGTACGCGGCCACCCTCGCCCCTGACGCCGCGCGTCAGCGCCGCGAGCGGATCGGCCCCACCGGACGGCCGCTGCCGTACTTCCCGATCCCGGGCCCGCTGACCTCTCACGGTCCCGCGAAGATCATCGCGATGTGCAACCAGAAGGGCGGCGTCGGCAAGACGACGTCGACCATCAACCTGGGCGCCGCGCTCGCGGAGTACGGACGGCGTGTGCTGCTCGTCGACTTCGACCCGCAGGGAGCCCTGTCGGTCGGTCTCGGCGTCAACCCGATGGAGCTGGACCTCACCGTCTACAACCTGCTCATGGAGCGGGGCATGTCGGCGGACGAGGTGCTGCTGAAGACCGCTGTTCCCAATATGGACTTGCTGCCGAGCAATATCGATCTCTCGGCCGCGGAAGTGCAGTTGGTGAGCGAGGTCGCACGCGAGTCGACGCTGCAGCGTGCGCTGAAGCCGCTGATGTCCGACTACGACTACATCGTGATCGACTGTCAGCCCTCGCTGGGCCTGCTCACCGTCAACGCGCTGACCGCGGCGCACAAGGTGATCGTGCCGCTCGAGTGCGAGTTCTTCGCGCTGCGTGGTGTGGCTCTGCTGACCGAGACGATCGAGAAGGTCCAGGAGCGGCTCAACCCCGACCTGGAACTCGACGGCATCCTCGCCACGATGTACGACTCCCGTACGGTCCACAGCCGTGAGGTGCTGGCGCGGGTGGTCGAGGCCTTCGACGACCACGTCTACCACACGGTGATCGGCCGGACGGTGCGCTTCCCCGAGACGACAGTCGCCGGTGAGCCCATCACCACCTACGCATCGAACTCCGTGGGCGCCGCCGCGTACCGTCAGCTCGCCAGGGAGGTGCTCGCCCGGTGTCACGCCGAGTGAGTCTGCCCGGGGCCGACGAGCTGTTCCGTACGACCGGGGGCATGGGGCTCCAGTCGTCGTCCCCGCGCCGGCAGGCGAACGGCGAGCCGCGGGTTCCGGCGCCGGCAGGAGAAAGCGATCCGGTCGGCGACGGCGCGGCTGCGCAGTCCTCCACGGCGCCCGCTCCCGCCTCTTCGGAGGAGCACTCCGCCGCCGAGGCGGACTCCGGGGCGGAAGGACGCAGCCGGGGGGCCGAGGCCGAGGCCCCGGGTGGGGCGAAGCGGCGCCCGCAGGATGCGGCCGCTGCCGCCGCTCCGGCCGGTCAGCAGGCCGGGCAGCAGCGCCGCCGGGGCGGTCGTGGCGCGAACCGCCGGCCCAGCGGGCGGGAACGGCACGACGAGAAGATCACGGTGTACGTCTCGGCCGAGGAACTGATCGACCTCGAACACGCGCGGCTGGTGCTGCGCGGCGAGCACGGGCTGGCCGTCGACCGCGGGCGGATCGTCCGCGAGGCGGTGGCCGTGGTGCTGGCGGATCTTGAGCAGCGCGGCGACGCGAGCATTCTCGTACGACGTCTGCGCGGGCGCTGACGGTAGCCTGCGCGCTGCCCTGCCTGCTCCTTTTGCCCCTGGACCGCGATGCTCCCGACCGACGACTCCGCCCCGCCGCCGCCCCGCCGCTCGCTGGGGCGCGGCCCTGGCGCGGACCGGGGCGGGCCGCGTGCGCCTGGGGAGGCGGTTTCCCCCACCCCGCCCCTCCCCCACCCGGGGCCCCGCCCCGCACCCCTGGGGGTTCGTCGGGGCTGGCGCCCCTGCACCCCCTTGCGGCAGCTTCGCGCCGCCCCGCGCGCC
>NZ_JBEXEX010000046.1:0-32879 GCF_040606445.1 Streptomyces sp. NPDC005408 | reverse complement strand
CAGGGCTGCTGTGAGACGCCCGAGCAGGTGTCGGGGCCTGCGCCGGTGCAGGGCCGGTCGCGGTAGACCGCCCCGGCCCCCAGCCGCCCGCTGCGCGCCGACGAGACGCGCCCGGCTGGGGAGGAGCCTCCCGGCTCCGACGCGGGCGAGGCCGTGGATGCCCGGCGGCCTGGCGAGCCGGAGCCCGTTGGTGAGGCCGGAGGCAGCGGTGAGGCCGCTGAGCCCAGTCGCCCGCTTCGCGGCGACGGCGGCGGTACCGCCGAGCGGGACGCGGGCGCGAGCCCCGCTGCCGGTGCCGACGTCGGTGCGGCCGGGGGCAGCGGTGAGGCGGTTGAGCCCAGTGGCCTGCTTCGCGACAGCGAGACGCGCCCGGTTGGGGAGGAGCCTCCTGGCTTCGCCAGTGCCATCGTCGACGAGGCCGGGGGCAGCGGTGAGGCCGCTGAGCGCAGTCGCCCGCTTCGCGGCGACGGCGGCGGTACCGCCGAGCGGGACGCGGCCCCGAGACCCGGTGCCGGTGACGACGTCGGTGCGTCCGCCGAGCGGAACGCGGGCCCAAGGCCCGGTGCCGGTGACGACGGCGGTGCGCCCGCCGAGCGGGACGCGGGCGCGCGGTCCGGTGCTGGTGCCGCTGGGGCGGAATCCGTGGCCCCGGTTGCCGATGACGGGCGGTTCAAAGTACGGCTCGCCAACTTCGAAGGGCCCTTTGATCTGCTCCTGCAGCTCATCTCCAAGCACAAGCTGGACGTCACCGAGGTCGCCCTCTCCAAGGTCACCGACGAGTTCATGGCGCACATCCGGGCCATGGGCAACGACTGGGATCTCGATCAGACCACCGAGTTCCTCGTCGTCGCCGCCACCCTCCTCGACCTCAAAGCCGCCCGGCTGCTCCCCTCCGCCGAGGTGGAGGACGAGGCCGATCTCGCGCTGCTCGAAGCGCGTGACCTGCTCTTCGCCCGGCTGCTGCAGTACCGCGCGTACAAGCAGATCGCCGAGATCTTCAGCGGGCGTCTTGAGGACGAGAGCAGGCGGTATCCGCGTACCGTCGGGCTGGAGCCTCATCACGCCGAGCTGCTGCCCGAGGTCGTCATCAGCATCGGCGCCGAGGGCTTCGCCAAGCTCGCGGTGAAGGCCATGCAGCCCCGGCCCAAGCCGCAGGTGTACGTGGACCACATCCACGCCCCCCTCGTGTCCGTGCGCGAGCAGGCCGATGTGGTCGTCGCGCGGCTGCGGGAGGCGGGGGAGGTGAGCTTCCGGGAGCTCGCCGCGGACGCCCCCGACACCCTCACCGTCGTCGCCCGCTTCCTCGCGCTGCTCGAGCTCTACCGCGAGAAGGCCGTCGTCCTGGAGCAGGAGGACGCCCTCGGGGAGCTCATGGTGCGCTGGACCGGTGGCGAGGGCGACGACCGGCCCACTGTCACGGACGAATTCGATCAAGAGGTTCGCGAGAACCAGGAGGAGGACGAGAACGCGTGAGTGATCTCAAGCCCGCGCTCGAAGCGGTCCTCATGGTCGTCGACGAGCCGGCCACCGAGGAGCATCTCGCCAAGGTGCTGGAGCAGCCGCGCCGGGCCGTCGCCGACGCCCTGCGCGAGCTGGCGGACGAGTACACCGTCCAGGGCCGCGGATTCGAGCTGCGGCTCGTCGCGGGCGGCTGGCGGTTCTACTCCCGGGCCGAGCACGCCGACGCCG
Source organism: Streptomyces sp. NPDC005408 (assembly GCF_040606445.1). NCBI lineage: Bacteria > Bacillati > Actinomycetota > Actinomycetes > Kitasatosporales > Streptomycetaceae > Streptomyces > Streptomyces sp. NPDC005408. Next base: position 31,190 of record NZ_JBEXEX010000046.1, on the reverse strand, counting down.
TCGAGCGCTTCGTGCTCGACGGCCAGCAGGCCCGGCTCACCCAGGCGGCCCTCGAGACCCTCGCGGTCGTCGCGTACCGCCAGCCGGTCAGCCGTTCGCGCGTCTCGGCCGTACGCGGAGTGAACTGCGACGGCGTCATGCGCACCCTCCTTCAGCGCGGTCTGGTCGAGGAGGCGGGCGCGGAACCCGAAACAGGTGCGATCCTGTACAGGACGACGAACTACTTTCTGGAGCGGATGGGCCTGCGAGGCCTGGACGAGCTCCCGGAGCTCGCGCCCTTCCTCCCCGAGGCGGAAGCGATCGAGGCCGAGACTCAAGAGGGTGTGCCGTCGTTCGATCCGGACGCACCGGACACCGACGCAGACGACAAGACGGAATTTTGATGCGAAGCAGCGGCAGGAACAGCGGAAGCGGCAACCGGGACTCCGGCGGGAGCCGGGACTCCCGCGGGAGCCGGGACTCCCGGGGCGCGGGCGCCAAGGGGCGCGACGACAAGCAGGGGGAGCGCCCCCGCCGTCCCCGGCCCGAGGAGCGCCGCTACGACGTGGGCGGTTCCGCCGAGGACGGCGGCCCCCGCAAGGGCCGTGGTGCGGCCGCGCGCGGCGGTGCCAAGGGCGGCCCGAAGCCCGCGCAGAAGCCCCAGGGCACCCGGCGCGGCAGCGCCCCGTCCCGCCCCCGTGAGCTGGACGCCAAGATCGAGCAGCGCAACCGGGACAGGTACGCCAACAAGCCGGAGGTCAAGACGCCCAAGACCTTCCCGGGCGCCGAGCAGGAGGGCGAGCGGCTGCAGAAGGTGCTCGCCCGCGCCGGCATGGGCTCGCGCCGCGCCTGCGAGGAGCTCATCGAGCAGGCCCGCGTCGAGGTGAACGGCAAGATCGTCGTCGAGCAGGGCATGCGCGTCCACCCGGAGAAGGACGAGATCAAGGTCGACGGCCTGACGGTCGCCACCCAGTCGCACCTCTTCTTCGCGTTGAACAAGCCTGCCGGTGTCGTGTCGACGATGGAGGACCCGGACGGACGCCAGTGCCTCGGTGACTACGTCACCAACCGTGAGACGCGCCTGTTCCACGTCGGCCGGCTCGACACCGAGACCGAAGGCATCATCCTGCTGACCAACCACGGCGAGCTGGCCCACCGGCTGACCCACCCCAAGTACGGCGTGAAGAAGACCTACCTCGCCGCCATCCAGGGCCCGCTCCCGCGCGAGTTGGGCAAGCGGCTCAAGGACGGCATCCAGCTGGAGGACGGCTACGCCCGCGCGGACCACTTCCGTGTCGTCGAGAACACCGGCAAGAACTACCTCGTCGAGGTCACGCTCCACGAGGGCCGCAAGCACATCGTGCGCCGCATGCTCTCCGAGGCCGGTTTCCCGGTCGACCGGCTCGTACGGACGTCCTTCGGCCCGATCGGCCTGGGTGACCAGAAGTCCGGCTGGCTGCGCCGCCTGACCAACACCGAGGTCGGCATGCTGATGAAGGAAGTCGGCCTGTAGGCACACCAGTTCTCGCACGAAGCCCGCGGTCATCTCAGGCCGCGGGCTTCTCGCATCTTGTGGGACGGGCCAGTTGGCCTTTATAGTCAACGTGACTATTAAGGAGCCGGGCGTGAGTCTCGCGGACATCCTCGAACCCCTGCAGCAGCCGCTGTTCACCGTGCTCGACACACCGGTGAGCTGGACCGAAGTCCTCGGCTTCGGCAGCGGGGCGCTCTGCGTGTGGCTCGTCGCCCGCCAGCACATCGCCAACTGGCCGATAGGCATTGCGAACAACCTCTTCTTCATCCTGCTCTTCACCCAGGCCGGCCTGTACGCCGACGCGGGCCTGCAAATCGTCTTCATCGCCCTCGCCGCGTACGGCTGGTGGACCTGGACCCACGGGGGTGGACCAGGTCCCGACGGCCTCCCGGTACGGCGCACCGGCCGCACCGAGTGGACCTGGCTGCTCGCGGCGGGGGTGGTGGGGACTCTCGGTCTGACGCTGCTTCTCGACCGGGCGACGGACTCGGCCGTCCCCTTCTGGGACGCTCTGACCACCGCCCTTTCGCTGATGGCGACGTACGGGCAGTGCCGCAAGCGCCTGGAGTCCTGGTGGCTGTGGATCGCCGCCGATGTGGTCTACATCCCGCTGTACGCGTACAAGGAGCTCTATCTCACCTCGCTGCTGTACGTCGGCTTCATGACCCTCTGCGTCATCGGGCTGCGCAACTGGTCGCGTGATCTGGCCGCCGGGCAGCGGGAGTTGGCGGAGGCGACGGCATGAGCACCTACCGGCACGGGCTGGTGCTCGGCAAGTTCTATCCGCCGCACGCGGGGCACCACCATCTCGTACGGACCGCCAAGGACCGCTGCGAGCGCCTGACCGTCCTGGTGTGCGCGGCTTCGGTGGAGTCAATCCCGCTGCGGGAACGCGTCCGCTGGATGGAGGAGGTCCACCAGAACGTCTGGGTCGTGGGGGCCGTGGACGACATCCCGGTGGACCTCACCGACCCGGACGTCTGGGACGCGCACATGGCGATCTTCCGCCAGGCAGTTCCGGACTGGGGCGACGCGGTCGACGCCGTCTTCACTTCGGAGCCGTACGGGGACGAACTCGCCCGGCGCTTCGGCGCGGAGCATGTCTCCGTGGATCCGGACCGCTCGCTGTTCCCGGTCTCGGGGACCGCCGTCCGCAAGGACCCGGTCGGCTGCTGGGACTACCTGGAGCGGCCGGTGCGGGCCTGGCTCACCCGCCGGGTCGTCGTGCTCGGGGCCGAGTCCACCGGCACCACCACCATGGCCCGCGCGCTCTCCGAGCACTACCAGCGGCGCGGCGGAGTCTGGTCGAGCACCCGCTGGGTGCCCGAGTGCGGCCGGGACTACAGCGAGGAGAAGCTGGCCGCACTGCGCGAGCGGTGGCCGGAAAGCCAGTGGGAGGACGTGGAGTTCACCTCCGAGGAGTTCCCGGTGATCGCCAAGCGGCAGAACCGCCGGGAGAACCGGCTCGCCCGCAACGGCTCGCCCGTGCTCTTCTGCGACACCGACTCCTTCGCGACCGCCATCTGGCACGAGCGGTACCTCGGCGGGCGCAATCCCCTCGTAGAGGAGATCGCCGGCCGGGTCACCCACCACCTGTGGCTGCTCACCGACCACGAGGGCGTGGACTTCGAGGACGACGGGCTGCGCGACGGCGAGGAGCTGCGGCCCTGGATGACCGGGCGCTTCAGGGACGAACTCACCCGCACCGGGCGCCGGTTCATCGAGCTGACCGGACCGCACGAGGAACGCCTCGCCACGGCTGTCGCCGCCGTGGACGCGCTCATCGACGAGGGCTGGGACCTCGCCGACCCGATGCCGGAGAAGCGATGACGAGGAGCTGCTGATGGAGGGCTACGACCCGGGCGCGTTCCCGCCCTTCGCGGTCACCGTCGACCTCGCCGTCTTCACGGTCCGCGAGGGACGGCTGCACGTGCTGCTCGTCCAGCGCGGAGAAGACCCGTACAAAGGCGCCTGGGCGCTTCCCGGCGGCTTCGTACGCCCGAAGGAGTCGGCCGGGCAGGCCGCCCGCCGCGAACTCGCCGAGGAGACCGGCCTGTCGCACGAGACCGTCGCGGATCTCCATCTGGAACAGCTGCGGACCTACAGCGACCCCGACCGGGATCCCCGGATGCGGGTCGTGTCCGTCGCGTACACGGCGCTCGTACCGGATCTGCCCGAGCCGCGCGGCGGCGGGGACGCGGCACACGCCCAGTGGGTGGCCCTGCCTGCCGCCGACCGTCTCGCCTTCGACCACGACCGCATCCTCGCCGACGCGCACGAACGCATCGGCGCCAAGCTCGAATACACCTGCCTCGCCACCAGCTTCTGCCCGCGCGAGTTCACGCTCGGCGAGTTGCAGCAGGTGTACGAGACGGTCTGGGGCGTCGAACTCGACCGCCCCAACTTCCGGCGGAAAGTCCTCACCACGCCCGGCTTCGTCGAGCAGGTCGAGGGCCCGCCGCGCCGCACCGGCGGCCGCGGGAAACCGGCCGCGCTGTACCGGGCGGGTGCCGCGTCGGCACTGCACCCACCACTCCTGCGACCGGAAGGACGGCAGGCATGACCGCCATCAGGACCACAAGGACCGTCACCAAGCAAGCGGCCACCGGCTCGCTGATCGGGCTGGCGCTCGGGGACGCGCTGGGCTTCCCCACCGAGTTCAACGATGTGCCGCAGATCCTCGCCAAGTGCGGGCCGTGGCGCGAGATGGAGCTCCCCAGGCCCGCGATCGTCTCGGACGACACCCAGATGACGCTCGCCCTGGGGCGCGGCATACGCAGCGCGATGGACCGCGGGCTGCTCGTTGCGCCCCGGCTGATCCGGCCGGTGCGTGAGGAGTTCGTCGACTGGTACCACTCCCCGGAGAACAACCGGGCCCCCGGCCGCACCTGCATGGTCGCCTGCCGGCAGCTCGACGGCGAACGGCCGTGGCAGGAGGCCAGCCAGATCGGCTCCAAGGGCTGCGGAGCCAATATGCGGGTCGCGCCGGTGGGACTCGTGCCGGGGCTGAGCGAGGAACAGCGGGCGGGCGCGGCACAGTTGCAGTCCGCGCTCACCCACGGCCACCCCACGGCGCTGGCGGCCAGTGATCTGACGGCCCGTGCGGTGTTCCTGCTGGCGCAGGGCGCGGAGCCGACGGGGCTGGTGGGTCAGCTGCGCTCGTACGCGTACGAAATGCGCAGTCACTACTACCACCACTGGCTCGGCAATCTGTGGACCTACTCCCACGACCCCACGCCCGAGGCGTTCATCGCCCGCGGCTGGGACGAGTGCCTGCAGATCCTGGAACGGCTCGCGACGGCGGCGTCCACGGCAAACCCGGAGACGGACCCGTGCCTCGCCACGGGCGACGGCTGGATCGCGGAGGAGGCACTGGCGACGGCGCTGCTCTGCTTCCTGATGTTCCCGGAACAGCCGGTCATGGCACTGCGCCGGGCGGCGTGCACGAGGGGCGACTCGGACTCGATCGCGTGCCTGGCGGGGGCGTTCGCGGGGGCGCATCTGGGGGCGGGGGCGTGGCCCAAGGAGTGGTCGGAGCGGATCGAGTACCGCAGCGATCTGATGTCGCTGGGGGCGCTCTGGGATGCTTGATCCATGACGCTTCCCCTCGACGTGGACCTCCTCCCGGTTGTCGGCGAACAGCCCGACCCGCTGCTGTTCGCCAACGTCTCCGGGGCCCATCTGTACGGATTCCCGTCCAGGGACTCGGATGTGGACCTGCGAGGGGTCCATCTGCTGCCGACGGCGGAGCTGGTCGGGCTGCACGAGCCCGAGGAGACCCGGTCCCGGATGTGGGACCGGGACGGTGTCGAGATGGATCTCGTCACGCACGACCTGCGGAAGTTCGTACGTCTGATGCTGCGGCGCAACGGCTATGTGCTGGAGCAGTTGCTGTCGCCGCTGGTGGTGCACACCTCGGACGCGCACGCCGAGCTCGTGGCGCTCGCCCCGGGCGTGCTCACCAGCCACCACGCCCACCACTACCGGGGGTTCGCGGGCACCCAGTGGCGGCTCTTCGAGAAGACGGGCGAACTCAAGCCGCTCCTGTACACCTTCCGGGCCCTGCTCACCGGAATCCATCTGATGCGCGCCGGCGAGGTGCAGGCGCATCTCCCCACACTCCTGGGGGAGGTGAACACCCCGGCGTACGTGGCCGAGCTCATCGCGGCCAAAGCAGACGCAGAACACGGTCCCGCGTCCGGCGTCGACCATGAGCGGGCCCGCACCGACGTGGACGCGCTTCACGAAGTCCTCGACGAGGCACAGCTGGGCTCGCTCTTACCCGGGGAGCCCACCGTCCACGACGCCCTGAGCGACTTCGTGGTCCGCGTACGACTGGAGCGCTGACGCCCGTCGCGTACGTACCAGGAAGTCCTCCACCCGCGCCCGGTCCGGCTCCGGTGGGAGAGGGGAGCCCGGGGCCGCCGCATCGGCCTCGGACGCGAGGCCGGTCATCCAGGACTCGACCTGCCGCCACGGCACTTCACCGCGCTTGACCGCGAGCAGGCGGTCGCGATCGTCGCCGACATCGATGACGAGCTGTCCCGTACGCAGCAGGTCGCGGCAGCTCCCAAGGAGCCGCAGCAGATGCATCGCGTGCTTCCAGCGCGGCGCGCCGTGCCGGCGGACATCCGCCTCCAGCTTCTTGCGCTGGCCGATCGCATAGCGCACGAAGGTCTGGTAGGCCTGGCGCGACAGGAACGCGCCGCGCAGGGCGAGCAGTTCGCGACCGGTGTCGTCGATGTGCTCGACGAAGGGGGAGTGCAGGCACTCCAGGACATTGGGGTTGGCGCGCAGGGCCAGCTCGCAGAACCGCTCCAGCTCCCAGCCGAACTGCTCCTCGGCCGGGCCCTCCACATGGGTCGGCGGCTTGTCGAAGCGCCAGTAGAGCGGTGTGGGGGCGAGGAAGACGCCACGGCGGTCGGTGTCACTGCCGTCCGTCGCGAGCCCGAAGGCGCGGGACCCCATGACGCAGGAGTAGATCGTGTGGTCGCGCACCAGGACTTCCGGGGTCATGCGCGAGAGCGTACGTGAGCACCCTCTAGGTCCTGTCCGGCCGGTCTTGCTGGGCTCGTGTGCCCTGGCACGCACTCCCCCGTAGCCCTTCGGGCACGGGAGGTGCCCCCACGCTGCGTTGCGTCAGTCGCCGACGCTCCGCGTCGGCTCTCCCCCTGCCTTCGGCGGGGGGACCCCCATCCTCCGGCCTGCGATGCTCCCCCGTAGCCCTTCGGGCACGGGAGGTGCCCCCATCGCCAGGCCCCGCTCACTGATCCGGCCTGATCGACCGGACAGGACCTAGGCGGCCCGCTCACCCACTCCGCAGTGTGACGACAGCCGCGTGCCCCTCCGTGTGCAGCGATCCCGGCGAGTCGTGCAGCACCGCCGCGTCGTACTGCCCGAGCGTCACGCGGGCCTCCTTGAGGACCGTCTCGCCGTCCAGCGCGACGATCACGACCGTCGAGCGGGACGGGACCACGACCAGCAGTCCTCCGCGCACCACCGAGGTCAGGCACGCCGTACGGCCCCTGCGGTGCATGACGTTGAAGTTGACGACGGGCCGCCCGTCGAGCAGGCGGCCGTCGGTCTCCACGTCGCCGGGGAAGGTGTAGGGCCGGTACCGCTCGTCGGCCACTGTGTGCTGCCCGCCGACCGTGAGGTCCATCCCGGCGCCCTCGACGACCGTCAGGATCCGGTCCACGCCGGGGAAGGAGGAGAAGGGTCCGTCCGCGCCGACGTCCGCGAGGCTGATCCGCCAGTCGAAGTCGTCCGTCCCAGCGCCCTCGGGCGCCAGCACGATCTCGCGGGTGACACCGCCGCCGTTCTTCCACGGCACGGCCTTGCGGTCGGCGGCCCGTAGCACCCGCACTCCTACCGTCATCGCACGATGCCCTGCGCTCGCGCCGCCGCCAGCCACAGCGGGAATTCGGCGACCAGCCGGTCGTACAGCTCGGAGTCCGGGACCTGGCGCGGGTCGAGTCCGGCGTGGAAGAAGCCGGCGTTGTCGACGAGGCGCCTGGCGGGGACGGCGAGTTCGTCGAGCTTGTGCAGAAAGTCGAACTGCGAGCTGCGCTTGTTGCCGAAGCCGATGAACTGCCAGAACAGCGGCAGCTTCGCCGCCTTGCACAGATAGCGCTCCGCCGCGTGCTTGCTGATCGGGCCGCCGTCCGTCTGGAAGACGACGAGCGCGGGGGCGGTCGAGCCGCTGTCGATGTAGTGGTCTATCACCGCATCCATGGCCAGGTGATAGCTGGTCTTGCCCATATGGCCGAGGCCCGCCACGATCTCGTCGACCCGGCCGCAGTGGTTGTCGAGTGCGATGTCCGTGACCGCGTCGACGTCTGTGGAGAAGAAGACGACCGGCACCCGGCCGTCGTCGTCGAGATGGGCGGACAGGCCGAGCACCCGGTCGGCGAGGGCCTGGACGCTGCCGTCCTTGTAGTAGTCCTTCATGGAGCCGGAGTAGTCGAGCACGAGATAGACGGCGGCACGCTCCCCGCTCAGCCGGTGCTTCTCCAGGCAGACGCCCGCGCTCTTGTAGAGGCTGACGAGCGAGGGCGCCCGCTCCTCGACCTTGCGGAGGCTGATGGCCGCCATGCGGGGCTCCGTTCGTTCACGGTGACGTGTGAGACGGGAGAGTCGAGATTACGTCACCGCGGAACCGGGAAGCGGCTTCAGTCGGCCGCCCGGACCTGGAACGCGGGGAGTTCGAAGATCCGCTGCTTGCCCGCGTCGTCCATCAACTCGACCAGCGGCAGCACCAGTTCCCACAGATCCCGCTTGTCGACCTCACGGGCCAGCGCGTCCAGCTCGTCGTACGCGAGGCCGCCGGCGGCGTCCGCGACCGTCTTGCGGGACTCGGCGGGCAGCAGCTCGACCAGCGGCAGGAACTCCGCCCACAGGCCGGTGGCCACCACGGCTCGTACGATCCCGCCGAGTACCTCCGCGTCCCGCAGCGAGGGCAGTACGGCGACGGTGCGGCGGTCCTCGTCGCCGAGCAGTGCCACCAGCGGGAGCAGGGACTCCCACAGGTCCTGCTCGGCCACCGTCCGCACGAGCGAGTCGAGCTGCTCCTGCGGCAGGCGGGCGGCGAGGAGCGCGATACGGGCGCGCTGTTCGCCGGTGACCAGCCCGGCGATGGCGAGCGCCTCGGGCCACAGACCACCGGCAGCCGAGGCCACGACCCGGGCGAGGCGGTCCTCGCCCATCAAGTCGATGATGTGGCCGAGCCGTTCGGGCATGTCGATGGCGAAGCCGGAGCGCAGGACGGCGTCGTCGGCGACCTGCGGGAGGATCCGCTCCAGCGCGGAGTCACGCAGATGGCCGACGAAGCGGCCCATGGTGAGGTGGTCGCCTCGTTCGGCGAGGGCGACGGCGATGCGTACGAGCAGGTTCTCGTCGAGGCGGTCGACGATCCCGGGGATCCGGCGCGGGTCGAGGTGGGCGCAGGACTCGGCGGTGAAGGAGACCGGCAGCTTCTCGATGATGTCGGCGGCGCGGGCGCCGTCAAGCCGTCCGGCGACGGCTGAGGCGAGGCGCGGCCCGAGGGCCTTCTGCGAGATGGCGGCGGCGACCACGGCTGGTACGAGCTTGGTGGCCGAGGCGATCCGGTCGAGCATCTCGGGCTGCCGGTCGTACAGGGCGGCGACGGTCTGCTCGCGGAAGCGCCGTACGTCCTCGGCGGGCAGGGCGTGCAGGAACGCGAGGCGTTCGGGCTGCTCGCCGAGCAGGGCGGCGATCTTCCGGGTCTCGGCGCGGTTGCGGAGCTTGTCCATGACGGGTCCCCCGCTCACTTGAAAAGGATGCGGCGGACGGGCCCGCGGGCCAGGGCGGGGACGAGCTTGAGGGCTGCCTCGGCGGCGTCCTCGAGTCCGGCGGCCCGGGACTCGCGCTCCCGGCACAGCGCGTCCGCGAGTGTCCCGAGGTGCTCGGGCGCCAGCGCGCCGAAACTGTCCGGGGGTGTGGTGCCCAGTTCCTTCGTCAGCGCTTCGGTGCTCACGGGTCCTCCCACGATGCGACGGCAGGTCTGAAGCCTGAAACGAAACTGACTTTTAGTCAATAGCCGTGCGTGTGCGAGGACTTGCGCCCGCCTTGACACCACGGACCGCGCGCGCCGCGGCGCCTGCCCGGTCGTCCGGTCGGGGACAGTTGGGCAGGCGCCGCGTTGAGTTCCGTACGCCGTTGTACGGGACCGTATGAGGGGTTGAGCGGTGCTCAGACCGTCAGTGCACGGTCCGTGGGGCGGATCGGAGCCGGAAGCTCGCTCGCCCCCGTCAGGTAGCGGTCGACACCGCGCGCCGCCGAGCGGCCCTCGGCGATCGCCCACACGATCAGCGACTGACCGCGGCCCGCGTCACCGGCGACGAAGACGCCGGGCACGTTGGTCTGGAACTCGGCGTCGCGCGCCACGTTGCCCCGCTCGTCGAGGTCCAGGCCGAACTGCGAGACGAGCCCGTTGGACTGGTCCGTGCCCGTGAAGCCCATCGCCAGGGTGACCAGCTGCGCGGGGATCTTGCGCTCCGTGCCCGGCTTCTGGGTCAGCTTGCCGTCGACGAACTCCACCTCGACCAGGTGCAGGAACTGCACATTGCCGTCCTCGTCGCCCTCGAAGTGCGTCGTCGAGACGGAGTAGACCCGCTCGCCGCCCTCCTCGTGCGCCGAGGTGACCTTGTAGAGCATCGGGAAGGTCGGCCACGGCTGACCCGCCGGACGGTCGTCGCCCGGCCGCGGCATGATCTCCAGCTGGGTGACCGAGGCCGCGCCCTGGCGGTGGGCCGTGCCCACGCAGTCCGCGCCCGTGTCGCCGCCGCCGATGACCACGACGTGCTTGCCCTCGGCGGTGAGCGGCGGGGCCACGAAGTCGCCCTCCTGCACCTTGTTGGCGAGCGGCAGGTACTCCATCGCGAAGTGGATGCCGTTCAGCTCACGGCCCGGAACGGGCAGATCGCGCGAGACGGTCGCACCGGCCGCGATGACCACCGCGTCGTAGCGCCGGCGCAGCTTCGCCGCGTCGATGTCGCGGCCGATCTCGACCTCGGTGCGGAACTTGGTGCCCTCCGCGCGCATCTGCTCGATGCGGCGGTTGATGTGCACCTTCTCCATCTTGAACTCGGGGATGCCGTACCGCAGCAGTCCGCCGATGCGGTCGGCGCGCTCGTACACGGCGACCGTGTGGCCCGCCCGCGTCAGCTGCTGGGCCGCGGCCAGACCCGCGGGGCCCGAGCCGATGACGGCGACGGTCTTGCCGGACAGACGGTCCGGCGCCTGCGGCCTGACGTCACCCGTGTCCCACGCCTTGTCGATGATCGAGACTTCGACGTTCTTGATGGTGACGGCGGGCTGGTTGATGCCGAGGACGCAGGCCGACTCGCACGGAGCAGGGCACAGACGGCCGGTGAACTCCGGGAAGTTGTTCGTGGCGTGCAGCCGCTCCGAGGCCGCCTGCCAGTCCTCGCGGTAGGCGTAGTCGTTCCACTCGGGGATCAGGTTCCCGAGCGGACAGCCGTTGTGGCAGAACGGAATGCCGCAGTCCATGCAGCGCCCGGCCTGCTTGCTGATGATCGGCAGCAGCGAGCCGGGAACGTAGACCTCGTTCCAGTCCTTCAGACGCTCGCCCACCGGACGGGTCTTGGCGACCTCTCGGCCGGTGGTCAGGAAGCCCTTGGGGTCAGCCATTGGTCGCCGCCTCCATCATCTTCTCGGTGGTCTCCTGCTCGGAGAGACCGGCGAGCTCAGCGGCGTCCTTGGCGGCGAGCACTGCCTTGTACGTGGTCGGGATGATCTTGCTGAAGCGGTCCACGGCGACTGACCACTCGGCGAGCAGCTTCGACGCTACGGTCGAGCCCGTCTCCTCCTCGTGGCGGCGCACGACATCGTGCAGCCACTGCTTGTCGGAGTCGCTGAGCGGCTCGATCGCCCCCAGGTTCCCGGAGTTGACGTTGTCCCGGTCGAGGTCGATGACGTACGCGACACCGCCGGACATGCCGGCCGCGAAGTTACGTCCCGTCTCGCCGAGGACCACCGCGTGACCGCCGGTCATGTACTCGCAGCCGTGGTCGCCCACGCCCTCCGAGACGACCGTGGCGCCGGAGTTGCGGACGCAGAACCGCTCGCCCGTGCGGCCGCGCAGGAACAGCTCGCCGCCGGTCGCGCCGTAGGCGATGGTGTTGCCCGCGATGGTGGAGTACTCGGCGAGGTGGTCGGCGCCCCGGTCCGGGCGGACGACGATGCGGCCGCCGGAGAGGCCCTTGCCGACGTAGTCGTTGGCGTCGCCCTCCAGCCGCAGCGTCACACCGCGCGGGAGGAACGCTCCGAAGGACTGGCCGGCCGAGCCGGTGAAGGTGATGTCGATGGTGTCGTCGGGCAGGCCCGCGCCGCCGAACTTCCGCGTCACCTCGTAACCGAGCATCGTGCCGACGGTCCGGTTGATGTTGCGGATCGCGATCTGCGCGCGGACGGGCTGGGCGTCCTCGGCCGTGGTCGCGTTCAGCGCCTCGGCGGCGAGCTCGATCAGCTCGTTGTCGAGGGCCTTCGCCAGACCGTGGTCCTGCTCGATCAGCTGGTGGCGCACGGCGCCGTCCGGCAGTTCGGGGACGTAGAAGAGGGGCTCGAGGTCGAGTCCCTGCGCCTTCCAGTGGGTCACGGCCCGGTCCGTGTCGAGCAGCTCGGCGTGGCCGACGGCCTCCTCGATCGTACGGAAGCCCAGCTCGGCGAGGAGCTCACGGACCTCCTGCGCGATGAACTCGAAGAAGTTGACGACGTACTCGGCCTTGCCCGAGAAGCGGTCGCGCAGCACCGGGTTCTGGGTGGCGATGCCGACCGGGCAGGTGTCCAGGTGGCAGACGCGCATCATGACGCAGCCGGAGACGACGAGCGGCGCGGTCGCGAAACCGAACTCCTCGGCGCCCAGCAGCGCGGCGATGACGACATCGCGGCCGGTCTTCAGCTGGCCGTCGGTCTGCACGACGATGCGGTCGCGCAGGCCGTTGAGCAGCAGGGTCTGCTGGGTCTCGGCGAGGCCGAGCTCCCAGGGGCCGCCCGCGTGCTTCAGCGAGGTGAGCGGCGAGGCGCCGGTGCCGCCGTCGTGGCCGGAGATGAGGACAACGTCCGCGTGCGCCTTGGAGACACCCGCGGCGACGGTGCCGACGCCGACCTCCGACACCAGCTTCACGTGGATACGCGCAACCGGGTTGGCGTTCTTGAGGTCGTGGATCAGCTGAGCCAGATCCTCGATGGAGTAGATGTCGTGGTGCGGCGGCGGGGAGATCAGACCGACACCCGGGGTCGAGTGCCGGGTCTTGGCGACCCAGGGGTAGACCTTGTGGCCGGGCAGCTGGCCGCCCTCGCCGGGCTTGGCGCCCTGCGCCATCTTGATCTGGATGTCGTCCGCGTTGACCAGGTACTCGGAGGTCACACCGAAGCGGCCGGAGGCGACCTGCTTGATGGAGGAACGGCGCTCCGGGTCGTACAGCCGGTCCGCGTCCTCGCCGCCCTCACCGGTGTTGGACTTGCCGCCCAGCTGGTTCATGGCGATGGCGAGGGTCTCGTGCGCCTCGCGGGAGATCGATCCGTACGACATCGCGCCCGTGGAGAAACGCTTGACGATCTCGCTGACCGGCTCGACCTCGTCGATGGAGATCGGCTGCCGGTCCTGCGCGTTGAAGCCGAAGAGGCCGCGCAGCGTCATGAGGCGCTCGGACTGCTCGTTCACGCGGTCCGTGTACTTCTTGAAGATGTCGTACCGCTTGCTGCGCGTGGCGTGCTGCAGGCGGAAGACCGTCTCCGGGTCGAACAGGTGCGGCTCGCCCTCACGGCGCCACTGGTACTCGCCGCCGATCTCCAGCGCGCGGTGCGAGGCGGCGATGCCGGAGGCCGGGTAGGCCTTGGCGTGCCTGGCCGCGACCTCCTTGGCGACGACTTCGAGACCGGCGCCGCCGATCTTCGTGGCGGTGCCGTTGAAGTACTTCTCGACGAAGGCCTCGTCGAGGCCGACGGCCTCGAAGACCTGCGCGCCGCGGTAGGAGGCGACCGTCGAGATGCCCATCTTGGACATGACCTTCAGAACACCCTTGCCCAGGGCGTAGATCAGGTTACGGATGGCCTGCTCGGGCTCCAGTCCCTCGATGAAGGTGCCGGCGCGGACCAGGTCCTCGACCGACTCCATCGCTAGGTACGGGTTGACGGCGGCGGCGCCGTAGCCGATGAGGAGCGCGACATGGTGCACCTCGCGCACGTCACCGGCCTCGACCAGCAGGCCCACCTGGGTGCGCTGCTTGGTGCGGATGAGGTGGTGGTGCACGGCGGAGGTGAGCAGCAACGACGGAATCGGCGCGTGCTCGGCGTCCGAGTGCCGGTCGGAGAGGACGATCAGCCGGGCGCCGTCCTCGATGGCCGCGTCGGCCTCGGCGCAGATCGCCTCGATACGGGCCGCGAGGGCGTCGCCGCCGCCGCTGACCCGGTAGAGGCCGGAGAGCGTCGCGGCGGTCATGCCGGGCATGTCGCCGTCGGCGTTGATGTGGATGAGCTTGGCCAGCTCGTCGTTGTCGATCACCGGGAAGGGCAGCGTGACGCTGCGGCACGAGGCCGCGGTCGGCTCGAGCAGATTGCCCTGCGGGCCGAGCGAGGAGTACAGCGAGGTGACGAGCTCCTCGCGGATGGCGTCCAGCGGCGGGTTGGTGACCTGCGCGAACAGCTGGGTGAAGTAGTCGAAGAGCAGCCGTGGGCGCTCGGACAGAGCCGCGATCGGGGAGTCCGTACCCATGGAGCCGAGCGGCTCGCCGCCGGCCCTGGCCATGGGCGCGAGGATGACGCGCAGCTCCTCCTCGGTGTAGCCGAAGGTCTGCTGGCGGCGGGTGACCGAGGCGTGGGTGTGGACGATGTGCTCGCGCTCGGGCAGGTCCTCGAGCTCGATCTCACCGGTCTCCAGCCACTCGCGGTAGGGCTTCTCGGCGGCGAGGGAGGACTTGATCTCGTCGTCCTCGATGATCCGGCGCTCGGCGGTGTCGACGAGGAACATCTTGCCGGGCTGGAGGCGGCCCTTGCGGACGACCTTGGCGGGGTCGATGTCGAGGACGCCGACCTCGGAGGAGAGGACGACGAGGCCGTCGTCGGTGACCCAGTAGCGGCCGGGGCGCAGTCCGTTGCGGTCGAGGACCGCGCCGACCTGGGTGCCGTCGGTGAAGGTGACACAGGCCGGGCCGTCCCAGGGCTCCATCATCGTGGAGTGGTACTGGTAGAAGGCGCGGCGGGCCGGGTCCATGGAGTCGTGGTTCTCCCACGCCTCGGGGACCATCATCAGCACCGAGTGCGGCAGCGAGCGGCCACCGAGGTGGAGGAGTTCGAGCACCTCGTCGAAGGAGGCGGAGTCGGAGGCGTCCGGCGTACAGACTGGGAAGATCCGCTCCAGCTTCTCGCTGCCGAAGAGGTCGGAGACGAGCTGCGACTCGCGGGCGCGCATCCAGTTGCGGTTGCCCTTGACCGTGTTGATCTCGCCGTTGTGCGCGACGAAGCGGTACGGGTGGGCCAGCGGCCAGCTCGGGAAGGTGTTCGTCGAGAACCGCGAGTGGACGAGCGCGACGGCCGTGGCGCAGCGCCGGTCCGAGAGGTCCGGGAAGAAGGGCTCCAGCTGGCCGGTGGTCAGCATGCCCTTGTAGACGATCGTGCGGGCGGAGAGCGAGGGGAAGTAGACCCCGGCCTCGCGCTCGGCGCGCTTGCGCAGCACGAAGGCCTTGCGGTCGAGCTCGATGCCCGTGCTGGTGCCGTCGGCCACGAAGAGCTGGCGGAAGGCGGGCATGGTGGCGCGGGCGCCGCTGCCGAGGAGGTCCGGGGTGACGGGGACCTCGCGCCAGCCGAGGACGTTCAGGCCCTCTTCGGCGGCGATCGTCTCAATCTGCGAGACAGCGTCGTCGCTGTCCTGCGCGGGGAGGAAGGCGATGCCGACGGCGTACGAACCGGCCTCGGGGAGCTCGAAAGCTGCGACCTCGCGGAGGAAGGCGTCCGGAACCTGGAGCAGGATGCCCGCGCCGTCGCCGGAGTCGGGCTCGGAGCCGGTGGCGCCGCGGTGCTCAAGATTGCGCAGTACGGTCAGCGCCTGCTCGACCAGCTCATGGCTGGCAACACCGGTGAGGGTGGCCACGAACCCGACGCCGCATGCGTCGTGTTCGTTACGGGGGTCGTACATCCCCTGGGGGGCGGGGCGACCGTCCATGGGCGACCAGGCGTCGGAACGCATCGGCACTCCCGTCGTCGTCGTGGCATGTGCAACTGCCGAGGGACGACGTTGGCCCTCCGCGAAATTTCGTGCAGGTTACATGATGGAGTGCTTCTCGGAAAGCGGATAGGTCATTCCAGCATGCGGACACCGCGCCAAGGCGGTGGAGGTGGGTCACACACGGACAGATCGGTGTCAGTGGACCCGTCGCAGAGCAGGCTTCATTGCCCGCAGCGCCTACGGCTCATGCCCGGTGGTTAAGGACTCGAAACCGCGGAGTAACGGCTACTTATGTAGCGTCTTGCATAGTGTCTCATCTGCGGCGGATTTCGTAGAGGGGACGTGCGTCACAACTTTGGGCCCGGCGGCCCCTGGGCGCACACGGAAGCACCGGCTCCCTGGTGGGAGCCGGTGCGGGTACGGACCGGGGCGCCGGGACAGAGAGTGGCGTCAGAGGGCCGCGCCGAAGAGCACGCCGAGTCCGTACGTGACGGCAGCCGCCGCTCCGCCCAGGACCAGCTGGCGCAGTCCGCTGTACCACCAGTTCCGTGCGGTGACGCGGGCGACGAGCGCGCCGCAGGCGAAGAGCCCGACGAGCGCGAGCAGCAGCGCGGGCCACAGGGCGGTCGCGCCGAGGAGGTAGGGCAGTACGGGCAGCAGCGCGCCCAGGGCGAACGCACCGAAGGACGAGACCGCGGCGACGGTCGGCGACGGCAGGTCGTCCGGGTCGATGCCGAGCTCCTCGCGGGCGTGGATCTCCAGGGCCTGCTCAGGGTCCCTGGAGAGCTGCATCGCCACCTCGCGGGCGAGCGCGGGCTCGACGCCACGGGCGACGTAGAGCGCGGCGAGCTCCTCCATCTCGTCGACGGGGTGCTTGCTCAACTCCCGTCGCTCGACGTCGAGTTCGGCCTCGACGAGCTCGCGCTGGGAGACGACGGAGGTGTACTCGCCGGCGGCCATGGAGAACGCGCCCGCGGCGAGTCCGGCAAGACCGGTGATGACGATGGTCTGCTGGGAGACGGCGCCGCCGGCCACACCGGTCATGAGGGCGAGGTTGGACACGAGTCCGTCCATCGCGCCGAAGACCGCGGGGCGCAGCCAGCCGCCGTTGACATCACGGTGGGTGTGGTTGTCGCGGTGCGCCACGTGCAGCGTTGCTTCGGTTTCGATGATGGACACAGTTCTCCCCTTCTCCGGCGCGGACTTGGTGGTCCGTGCCCCCTCCAACACCCTCGAAAATACGCACGACGTAAGGGACGCGCCAGCAAGGCAGGCCGTACTTACCTGGAGTCGAGCGGGTGACATCGAGCGGGTGACAGGGGTGTTTCTCAGACTCGTCGCGCGCCGCGCGTGGCACAGATGCAGGAACAGGCTCGGTGCGCGCGAAAGGGGCCCGCCCCATGGAGTTGATTGCATGCAATCCCGTTGATCCGGCCGGTAAGTCCTCACTTGATCCAGCCGGTAAGGCCTCGCTCCTGCGCGATCGGGCCTGCGGCGCACTGCTGGGTCTCGCGGTGGGCGATGCGCTGGGTGCCCCGGCCGAGAACATGCGGCCTTCCGAGATCCGCCGCAGATGGGGCCGTATCGAGGGCTTCGTGAGCGACGACCCGGCGGGCACGGACGACACGGAGTACGCGATCTTCTCGGGCCTGCTGCTCGCGCGGCACGGCTCGGCGCTGACCGTCGCGCATGTCGAGAACGCGTGGCACGACTGGATCGCGGACCTGGACGAAGGCCCGTTCCGGGGGGCCGGGTTCAGCGAACGCGGCACCCTCGAGAACCTCCGCCGCGGGCTCGCCGCCCCCATCTCGGCCCAGCACCGGCACGCATGGAGCGACGGCCTGGCGATGCGGGCGGCGCCGTTTGGCGTCTTCGCGGCGGGCCATCCGGCGGAGGCGGCGCGGCTGGTGGCGATCGACGGCAGCGTCAGCCACGACGGCGAGGGCATCTACGGCGGCCAGGCGGTGGCGGCGGGTGTGGCGGCCGCGATGGCGGGCGGCGGCCCGGCCTCGGTGATCGGCGCCGCGCTGTCGGTCGTCCCCATGGACTCGTGGACGGCCCGCTCCCTGCGCCGCGCGGTGGTGGCGGCCCAGCGCACCCACACGGACACCCTGGCGATGGAACGCTCGGTCCGCTCGGCGGTGGTGATCGGCGGCTACCCCTGGACGGACCTGGCGCCGGAGGCGGTGGGCCTGGCCTTCGGCGCATTCGCTGCGGCCCGCGGAGACTTCCGTACGTCGGTCCTGACGGCGGTCAACATGGGCCGCGACGCGGACACGACGGCAGCGGTGGCAGGCGCCCTGTCCGGCGCCCTGTCGGGAGCCTCGGCGATCCCGACAGCCTGGTCCTCGGCCATCGGCCCGGTCCGCGGCAGCTGCCTCCCGTCGATGATGGGCTACCACGTCCTGGACATCGCGGAACTACTGACCCCGGACGACGACCCCCAGGCAACGTCATGACCCCGGAACGCGGAACCCGGGCGGGGAACGCCACGCCGGAGGGCTCGCGGGAAGCGCCGAGCGACACCACGGGCTGCGCGTACCGCTCGCGCGAAGCGCCGAGCATCGCCTCGGGCCGCGCAGCGGCCACGGACCGTCCGTACCGCGCGCGCGAAACACCGGGCGACGCAGCGGGCGGCACGAGCGGCTCGCCGGGTGCGCGGGGCTCGCGCGAAGCGCCGAGCAACACCCGGGGCCGGACCCCGGCTCCGGAAATCACCGAACCCGCCGACTCGGGCGCAGCGCAAACCGCGGACGCCCCCGCCCTCGACCAGCTGAGCGCCACCGGCCCCACCCGCTCGCGCGAAGCGCAGAGCATCGCCTCGGGCCGCGCAGCCGCCCCGCACAGTCCGCGGGGCTCGCGCGAAGCGCCGGGCGCCCGCCGGGGGGCTGGGGGCCTGCCCCCAGTTTCGGGAAGGGGCGGGGCTGGGGAGGAGTACCGCCCGGCCCGGCCCATCGAGGGGCTCCTCCTCGGGCTTGCCTCCGGGGACGCCGCCGGATGGCCCGCCGCGCGGCATCGCGCCGCCCGCATGCCCGAGTGGACCCGGCGGCTCACCCGGGAGCTCGACACCTTCGCCGAGCAGAACGCGACCACCACCCTCCCCGTCCCCATCGCCCTCAACCAGCCTCCCGAGCCCCTCCGCCTCGGTCCCTCCGACGACGCCGAGTGGGCCGCCTTCGCTGCCGAGACCGTGCTGACCGCCGCCGGTCACCTCTTCGCCGGGCTCGCGCCGGGCCGCCGGATGCGCGCCGCCGTCGATCTCGCCTGGAACTCGCTCGCCAGCGAGGTCGCGGCGGCCGCCGACCGCGCCCCCGAGGTCGAGTCCGCCGTGCTCCCCCTCCGCGCCCGTATCTCCGTACGCGCCGGACTCGGCAACCTCGCCACCGGCCTGCGCCCGCCCGCCACCGGCCACGACAACCCGCACTACTTCGACGACGCCGCCTGCGTACGCGCCGCGGTCCTCGCCGTCGTCCACCCCGGCGACCCGGCGGCCGCCGCCGAGCTCGCCGAGTTCGACGCGCGCTACAGCCAGGACGGTGACGGAGTGCACGGCGCCCGCGCCATGGCCGCCGCCGTCGCCGCCGCGCTCGGGGGCGCCACCGTCGACGACGCCGTCGAAGCCGCACTCGCCGAGCTCCCCGACGCCACCGAGATCGGCCGCAACGCCCAGCACGCCGTCAAGCTCGCCCGCGACGCGACGGGCGCCTTCGAACTCGTCCCCCTCCTGGAGCACCAGATCGTCGACCACGTCTACAGCTATGGAATCGCCGCCGCCGAGACCGTCCCCGTCGCGCTCGCCCTCGCCACCGCCGCCCGCGGCCGCGTCGCCGAAGCCGTGCCCGCCGCGGCCTGTCTCTCCCGCGTCGCCGACTCCGCCCCCGCCCTCGCCGGCGCGCTGACCGGCGCGCTCGGCGGAGGCGACTCCGTCCCGGCCACGTGGCGCGACGCCTGCCGCACCCTCGCGGGCTGCGCACTCCCCCGCCTCGCGGGCACGGATCTCGTCGAACTCGCCGGGCTGCTCGCACGCACGGAACTGACCGCCCCGGGTGGACAATTCCGACATGACGACGACACTCGCGACGCTCACACTCGATGACCGGATCACGGGCAGCCTGATCGGCGCGGCGGTCGGTGACGCGCTCGGCGGCCCGGTCGAGGGCTACTCCCCCGAGCAGATCGTGGAGCGGCACGGCGGCCGCGTCCACGCCATTGTCGGCCCGTGGCACGGCGACGAATGGCGCACCGCCCGCCCCATCGCCCCGTACCACAAGGGCGACGGCCACATCACCGACGACACTCTGATGACGCACGCGCTGATCCGGGTGTACACAACCGTCCGCGACCACCTGGACGCGTACGCAGTCGCCGACCATCTGGTCCCCGACCTGATCTCGAACCCTCGCTGGATCCCCGAGCTGGAGGCGGAGGCGCTGCCCCTGCAACGCGTCTTCCTGGCCGAGAAGTGGATGGTGGCCCGCCTCCACTACGGCCACAACGACCCGCGCGAGGCGGGCGCCGGCAACATCGTCAACTGCGGCGCGGCGATGTACATGGCCCCGGTCGGCCTGGTCAACGCGGCCAATCCGACGGCCGCCTACGCCGAGGCCATCGACATCGCCGGCGCCCACCAGTCCTCGTACGGACGCGAGGCGGCGGGCGTCTTCGCGGCGGCGGTCTCGGCGGCCTGCCTCCCCGACGCCACCCCCGCCACGGTGATCGACACCGCACTCTCCCTCGCCAAGGACGGTACGCAGGCGGCCATCGAGGAGGTCGCCGAAGTCGCCACCCACCACTCGGACTTCGAGTCGGCGCTCGGTCCGCTACGAGCCGCGGTCGCCCCCTTCGACACGGTCGGCCCGGACTACCGCTCCCCCTCCCTCGCCGCCCGCCGCCCGTCCCGCCTGCACTCCATCGAGGAACTGCCCGTCGCCCTCGGCATGCTGATGGTCGGCGGCGGCGACTACCGCCGTACGGTCCTCGGCGCCGTCAACTACGGCCGCGACTGCGACTCGATCGCCACCATGGCCGGGGCGATCGCGGGCGCGCTGCACGGAGAGTCCGCTGTGCCGAGCGACTGGGCGAAGACGGTGGCCGATGCCAGCCGTATCGATCTGCACACCCCGGCGCGTGAGCTGGCCGCGGTCGCCGGCGAGATCTTCGCCCGGGACCGCGAGCGCCGTCGCGCCCACGAGTCGGCGTTCGCCCGGCTGACGGAAACGCCGTGACGGGCCTGCGTCTGACCTGGGTCCAGCCGGAGGACCTGGTCGGCCATGAACTGCGCCAGGCGGAGGAGGACGGCCGCGACGCGCGGGACATCCGCACCCGCTGGACCCGGGCGGGCGGCTCCCTGGCCCCACCCCGCGCCGGAGCGTCCCCCGCCCCGGCCCCGCCGTATGTGCGCGCACTGGCCCACGAACTCCTCGACGAACTGGCCGTACTTCCGTGCCCCTTGGCGGAGTACGAGCCCACCCCACTCCCCTTGATCAAGGCAATCTGCCCCACCTGGCCCGCCCCGACCGTGACGCGCCGAACCCCGAGCGGACCAGACGCCCTGCACGCCGCCTGGCTCGGCCGCGCCGTCGGCTGTCTCCTCGGCAAGCCCGTCGAAAAGCTCCCCCTCCACGCCATCCGCGCCATCGCCCGCGCCACCGGCAACTGGCCCCTCACCTCCTGGTTCACCGCCAAGGGCCTCCCTGCGGACCTCGCCGCCGCCCACCCCTGGAACCGGCGCTCCGCCGCCACCTCGCTCGCCGAGAACATCGACGGCATGCCCGAGGACGACGACCTCAACTACCCCCTGCTCAACCTCCTTCTCCTCCAGCGCCAGGGAAGGGCGTTCACCACCGCCCAGCTCGCACAGCTCTGGCTCGACGAACTCCCGGCCGGCCGTACCTTCACCGCCGAACGCGTTGCTTACCGCAATCTCCTCTCCGGCGTCGAACCCCCGCTCAGCGCCGCCCGCCGCAACCCCTTCCGGGAGTGGATCGGCGCCGCCATCCGTGCCGACATCCACGGCTGGACGCACCCCGGCGACCCCGCGGCCGCCGCCGCGCAGGCCCATCGCGACGCCTCCCTCACCCACACCGCGAACGGCGTCTACAGCGCGATGTTCATCGCCGCCGCCATCGCCACCGCGGCCGGCGGCACCGCCGATGTGCACGACACCCTCGCCGCCGGACTCACCGTCGTCCCCCCGCGCTCCCGCCTCTCGCGGGCCGTCCGGTTCGGCATCGAGACCGCCCGCGCCGAACCCGACTTCGACACCGTCGTGGACCGTCTCCACGCCGCCCTCGGCCACTATCACTGGGTGCACGCCATCCCCAATGCCGTGCTCCTCGCCGCCGCTCTCACCCACGCAGACGGCGACTTCACGGGCTCCATCTGCCGTGCTGTCTCCGGCGGCTGGGACACCGACTCCAACGGCGCGACCGCCGGGTCCCTCGCGGGCCTGCTCGCCGGACACCCCGACGCCGTCCCCGACCGCTGGACCGCACCGCTCAAGAACCGTCTCGCCACCTCCATCGCCGGTTTCGACGGCATCGGCTTCGACACCCTCGCCCACCTCACACATCAGGAGGCACTCCGCCCATGACCGTCATCGCGGTGCTCGGCAGCACCAACATGGACCTCGTGGCGTACGTCGCCAACGCCCCGAAGCGCGGGGAGACCGTCACGGGACGGGAGTTCCGTACGATCCCCGGCGGCAAGGGCGCCAACCAGGCCGTCGCGGCCGCCCGCGCCGGCGGCGATGTCGCGATGATCGGCGCGGTCGGCTCGGACGAGTTCGGCGGGCGCCTCCGGCAGACCCTTGTCTCCTCCGGCGTCGACACCGATCTCCTGCGCACCGCCGAAGGCCCCTCCGGCACCGCGCACATCGTCGTCGACGACGAAGGCGGCAACTCGATCGTGGTGATCCCCGGGGCGAACGGCACCGTCACCGCCCTCGCCCCCGGCGACGAGGCCCTCATCGCCACCGCCGACACGCTCCTCCTCCAGCTCGAACTACCCCTCAGCGCCGTGCTCGACGGCGCCGAAGCCGCCCGCCGCCAGGGTGTACGGACCGTCCTCACCCCCTCCCCGGCCCAGCCCCTTCCTCCTGAACTCCTTGCCGCCACCGACCTGTTGGTGCCCAATGAGCACGAGGCGGCCACGCTCGCCGGTGTCGCCGACCCGCACACCGCGGCCGACGCGCTGCTGCGTCTGGTCCCCGAGGTGGTAATCACGCTCGGCTCGGCCGGATGCCTGTACGCGAGCCGGGGAACGAAGCCCGTCACCGTCCCCGCTCCCAAGGTCACCGCCGTCGACACCACCGGCGCCGGTGACACCTTCGTCGGCGCCCTCGCCGTCGCGCTCGGCGAGGGCAGACCCGTACAACAGGCCCTCGGCTGGGCCTCCGCCGCCGCGGCACTGTGCGTCCAGCGTCCAGGAGCCTCCACCTCCATGCCGTACCGCCCCGAGATCGACGAGGCGTACGGGACGGCCGCCTCATGACCGCACCGGCGCCCACTCCGCTGCAAGGGCTGCGCGTCCTCGACCTGGCCACCCTCTTCGCGGGCCCGCTCGCCGCCACGATGCTCGGCGACTTCGGCGCGGAGGTCATCAAGGTCGAGCACCCCACCCGCCCCGACCCCTCCCGGGGACACGGCCCCGCCAAGGACGGTGTCGGCCTGTGGTGGAAGCTGCTCGGCCGCAACAAACGCACCGTCACCCTCGATCTGTCCACCCCCGGCGGCCGGACGACCCTCCTGCGCCTCGCGACCACCGCCGACGTGATCATCGAGAACTTCCGCCCCGGCACCCTGGAGAAGTGGCAGCTCGGCTGGGACGAGCTGAGCAGTGCCAATCCCCGTATCGTCCTGACCCGCGTCACCGGCTTCGGGCAGTTCGGCCCGTACTCCCACCGCCCCGGCTTCGGCACCCTCGCCGAGGCGATGAGCGGCTTCGCCTCCATCACGGGCGAGCCCGAAGGTCCGCCCACCCTCCCTCCGTTCGGCCTCGCCGACTCGATCGCGGCGCTCGCCACCTCGTACGCCGTCATGACCGCACTCGCCGCCCGCACCGCGACCGGCCGTGGCCAGGTCGTCGACATGGCGATCATCGAGCCGATCCTGACCGTCCTCGGCCCGCAGCCTCTCTGGTACGACCAGCTCGGTTACGTACAGACCCGCACCGGCAACCGCTCCCGCAACAACGCCCCCCGCAACACCTACCGCACCGCCGACGGCTCCTGGCTGGCCGTCTCCACCTCCGCCCAGTCGGTCGCCGAACGCGTCATGCATCTCGTCGGCCGCCCGGAGCTGATCGATGAGCCGTGGTTCGCCACCGGCAGCGGCCGCGCGGAGCACTCCGACGTGCTCGACGAGGCGGTCGGCGGCTGGATCGCCTGCCGCACCCGCGACGAGACCATGGCCGCCTTCGAGAAGGCCGAGGCGGCGATCGCCCCGATCTACGACGTCCGGGACGTCATGGAAGACCCTCAGTACCAGGCGCTCGGCAGCATCGCCGAGGTCCCCGACCCGGAACTCGGCCCCCTGCGTATGCAGAACGTCATCTTCCGGCTCTCCGAGACCCCCGGCGCCATCCGCTGGGCGGGCCGCCCGCACGGCGCCGACACCGACGCCGTCCTCACCGAACTCGGCCTGTCCCGGACCGATATCGCCGAACTCCGCACCCAGGGCGCCCTATGACCACCCCGCTCACCTATCTGTACGCCCCCGGGGACCGCCCCGAGGTCGTGCACAAGGCACTCGCATCCGGCGCCGACGTGGTGATCGTCGACCTCGAGGACGCCGTGTCCCCCGATCGCAAGAAGTACGCCCTGGCGGCCACCGCCGAACTTCTCGCTTCCCCCCAGACCCTTCCGGTCCATGTCCGCATCAACACCCCCCGTGACATCGAGGCCCTCACCGCACTTCCGGGCCTCTGTGCTCTGCGTATTCCCAAGGTCGCACACGCCACTGACATCCGGCGGATCGCGGCCGCCGCCCCGGCCGTCCCCCTCTATCCGCTCCTCGAATCGGCGCTGGCCATCGAGCACGCGTACGCGATCGCCACCGCCCATCCCGCCGTCCACGGCATCGCCATCGGCGAGGCCGACCTCCGCGCCGACCTCGGCGTACGGGACGGCACCTCCCTCGACTGGCCGCGCACCCGCATCGTGGTCGCGGCTCGCGCGGCCGGTCTCCCGCCCCCGGCCCAGTCCGTCTTCCCCGACATCCGCGACCTGGACGCCCTCTACGCCTCCTGCACCCATGGCCGCGCTCTCGGCTTCCTGGGCCGGGCGGCCATCCACCCACGCCAACTTCCAGTCATCGAGCGGGCGTTCCGTCCCACGCCCGAGGAGATCGAGGCGGCGGAGGAGATCGTCAAGGCCGCGGCCACGGACGAGGGCGCGCTCGCCCTGCCGGACGGCCGCTTCGTCGACGCCGCGATCGTGGCCGCGGCACAGCGCACGCTGGCTCTGGCCCGCCGCGAGGGCTCTTAGGGAGGGTTTCCGGAAAAGCGGAAGGCCGCCGGGACCTCTCGGTCCCGGCGGCCTAGCCGCACACTCTCCCCGCGGTCAGCCCTTGGCCGACTCCGCGTCGGCAGCTGCGCCGGCATCCACGTCCGCCTCGGCCTTCCCGTCGTTGTCCGGGGAGTCATCGGCAGGAGCGTCATCAGCAGAGGCATCGCCCGCCTCGGCCTTCGCCGCCTTCCCGGACCCGGCCTTCTCGGGCCGCTCCGGCTCCACGATCTCTTCGCGCCCCGGCCGCACCCGCGCCGAGACCACGATGTAGGTCACCGCCAGCACGAAGACGACGATCGCGGTCCACACGTTGAGGCGCAGCCCCAGAACGTGGTGCGCCTCGTCGACGCGCATGTACTCGATCCAGGCCCGGCCCACGCAGTACGAAGCGACGTACAGCGCGAACGCCCGGCCGTGTCCCAGCTTGAAGCGCCGGTCGGCCCAGATGACCAGCAGCGCGACGCCGATGCACCACAGGGACTCGTACAGGAAGGTCGGGTGGTAGAGGCCCGCCTCGCGGTTCGTACCCTCGGTGATCTTGAGGGCCCACGGCAGATCGGTCTTCTTGCCGTACAGCTCCTGGTTGAACCAGTTGCCCCAGCGGCCGATCGCCTGCGCGAAGGCGATGGCGGGTGCGAGGGCGTCCGCCCAGGCCGGCAGCGGGATCCCACGGCGGCGGCAGCCGATCCAGGCGCCGACCGCGCCCAGCGCGATCGCGCCCCAGATACCGAGGCCGCCCTGCCAGATCTTGAAGGCGTCGACCCAGTTCTCACCCTCGCTGAAGTACAGCTGGTAGTCGGTGATCACGTGGTAGAGCCGGCCGCCGACGAGACCGAAGGGCACCGCCCAGACGGCGATGTCGGCCACGGTGCCGGCTTTGCCGCCCCGGGCGATCCAGCGCTTGTTGCCGTACCAGACGGCCACGAAGACGCCGATGATGATGCAGAAGGCATAGCCGCGCAGCGGGAGCGGTCCGAGATGGATCACACCGGTCGACGGGCTGGGAATGTAGGCAAGTTCCATGGCAGGACCGACGCTACCCTGCCGGGTGGGACGTACGGCAACCCACCCGGCAACGTCTGGATAACGAGCCGCGCCCTCATCGCGGGGCCGCGGGCGGTCAGGAGGCAGGCGCGCTCGGGGGCGGCGTGGGCCTCTGGGTGCCCGGCTTCTTGCCCTTGTTCGCCTCCGCCACCCACTTCTTCAGGTTGGCCGGGGTGATCTGCTCGCCGCCCTTGTCCGGGAAGGCCGACTCCCCGTTGAGCAGCACGGTCGGCGTGCCGCGGAAGCCGCCGTTCGAGAACGTGGTGTTCGACTTCTGCACCCAGGTGTCGTGCTTGCCGTCCTCCACACAGGAGCGGAAGGCGGGGGTGTCGAGGCCGTCGACCTTGCCCGCGAGCTCGATCAGCCTGCTGTTCTTGCCGAAGCCGTCCTCCGTCTCCGGCGGCTGGTTCTGGTAGAGGACATCGTGGTACGGGGCGAATTTGCCGACGTCCTGCGCGCAGGCCGCGGCATTCCCGGCACGCAGCGAGCCGCTGCCGCCCATGTTCCCGTCGATGATGGTGGCGAGGTGGTACTCGACCTTGATCTGCCCCGAGGTCTCCAGCTCGCGGATCGTGTCCCGGAACGCGTTCTCGAACTGGGCGCAGACCGGGCAGCGGAAGTCCTCCCACACCGTGAGCGTGGAGGGGGCGTCGCTCGCGCCCACCGGGATGGCGAGCTGGTCCTTGCCCTGCACGCCCGCGGGCGCGAGGAGAGGACCGGCATCGGAACCGCCGTCCTTCTTTCCGGAATTGGCCGCGATCACGCCGACCACGGCGGCAAGGCCGAGGACGGCCACCACCGCGGCCGAGACGATCAGCAGCCGACGGCGCTTCTCACGTGCCTTCTCCTGCTCGCGTTCCTGCTGGAGCCGCTCTCGCGCGGTCCGCTTGCGTTCCTGGTTCTTCTCGCTCACATCCCACAAACGAACCGGGGAGGCGCTGCACGCCTCCCCGGTCCCATATCCACCCGTACGAGCTACGCGTCCCTGCGCACGCCCTTGGCGAGCTCGGCCGCCAGTTCCCGTACCGCCACGAGGCCCTCGGCGTCGTCCGGTGCGTCGAGGAGCCGCTTGACGAAGGCGGATCCGACGATGACGCCGTCGGCGAAGGAGGCGACCTCGGCGGCCTGCTCGGGGTTGGAGACACCGAGGCCCACGCAGACCGGCAGCTCGGTCGTGGCGCGGGTGCGCCGCACCAGGTCCTGGGCCTGCGCGCCCACCGACTCACGGGTTCCGGTGACACCCATCAGCGAGGCCGCGTACACAAAGCCGGAACCGGCTTCCGTGATCTTCGCGAGCCGGGCGTCCTTGCTGCTCGGCGCGACGACGAAGACCGTGGCGAGGCCGTGCTTCTCGGCGTGCTCCCGCCACACACCGGCCTCCTCGACCGGCAGGTCGGGCAGGATGCAGCCCGCGCCGCCCGCCTCGGCGAGCTCGGCCGTGAAGCGCTCGATGCCGTACCGGTCGATCGGATTCCAGTACGTCATGACGAGGACCGGCTTTCCGGTGGCCTCGTGGGCCTCGCGGACCGTACGCATCACGTCGGCGATCTTGACGCCGCCGCGCAGGGCGATGTCGTCGGCGGTCTGGATGACAGGGCCGTCGAGGACGGGGTCGCTGTGCGGCAGCCCGACCTCGACGACGTCGGCGCCGCCCTCGAGGGCCGCCTTGACCGCCGCGATCCCGCCGTCGACGGTCGGGAAACCGGCCGGGAGGTACGCGATGAGCGCGGCCCGGTTCTCGTTCCTGGCCTGCGCCAGGGTGTCGCTCAACAGCTGAATGTTGCCGCTCACTTCGCGTCCCCCTCGCCGTTGTACAGCCCGAAGTAACGGGCGGCGGTGTCCATGTCCTTGTCGCCGCGGCCGGACAGATTGACCAGGATCAGCCCGTCCTTGCCGAGCTCCTTGCCCACCTCCAGCGCTCCGGCCAGCGCGTGCGCCGACTCGATCGCCGGGATGATGCCCTCCGTACGGGACAGCAGCCGCAGCGACTGCATCGCCTCGTCGTCGGTCACCGCGCGGTACTCCGCGCGCCCGCTGTCCTTGAGGTAGGAGTGCTCGGGGCCGATGCCCGGGTAGTCGAGTCCGGCCGAGATCGAGTACGGCTCGGTGATCTGGCCTTCCTCGTCCTGCAGGACGTACGACCGCGAGCCGTGCAGGATGCCCGGCTCGCCCGCGGTCAGGGTGGCCGCGTGCTCACCGGACTCGATGCCGTGTCCGGCGGGCTCGCAGCCCACGAGACGTACATCCGCGTCGGGAATGAAGGCGTGGAACAGGCCGATCGCGTTCGATCCGCCGCCGACACAGGCGACAGCCGCGTCCGGCAGCCGTCCGGCCCGCTCCAGGATCTGGCGGCGGGCCTCCACGCCGATGACGCGGTGGAAGTCGCGGACCATCGCGGGGAAGGGGTGCGGGCCTGCGACCGTGCCGAAGAGGTAGTGCGTACGGTCCACATTGGCGACCCAGTCGCGGAACGCCTCGTTGATGGCGTCCTTGAGGGTGCGGCTGCCGGACTTCACGGGGATGACCTCGGCGCCGAGCATCCGCATCCGGGCCACGTTCAGGGCCTGGCGCTGGGTGTCGATCTCGCCCATGTAGATGGTGCATTCGAGGCCGAAGAGCGCGCAGGCGGTGGCGGTGGCGACACCGTGCTGGCCCGCGCCGGTCTCGGCGATGACCCGGGTCTTGCCCATGCGCTTGGTGAGCAGCGCCTGGCCGAGCACGTTGTTGATCTTGTGTGAGCCGGTGTGGTTGAGATCCTCCCGCTTGAGGAAGACCCGGGCACCACCGGCGTGCTGGGCGAACCGGGGCACCTCGGTGAGCGCGCTGGGGCGGCCGGTGTAGTTGACCATGAGGTCGTTGAGCTCGGCGGCGAAGGCGGGGTCGGCCTTGGCCTTGTCGTACTCGACGGCGACCTCGTCGACGGCGGCGACGAGGGCCTCGGGGATGAACTTGCCGCCGAAGGCACCGAAGTAGCCCTCGGGACTGGGGACGTGACCCTCCGGGTCCGGGATGAAGAAGTCGCTGGACATGGCGACATGCTCCTTGTCAGGGCTGATGCCCTAAGTCTGGTGTGCAGGGACACGGAATGCGCGCGCGTCAGCGGGGTGACCGGTTCCCCCACCCCGCCCCTCCCCGTAACCGGGGCTCCGCCCCGGACCCCGCGCCTCAATCGCCGGCGGGGCTGAATTCTTCAGCCCGTCCGGCGTTTGAGGACATGCGGCCGAAGGTCGCATACGGGGGTCCAGGGAGCGGAGCTCCTTGGTTACGGGAAGGGGCGGGTAGGGGAACAAACCGCCTAGCGCGCGCAGGCCCCGCGCCATCGCATGCCGTTGACCTGGCCCGGCTCCGAGCCGATCACATACCGCACCCGGCGGCCGTGCACACGGCGGGCCGGAGCCCGGCAGCCGCGTGGCTTGCAGCCACGGGCGAGCGGCGCGTGCGGGTCGCGTGCGGGCAGTCCGGCGCGCACGCCGACCAGCCCCGGGCGGCGGCCCGGAGCGGTCGGTCGACCGGCGCGGCGGACGTTCATCGAAGGGTCAGCTCCGCCCGTGCCGCAGGGCCGGGTGGGCTCCGGCGGCGACCAGATCGGCGACGGCCGACTTGGGGTCACGGCCGGTGACCAGGGACTCACCGACGAGTACGGCGTCGGCACCGGCGTTGGCGTAGGCGATCAGGTCGTGCGGACCGCGCACACCGGACTCGGCGATCTTGACGATGTGCGCCGGGATCTCGGGGGCGATCCGCTCGAAGGTGGAGCGGTCGACCTTGAGCGTCTTCAGATCGCGGGCGTTGACACCGATGATCTTCGCTCCGGCCTCGACCGCGCGCTCGACCTCGTCCTCGTCGTGGACCTCGACCAGTGGCGTGAGCCCGATCGACTCGGCCCGCTCGATCAGCGAGACCAGGGCCTCCTGCTCCAGCGCGGCGACGATCAGCAGCACGAGGTCGGCGCCGTACGCCCTGGCCTCCCACAGCTGGTACGCGGTGACGATGAAGTCCTTGCGCAGCACCGGGATGTCGACCTTGGCGCGGACGGCTTCGAGGTCGGCGAGCGAGCCTCCGAAGCGGCGCTGCTCGGTCAGCACGGAGATGATGGCCGCTCCGCCCGCCTCGTAGTCGGCGGCGAGCCCGGCCGGGTCGGCGATTGCGGCGAGCGCGCCCTTCGACGGGCTGGAGCGCTTGACCTCGCAGATCACATGGACGCCCTCGCCGCGGAGTGCGGCGACGCCGTCCTTGACTGCAGGAGCCTTGGCAGCGCGCTCCTTGAGCTCGTCGAGGCTGACGCGCGCCTGCCGCTCTGCGAGGTCCGCGCGCACGCCTTCGATGATCTCGTCGAGCACACTCACGCGAGCGGCCCCCTTCCGGGACGGTGATGATGGTTCAGGATCAGCCATCTCGATGGTATCCGCACCATGGCTCCGGGCTCGCATCCGGATGTCCTCTGTCCCATTACCTGGGACTTCGGTGCACGGTCAGGGGGCAAGCACCGAGCCGAATGGAAGGTTCCGGACCACGCTGAAGATCAGCAGAGCACCGCCGAGCGTCCACCACCAGACGGGCGCGACAGCGATCCGCATGGGTTCGCCGCGTACGGTGCGAATCAGCCACATCACCCACACGACGGCGAAGATTCCGTAGCCCGCGACGGCCATGGCGTTGGACCCGAGCGCGCCGGTCAGATCGCCGTGGATGAAGGCATGCGCGCTGCGGAGGCCGCCGCAGCCCGGGCAGTAGATGCCGGTGAAGCGCAGCAGCGGGCAGACCGGGTAGTGGCCCGGTTCATTGGGGTCGACCGTGCCGACGTACGCGAAGGCCGCTGCCACCCCGGCGTTGGTGTCACCGGGCTTGGCGTCGCCCGAGAAGGTGTAGATCGGCCAGCAGTCGATGCTCTGCTGCTTGTTTCCGTCGGGACGGTTGAAGGT